>NZ_SOFK01000044.1:0-226296 GCF_004402675.1 Cryobacterium sp. MDB2-A-1 | reverse complement strand
CCTCGCCGCGTGGCGCGAGTCCCGCGGGCTTCCGGCCGACCCTATGAAGGCGTTCGCGGCATCCGGTTACCAGGAGAAGATCTGCGCAGACCGCGTCGGTGGCACCCAGGCCGGCTGGGGCGCCTAGACCACCCTCCCCGCCGCAACAGTCAGGGCCCGACACCCCGCACCGCCCGTGCTTGCCCCCGCTCGTCCTTTGCCCTCTAGCTCCTCTCCCAGCCCCTGGAAAGCAGATCATGACCACCAATCCCACGGCCGCGGCGCTCGTCGCCCGCTCCAACCGCCTCGGCGCGAACCCCAAGAACACGAACTACGCCGGGGGCAACACCTCCGCCAAGGGCACCGAGATCGACCCCGTCACCGGCACCACCGTCGAGCTGCTCTGGGTCAAGGGCTCCGGCGGAGACCTCGGCACCCTCACCGAGTCCGGCCTCGCCGTGCTCCGCCTCGACCGGCTGCGCGCGATGGTGGATGTCTACCCCGGCCTCGATCGTGAAGACGAGATGGTCGGCGCCCTCGACTACGCCCTGCACGGGCGCGGCGGCGCCGTCCCCTCGATCGACACGGCGATGCACGGACTGGTCGACGCGGCCCACGTCGACCACCTGCACCCGGACGCCGGCATCGCGATCGCGACGGCCGTCGACGGGGAAGAACTCACCGACTCGATCTTCGGCCACCGGGTGATCTGGGTGCCCTGGCGCCGCCCCGGCTTCCAGCTCGGCCTCGACATCGCCGCGATCAAGGACGCCCACCCCGGCGCGATCGGCGCGATCCTCGGCGGCCACGGCATCACCGCCTGGGGTGACACGAGCGAGGAGGCCGAGGCGAACTCGCTCTGGATCATCGAGACCGCCACCTCCTACATCGAGGAGCACTCCAAGCCGGAGCCCTTCGGCGCCCCGCTCGAGGGCTTCGGTGCGCTGTCGGCGGCCGAGCGCCGCGCCAAGGCTGCCGCGCTTGCGCCGACCCTCCGCGGCCTCGTCTCCACCGACAGCGCCAAGGTCGGCCACTTTACCGACGCGCCCGAGGTCCTCGACTTCCTCGCCAGCGTCGAACACCCGAGGCTCGCCGGCCTCGGCACGAGCTGCCCCGACCACTTCCTGCGCACCAAGGTCACGCCGCTCCTGCTCGACCTCCCGGCGGACGCCTCTGTCGAGGCGTCCCTCGCCCGGCTCCACGAACTCCACGAGCAGTACCGCCTCGACTACCAGGCCTACTACGACCGGCACGCGACCCCGGAGTCGCCCGCCATCCGCGGTGCCGACCCGCTCATCGTGCTGATCCCGGGCGTCGGCATGTTCAGTTACGGCGCGAACAAGCAGACCGCGCGCGTCGCCGGCGAGTTCTACATCAACGCCATCCACGTGATGCGGGGAGCCGAGGGGCTCTCCCGCTACTCCCCGATCGACGAGTCCGAGAAGTTCGCCATCGAATACTGGGCGCTCGAAGAGGCCAAGCTCCAGCGGATGCCGAAGCCCAAGCCGCTCGCCGGACGCATCGCGCTCGTGACCGGCGCGGCAAGCGGCATCGGCAAGGCGATCGCCACTCGGCTCGCGGCCGAGGGCGCCTGCGTCGTGATCGCCGACCTCGAACTGGCCAAGGCGCAGGAGGCCGCGGCGGCGATCGGCGGCACGGATATCGCGATCGGCGTTCAGGCGAACGTCACGGACGAGAACCAGGTTCAGGCCGGCATCGACGCCGCCGTACTCGCCTTCGGCGGCCTCGACCTCGTCGTGAACAACGCCGGGCTCTCGCTCTCCAAGTCCCTGCTCGAGACCACGGTCGCCGACTGGGACCTGCAGCACAACGTGATGGCGAAGGGTTCCTTCCTCGTCTCCCGCGCCGCGGCCCGGGTGCTGATCGACCAGAAGCTCGGCGGCGACATCATCTACATCTCGAGCAAGAACTCGGTCTTCGCGGGCCCGAACAACATCGCGTACTCGGCGACGAAGGCCGACCAGGCCCACCAGGTGCGCCTGCTGGCCGCCGAACTCGGCGAGTACGGCGTCAAGGTCAACGGCATCAACCCCGACGGTGTCGTGCGCGGCTCCGGCATCTTCGCCGGCGGCTGGGGAGCCAAACGAGCCGCGGTCTACGGCGTCGATGAGCAGGACCTCGGCAAGTACTACGCTCAGCGCACCCTGCTCAAGCGCGAGGTGCTTCCCGAGAACGTCGCCAACGCGGTCTTCGTGCTGTGCACGAGCGACCTCAGCCACACCACCGGGCTGCACATCCCGGTCGACGCCGGCGTCGCCGCCGCCTTCCTGCGATGAGCGGGGGCATCCGCTCGCGCACGACAGGGCTCCCGGCTTCCCCCGGGCGAGCGGATGCCGCCACGCGTCCCGATCCCGGCGGTCGCCGTTCCGGTCGAGAGTTGCCGTTCTACCGGGCGCTCTCGACCGGAACGGCGACTCTCGCGGGGGTGCCGTCGTGGTGAGCAGCGCGGGGACCGTCGCCGCGATCGACCTCGGCGCGTCGAGCGGGCGGGTCATGCTCGGGCACGTCGGCCACAACGAGCTGCGACTCCGGCCGGTCGCCCGGTTCCCGAACCTGCCGGTGCGCACGATCGACGGACTGCACTGGGACATCCTCGACCTCTACCGCAACGTCCTCGCCGGCCTGCACTCCGCCGTGCGGGAGGAACCCGGGCTGCGGAGCGCCGCCGTGGACTCCTGGGCGGTTGACTATGCGCTCCTTTCCGGGCAGCGGATGCTCGGCAACCCGTTCCACTACCGGGACGAGCGCACCGCTGCGGGAGTCGAGTCGACCCACGCCCTGGTGCCGCACGCCGAGCTCTACGCCGGGAACGGGCTCCAGTTCCTGCCGTTCAACACGCTGTACCAGCTGGCCGCCGAACGGCAGGCCGGCGGCCTCGACGGCGCGGACACGATGCTGCTGATTCCCGACCTGCTCGGCTTCTGGCTGACCGGGGAGCGCGTCGCCGAGCGCACCAACGCGTCGACGACCGGGCTGCTCACGGTGTTGACAGGGCACGGGCACGGCCACGGTTCCGGTCACGGGGAGTGGGACGATGCGCTCATCGCACGCCTCGGCTTGCCGCGCTCGATCTTCCCGGGGCTGGTCGATCCGGGGTCCCGGATCGGGTCTCTGCTGCCGGAGGTGGCTCACGAAATCGGAGCCGTCTCGCGACTGGATCTCGTCGCCGTCGGGTCGCACGACACGGCATCCGCTGTCGTCGCCGTGCCGATGCGGGACGAGAACGCCGCATACATCTCGTCGGGGACCTGGTCGCTCGTCGGCGTCGAGCTGAATTCCCCGGTGCTCACCGAGGAAAGCCGGGCCGCGAACTTCACCAACGAGGGCGGCGTCGACGGGCGGGTGCGCTACCTGCGCAACGTGATGGGACTCTGGCTGCTGAGCGAGTCGATGCGCAGCTGGGACCTCGAGGGCGTCGCGTTCGAGCTGCCGTTCCTGCTCGCCCAGGCTGCGCAGGTGACCGGGCCGGTCACGGTCTTCGACGTCGACGACCCGGCCTTCCTCTCGCCGGGGGACATGCCCGCGCGGATCCGCGAGCACTGTGCCGCACACGGACTCGCGACGCCGGCGACCCCCGTCGACCTCGTGCGCAGCATCATCGAGAGCCTCGCAACGAAGTACGCCAGCACCCTGCGCGCGGCGAGCGAACTCTCGGGCACGAGCATCCGCACGGTGCACATCGTCGGCGGCGGCTCGCAGAACGAGCTGCTCTGCCAGCTGACCGCGAACCTCACCGGCCTGCCCGTGCTCGCGGGACCCGTCGAGGCGACCGCGATCGGGAACGTGCTGATCCAGGCGCGGGCGCAGGGCCTCGCCCACGGCAGCCTCGAGGCCCTCCGGACGCTCGTCGCCCAGGCATACTCGCCCCGCCACTACGAACCCCACGCCTGACCTCACCCCGCCATTCGCCGCCCCGCCCCGCCCCGCAGGCCCCGCTCACCCCTGCCGCGAGAGTACGTATTGGGCCCATAAACGAGTGGTTTAAGGGCCCAATTCGTACTCTCGCGGAGAGAGGGACCGGGGGGGGTGAAGTCAGGTCGCGGCTACGACGCCGGTGACGAGGAGGCCGGCGATCACGAGGCCGAGCGCGACCCGGTACCCGATGAACACCGCGATGCTGTGCTTCGCGACGAGCCGCAGCAGCCACGCGATCGTGGCATAGGCGACGAGGAAACTGACGACGGTCGCGACGATCGTGGGCACCCAGCCGACGGAGGCCGAGATGTCGCTCGCCGAGGAGAGGCCCTCATAGGCGCCCGCAGCGGTCAGTGCCGGGATGGCGAGGAAGAAGGACAGCCGGGTCGCGGCGACCCGGTCGAGGTTGCGGAACAGGCCGGCGCTGATGGTCGCCCCGGAGCGGGACACCCCGGGGATCAGTGCGACACACTGCATGACGCCGATCACGAGCGCGTCCTTGAGGGTCGTCGATTCCTCCGGGCGGTTGCGCTTGCCGACACGCTCGGCGATGAACATCACGACACTCCAGCCGATCAGCCCGGCAACGACGACCCACAGGTTGCGCAATGGCCCCCCGATCAGGCCCTTTCCGAGAAAGCCGACGATGCCGATCGGCACCGAACCGGCGATGACGTACCAGGCGAAGCGGTAGTCGTGCGCGAGTCGCGCCTCCCGGTGGAAGAGGCCCTGCCACCATGCAACGGCCAGGCGGATGATGTCGGCCCGGAAATACAGGATCACCGCGACGATCGCCCCGAACTGGATGATCGCGGTGAACGCGGTCACCCCCGGGTCGTCGAGCTTCAGCCCCAGGAGCTTCTCGGTGAGGGTGAGGTGTCCCGTGCTCGAGACCGGGAGGAATTCGGTGATTCCCTCGACGATGCCGAGGATCAGCGCTTGGATCAGGTTCATGCTGGTGCCTTTGCGTGGAGTGCGAACAGGAAATCGGCGCCGGGCGGCGGTGGACGGGCCGAAGACCTCGTGCAGCAGAAGGTTAGGCCGCCGAACCTGCCCGCCGCCTGACCGGCACGCCCGCCACCCGGGTTGACCTGCACCGTTTACACGGGCGGCACGCGGGCACTGCGTACGATTGCCCCATGCCCACCGTCGGAGTCTGCGAAGACGACCCCCTCATCCGCCGGGTGCTCGCCGAGGCCCTCGGCGGCGCCGGCTACAGCCTGCTGCTCGCGCACACCGGCGCGGAGGCGGTCGTTCTGTTCGGCCCTGGACAGCCCGTCGACGTGATCGTGCTCGACATCGGCCTGCCCGACTCCGACGGTCGCGACGTCTGCCAGGCCCTCCGGGCCGCCGGGCAGCTCGCACCCGTGCTCTTCCTCACTGCGCGAACCGGCGTGCAGGACATCGTCACCGGCTTCCATGCCGGAGGGGACGACTACCTCGGAAAGCCGTTCGCGCTCGCCGAGGTGCTCGTGCGGGTCGGCGCCCTGGCTCGCCGGGGCAGGCCGGAGCCGTACCGGCAGCCAGCGGGCCTCCGCCTCGACCCCCAGCGGTTCACCGTGGCCAGGGCCGACCTCGAGATCGCCGTCACACCGACAGAGTTCCGGATGCTCGCGGCCCTGCTCGCCCGCCCTGGCGAGGTCGTCCGCCGGCGCGACCTGGTCGCGGCCGCGTGGCCGCACGGCGCCATCGTCGCCGAGAACACCGTCGATTCCTATGTACGCAGGCTGCGCCGCAAGCTCGAATTGCTCGACGGCGACGGCGACCGTGAGGGCGACCGCGACCGTGAGGGCGGCGACCACGACCGTGAAGGCGGCGACCGCGGTGACCACGGCGGCGATGCCGCTGCGCTCGCCGGGCCAGGGGCGGATGCCGCCCGCGAGTCTCCGGCGTCGCGACGGATCGAGACCGTGCGCGGCGTCGGGTACGCCCTCCGATGACCGGGACCAGGGACTCGTCCGGGCGCCGCCAGGGACGATTACGGCTGCCGGTCCTGCCACGCGTGAGCTCGCTGCGCCGCCGCCTCGTCTTCGCCACGGCGCTGCTCACGACCGTCGGCATGGCGGCACTGCTCTCCCTGACCGTCGCCGTACTGACGCACGTCGTGAGCGAGGACATCGACGGCCTCCTCGCTGAGCGCGCCGCATCCGCGCTCGCGACCGTCGTGCGCCAGGGTGACGGCATCGCGGTCACCCGGAACGCGGCCGGCGGCCTCGGCGACGTCACCTGGATCTACGACGCGTCCGGCCGGCTGGTCAGCGGGACCGCGACCGGGACGGACTCGACGCCGACCGGCGGGGAACCGGACCCGGCGCCGGTCGCGGGACCGTCCGAACTCACGGCCGGGCTCGCGGCGCTGAGCTCGGTCACCGAGCCGACGGAGCGCGAGAGCGGCGGCTGGAGACTGCGCGCGGTGCCCATCGTCCTGCCGGGCGAGACGGAACGGATCGGCGTCGCCGTGGTCGGCCTGTCCCTCGCGCCGTACCAGCGTACCGAGACACGTACCCTGCTCGTGGGCATCGGCCTCGCCGTTCTCGTCGTGCTCGGAGTCAGCGGGATGGCGGCCTGGACCGTGCGGCGCGCGTTGCGCCCCGTCGAGGTGATGGCCAGGCGGGCGTCCGCATGGAGCGCGGATGACCTCACCGGGCGGTTCGACCTCGGCGAGCCCCACGACGAACTCACCCGCCTCGGCCAGGTGCTCGACGGCCTGCTCGCGCGGGTGTCGCGCACGATCATCGCGGAGCAGCGCCTGACCGCGGAACTCGCCCATGAACTCCGCAGCCCACTGACGGTGATCCGGGCTGAGGCGGAGCTCGCGGGACTCGATCCGACGCTCTCGCCGGCGCAAGCGGAGCGGTTCGGCCGAATCGGCGCATCCGTCGATCAGCTCACCGAGGTGATCGGCACCCTGCTCTCGGTGTCCCGCGGCCAGGTGAACCGGGATGAGCGGGCGCCGGTCGACGCCGTGCTGCACGCTGCTGTCGCGGCAGCGGCCGGGGCTTCGGCCGGGGCGCCGGCCGACGCGGTGCCGGAGATCGTCGTCGCCCCCGCGCCCGGTCTCGCGCTCGGGGTTCCGCAGGCCGTCGCGTTGCGTGCCCTCGCGCCGCTGCTCGAGAACGCCGTGCGGTACGGCCGGACGCGGGTCACCGTCGCGGCGGTCGCGCAGGGCGGTTCGATCCGGATCAGCGTGACCGACGACGGGCCGGGAATCGGAGACCTCGACCCGGAGCTGCTGTTCACGCCCGGATACCGGGCGGCAGAGAGCCCCGGTGCCGGCCTCGGCCTGGCGCTCGCGCGCAGGGTTGCGGTCGCCGCGGGCGGCACGGTGGAAGCCGTCCCCGGCGGTCGTCACGGCCGGTTCGTGCTGGTCCTCCCCGCTGTCCCCGCGGAAGAGGCGGGCCTTGCGCCGGCAGACTGACGCGCGTTCCGGGCATCCGGGAGTGCTGTCCCGGCCTTCTTTTGCGCCGGCATCGTCGCCACCGCAGCGTCCCGCCTCGGCTCCTTCCGCCTGGAACGGGCCACGCACCCCACGGACTTCCCACGGATTTCCCTCGTTTTTCCCTCGGATTTGCCCCGGATCAGCGCAGCCTCACCCGATCCGGTCACTTCCGGTGCAGGAGACCGCAGGGTTGCACGGATGTTCAGCCATGACAAATACCTGATTGAGCGCTATTTCGCTGGCTTGGTTCCGCGGCGGGCGTACTCGCCTCCCGAGACGGATGCCGACGATCCGCCGCATCGGGCACCGGTTGCGATCCCCGGGCGTACGTCATACGTTTTCACCAGATCAACGAACTGCCGCCTTCGACGCAGACGCTGGTCAGCACCAGAAACGAACCGGTCAACGGCCGCCCGAGGCCTCACCAGAGTTCGATGCCCTCCGTGGTCCGGATCACTGATCGTCCCGAAAGCTCGGTGGTCCGAACCCGCGGTTTCCTCCCGTGCCCGCCGGCCAGCACGCCGTCGGCTGTCGCCGTCGGCGCCGCCGTCGCCCGGTGGGACAGCGACTCCCGGCACACGGAGCGACGCTCGCCGTGCCGTCAGCCGAGCGACACCCGCGCACTGGGGTGGGGACCCGCCGAGGGTCGTGAGGTACTCTGCTGGTTCAGCACGCGCAGGCCGCAGGCGCGGGCCGTCTGGCCGTCCGGCCGGGCGCGCGGGCCGCAGGAGCCACCGGCAGCAATCAAGGGAGATTGATGACCTCGACCGAACCGACCGCCGTCAACGAACGTCCCGCCGACGAGCTCTCTGCTGCAGACCGCGCGGCCCTCGACACGCTCGTCTCCGGCCTCGCCGCGGGCGTTGCCCGCTGGGCGGACATGCCCCTGGCCGCGCGCTCCGCATTGCTCGCTGCCGTCGCCGCCACGGTCGCGGCCCAGGCCGAGCGCTGGGTTCGGGTCGCGGCCCTCGCCAAGGGGCTCGACCAGGACTCCCCGCTCGTCGGCGAGGAGTGGCTGTCCGGTCCCTACGTCGTGCTGACAAACCTCGCGACCCTGCAGGACTCGATCAGCGCCCTCGATCGCGGTGAGAGCCCACTCCGGGCCACCCGCTTCGGGCGCGCCCCCGGTGGCCGGATCACCGTCCCCGTGCTCCCGGGCACTCCCTTCGAGGCGCTCCTGCTGCACGGGTTCTCCGCTGAGGCCTGGCTCAGGCCGGGCGTGACCGAGGAGGAGGCGCGCTCGCGTGCCGGGCTCGGCCAGCGGCATCCGTCCCGCACCGGGGGAGTCGGTCTCGTGCTGGGAGCCGGCAACATCACGTCGATCCCGCCGCTCGACGTGCTCTACGAGCTGATCGCGCACAACCGGGTCTCGGTGCTCAAACTCAATCCCGTGCTCGACGCCCTCTCTCCGGTCTACACGGATGCCTTCGCCCCCCTCATCGAGGCGGGACTGCTCTCGATCGTCTCGGGCGGCGCGGCGGTCGGAGGGTACCTCGCCCACCACGAGGGCGTAAGCCACGTGCACATCACCGGAAGTGCGGCGACCCACGATGTCGTCGTCTTCGGCCCGGGCGCAGAGGGCCGCGCCCGGCGCGCCGCCGGCACCCCGCTGCTGCAGAAGCCCATCACGAGCGAGCTCGGCGGGGTCGCGCCGATCATCGTCCTCCCCGGGAAATGGAGTCGACGGGACGTGATCTTCCAGGCCGAGCACGTGGCCACCCAGCGCCTGCACAACGGCGGCTACAACTGCATCGCCGGTCAGGTGGTCGTGCTCAGCCGCGAATGGCCGCAGAAGGCGGACTTCCTCGCGGCGCTGCGGGCGGCCCTGGCCGCAGCGCCCGCACGGCCGCCCTGGTACCCGGGCAGCGACGCCCGGGTACACGCCGCGCTCGCCGCCTACCCCGAGGCCACCCGGCTCGGCCCGGACGGCGGTCGTCTGCTGATCGAGGCGGGCACAGCAGACCCCGCCGCGCTCACCGGCGTCGAGGCCTTCGCTCCCGTGCTCGGCATCATCGAACTCGACGGGACCGGACAGGCCTTCCTCGACGCCGCGGTCGCCGCGGCAAACGAGGACTTCCTCGGCACCCTCGGCGCGAACATCCTCGGCACCCCGGCCACGATCCGCCGGCTCGGCACGGGGTTCACCGCTGCGCTCGAGCGCCTGCGCTACGGCACGATCGCCGTCAACGCCTGGACAGGCGTGGGGTTCCTCACCGCGGCAGCGCCGTGGGGGGCCTTCCCCGGCCACTCGCTCACCGACGTGCAGAGCGGCATCGGCGTCGTGCACAACGCGCTCCTGCTCGCCGACACCGAACGCACCATCGTCCGCGGTCCGTTCCGGCCCTTCCCCCGGTCGGTCTGGCACGGCGAATTCGCGCTCTTCCCGAAGCCGCCGTGGTTCGTCAGTGCGCGGAGCGCGCCGAAGACCACCCGGCTCCTGACCGAATTCGTCAGCCGGCCGTCCTGGTGGAAGACGCCCGCGATCTTCCTTTCGGCCTTCCGCGCGTGACTCTCGACCGGGTATATGCCTGGCTTCGATATGCCTGAGTCGCTCCATGCCAGTCCCGATATATACCTCCCCGGCACCCTGCCCCGCTCGCACACCGTATCGAAGGAGATACCGATGATCATCGCCAGCACGCACCCCGACGTCGAGATCCCCGACCTCAGCGTCTACGACTACCTGTTCGGCTCGATCACCGAGGAGGACAGGGACCGCACCGCCATGATCGACGCGGCCACCGGCCTGTCGACGAGCTACCGCGAGCTCGTTGCCGGCATCGACGCCGTTGCCGGCGCCCTCTTTGCCCGGGGAATCGGCCTCGGAGACGTCGTCGCCCTGCACGCCCCGAACTCGACAGCCTTCGCGATCATGTTCCACGGCATCCTCCGTGCCGGCGCGACCGCGACGACCATCAACTCCCTCTACGGCGCCGCCGAGATCGCCTCCCAGCTGCGCGACTCGCAGGCACGGCTGCTCTTCACCGTCACGCCGTTCCTGCCCCAGGCGAGCGAGGCGGCCACGCTCGCCGGCCTGGCGGCGGATGCCGTGGCCCTGCTCGATCACGACGGCTCGCGACTGTCCCTCGCCGACCTCATCCTGGAGGGTCACCCCGCGCCGGTCGTGGTGTTCGACCCGGCAACCCACGTCGCCGTGCTGCCCTATTCCTCCGGAACCACCGGCAGGCCGAAGGGTGTCATCCTCACCCACCGCAACCTCGTGGCCAACGTCGCCCAGGCGATTCCGGTGCTCGAGGGCACCCCGGACGACCGCGTTCTCGCCGTGCTGCCGTTCTTCCACATCTACGGGATGACGGTGCTGCTCAACATCGCCCTCGCGGCCCGCGCGACGGTCATCACGATGGCCCGCTTCGAGCTCCCGGCATTCCTCCGGCTGATCCAGGACTACCGGGCCACCTACGTGTTCATCGCGCCGCCGATCGCCGTGGCCCTTGCGAAGCATCCGCTCGTGGACGACTACGACCTGTCGAGCCTGCGGACCCTGTTCTCCGGCGCCGCGCCGCTCGACGCCTCGCTCGCCCACGCCGTCGCCGACCGCCTCGGCTGCCAGGTGCGCCAGGGCTACGGCATGAGTGAGCTGAGCCCGATCTCGCACGCGATGCCCCGGGGCCGCGATGACATCCCGCACGGCGTCGTCGGCCTCGCCCTCCCGAACATCGAGTGCAAGCTCGTCGACCCGGAGACCGGGCTCGCCATCGCGCTTCCCGATGTCGGGGTGAGCGAACCGGGCGAACTGCTCGTGCGCGGCCCGAACGTGATGCTCGGCTACCTCGGCAACGAGCAGGCGACCCGGGAGATCCTCGAAGATGACGGCTTCCTGCACACCGGCGACATCGCGACCGTGAGCGCTGAGGGATACGTGACGATCATCGACCGCCTCAAGGAGCTGATCAAGTACAAGGGCTACCAGGTCGCGCCCGCCGAACTCGAGGCCCTGCTGCTCAGCCACCCCGCGATCGCGGACGCCGCGGTCGTCGGAGCAGTGGATGCCGACGGCCAGGAGGTGCCGAAGGCCTTCGTCGTCGTGCTTCCCGGCCACGTGCTCACGCCGGAGGAGGTGATGACCTTCGTCGCCGAGCGGGTGGCGCCGCACAAGAAGGTGCGGCAGGTGGCGTTCATCGACGTCATTCCCAAGTCCACGTCCGGCAAGATCCTGCGGAAGGACCTGCGCGCGCTCGCCCCCACGCCGTGAGCGGATGCGGCGTGCTGGGAGTTCGCCCAGCGCGCCCGGATTGCCTGCCCGCGGCCGTGCGAGCCGTGCCGGACGGACGTAGGATCTGACTATGAATCGCGACACTCAGGGGTCGTTCTCATGACTCCCCGAAACTTCACGAAGTGGCTTCCGGCCATCGTCATCCCCGCCGTCATCGCCGTCGGCGCGCTCGCCGTCCCCCTCACCGCGGGGGCGGCCGTAGACCTGCCAGACAAGACGCCTGCGCAGGTGCTCGCGCTCGTCGGCACCAGCACCGTCGACGCGCTCTCCGGAACCATCGAACAGACCTCGGAGCTCGGCCTGCCCGAGTTGCCGACGACCGGGCCGACCGCGAGCGGGAACGCCGGCGCCGCCTCCGCGCTCGAACTCCTGACCGGCTCGCACACCGGGCGGGTCTACCTCAACGGGCCGGATAACATCCGCCTGCAGGTGCTCGACAACCTCGCCGAACGCGACCTCGTGCGCAACGGCAGTGACGTCTGGCTCTACAACTCGAAGGACAACTCCGCAGCGCACGTGACCCTGCCGGCGAAGGACGCCGCGGACACGGACGCGACCACCCACGGCGGCATGGCCACGCCGGAGGAGGTCGCCGCGAAGTTCCTCGCCGCGGTCGACCCGAGCACGACGGTATCGGTCGGCACGGACGGCAGCGTCGCGGGTCGGAGCGTCTACGACCTCGTGCTCACCCCGAAGACCACCGGAACCCTCGTCGGAACGGTGTCGATCTCGGTCGACTCCGAGACCGGGCTGCCGCTCGCCGTCGAGGTCACCGCCCGCGGGCAGGAGAAGCCGGCGTTCCGGCTCGCTTTCACCGAGCTCTCACTGGGGGCACCGGATGCCTCCCTCTTCACGTTCTCGCCGCCCGCCGGCGCGAGCGTGACCGAGCAGGCCCTCCCGGACACCACGAGCCTCGACAAGAAGGATGCCGCGGACCACGCGACCATGAAGGCCGAGGCGGAGAAGTTCCTCGCCGGCGTAACGATCTCCGGGACCGGCTGGGACGCCGTCGTCGAACTCCCGGCCGGATCCGTTCCCGCCGAACTGTCCTCCTCGCCGCTCCTCGCCCAGCTGACGACCGCCGTGACCGGCGGGCGCGTGATCTCGACCGCCCTCGTGAGCGTGCTGCTCACCGATGACGGGCGGGTCTTCGCCGGCGCCGTTCCGAGTGAGCGTCTCCAGGCCGCCGCCGTGGGAGGGTGAGCCCCGCCATCGCATCCGTCGAACTGGCCATCGAAACCCACGGTCTCACCAAACAGTTCGGCCGCCAGGCCGCCGTCGCCGGCATCGACCTCGCCGTGCCCACGGGCTCCGTCTTCGGCTTCCTCGGACCCAACGGCTCTGGCAAGACGACGACCATCCGCATGCTCCTCGGCCTCGCGAGCGCGACGAGCGGGGAGATCAGCCTGCTCGGCCGGTCGATGCCCGGGTCGCTGCGCTCGGTGCTCCCGCGCGTCGGCGCCCTCGTCGAGGGGCCCGCGTTCTATCCTTTCCTCTCCGGCACCGCCAACCTGCGTCGGCTCGATACCGCGGATCCGGGCGCGTCAGCGGCCACCCGCGCCGCACGGGTGCAGCGCGCCCTCGAGCGCGTCGGTCTGACCCATGCGGCGGGCAAGAAGGTGCACGCGTACTCGCTCGGCATGAAGCAGCGGCTCGGCATCGCCAACGCGCTCCTGATGCCGCGCGAGCTGCTCGTGCTCGACGAACCCACCAACGGGCTCGACCCCCAGGGCACCCGCGAGGTGCGCAGCCTCGTGCGCTCGCTCGCCGCGGAGGGCACGACCGTTTTCGTGTCGAGCCATCTGCTCGCCGAGGTCGAGCAGATGTGCAGCCACGTCGCCGTGATGCGCGCGGGCACCCTCGTGGCCCAGGGCACCCTCGACGAGCTCCGCGGCGCCGGCGAGGCCCACGCGCGCCTCGACACGCCGGACCCCGTGGCGGCCAGGCAGGTGCTCGAACGGCTGGGGCTCACTCCCGTGACGCTCGTATCGGCTGCGGGAGCTCCCGGTCACCTGAGCGCCACCCTGACCGCTGCCGCACCGGCGCCGGAAGACATCGTCGCTGCCCTCGTCGCCGCCGGAGTGCGCGTGCGCGGCTTCACCGTCGCGGCCGCAAGCCTCGAAGAACGTTTTGTCGCACTCACCGGGGAGGGCTTCGATGTCGCCCAGTGATCCCAGGGAACCGGCAGTGACCGGGCCGGCCGTGACCGGGCCAGACTCGAGAGGGCCGGCCGCATCGGTACCGGAGCCGACAGGGCACGCGGCGATCGCGACCGCCGTCGCCAGGCCGCGCGGGGCATCCGGTGCCGCGCTCCTCGGCTCCGAACTCACCGTGCTCTTCCGCCGCCGCCGCACCTGGGCGATGCTCGCTGCGCTCGCCGCGATCCCGGTGCTCATCGCCATCGCCGTGCGGCTGACCAGCAGCCCTGTCACGCCGGGACGCGGCCCGGCCTTCCTCGACCGGATCACCCAGAACGGTCTCTTCGTCGCGATCACCGCCCTGATCGTGTCGATCCCGCTTTTCCTGCCGCTGACCGTCGGGGTCGTCGCCGGCGACACCGTGGCGGGCGAGGCGAACCTCGGCACCCTGCGCTACCTGCTCGTGGCCCCGGCCGGGCGGGTGCGCCTGCTGCTGGTCAAGTACGCGGGCGCCGCGGCCTTCTGCGTCGCCGCGACACTGACCGTCGCGGTCTCCGGCGCCCTGATCGGCGCGGCCCTGTTCCCGGTCGGCCCGGTCACCCTGCTCTCCGGTGACACCATCGGGGTCGGCGAGTCCGTGCTTCGTTCGCTCCTCATCGCGGCATACGTCACGGTGTCCCTGCTCGGCCTTTCGGCGATCGGGCTGTTCATCTCTACCCTGACCGAGGTGCCCGTCGGGGCCATGGCCGCGACGATCGTGCTCTCGGTGACCGCCCAGGTGCTCGACGCGCTCCCGCAACTGGACTGGCTGCATCCGTGGCTGTTCAGCCACTACTGGCTCGACTTCGCCGACCTGTTGCGGCAGCCGATCGACTGGACGTCGTTCGGGGCCAATGCGCTGCTTCAGGGCGGCTATATCCTCGTGTTCGGGGCACTCGCCTACGGCCGATTCGTGACCAAGGACATCCTCTCGTGACCCACTCGTATCCCCTGTACGTTCCCGTGCTCGCCCAGTGCTTCTGCTGCCGGTCGCTGCAGCCCTTCACCTTCGGTTCGGCGAGCGACCAGGTGGTCTGCGCGCTGTGCCTGCACCACCTCGGCGCCGAGAAGGCAGAGCGGCGCGACGCCGAGCACATCGAGCTCTGGCTCGGCCAGTTCGCCGAGCAGCAGGACAAGCACCGGCGGTTCGCCGAGAAGGCGCAGGCGAGTGACACCGAGAAGGACGCCGCCATCGCCCGGCTGACCGGCCAGGTCGACGACCTCCGCCGGATCGCGGCGCGTGATTTCGAGCATGCGCCGGGCACGGAACTCCGCGGCATCCTCGAGACCGACCTCGTCAAGCGCGCCGATCGGAGGGCCGAGCTCGCCCAGCACCAGATCGACTGGGCGATGGCCGTGCTCTGGCGCCTCGGAACGCTGCACCACGCCGACGAGGCGACGCCGCGGCTCTGCTCCTGCGGCCGCCAGGTCACGGCCTGCGCCGAGCTGCGCGCGCTCGAGCCGCAGCACCAGGCCGTGCGCGATTGGCAGACGAAGAACCTGCGGATGCTGCACGCCGGCAAGCGCCACGGCCTCCCCGCCGACCACCCCGGCGTTGTGCACTCGTCCTGACCCGAACGGCTCTAGCCTGTAGG
This sequence comes from Cryobacterium sp. MDB2-A-1, assembly GCF_004402675.1. Lineage (NCBI taxonomy): Bacteria > Bacillati > Actinomycetota > Actinomycetes > Micrococcales > Microbacteriaceae > Cryobacterium > Cryobacterium sp. MDB2-A-1. Next base: position 210,936 of record NZ_SOFK01000044.1, on the reverse strand, counting down.
CATGCATATTCTGATCAACGTCCTGCACATCGTCGCCGCCGTCTTCATCGTCGGACCGATGGCCATCCTCCCGATGACCGCCATGCGCTCCATCCGGGCAGGGCAGGCGGGTCCCGTCGCGACCCTCGCGAAGTCGGTCAATATCTTCACGTTGCTTTCGATCGTGGTCGCGTTCTTCGGTTTCGGGGCGCTCGGCCTCAAGGAGGCCGACGACGCCTGGACCTTCGGATCGACCTGGGTGTGGCTGTCCCTCGTGCTCTACGTGATCGCGCTCGCGATCAACCTGTTCCTCGTCGTGCCGGCGCTCAAGGCCGCAGCAGAGTCGCTCGCGACGGATGCCGCAGGCGCCAAGGCCGCCGGCTACCCGCGGATCGCCGCAGGCTCCGGTGTCGCAAGCCTGCTGCTCGTGGCGGTCGTCGTGCTGATGGTCTGGAAGCCCTAGCACCGGCATCCGCTGGCTGAAAAACGGAAAAAGCACCCTCCCGCGCGGAGGGTGCTTTTTCCGTAACTGAGCGGAACGATCGGGCCAGGTCAGCCCAGGTCGCCGACGGAGACGAGGCCGTCGTGGCGACGGCCGTCGAAGATGATCGTCGGGATCTTCACGGTGTGGATGCTCTCCTCGACCGTCTTCTTGTTGGCCGCGATGACCTGCGTGACCTGGTCGGATGCCGCGACCTGGTCGACGTGGTCGGCCTGTGCCTGGCTGAGCCCGAACTCGAGCTCCCAGCCCTGGAGAAGCGCACTCGCGTCCGCGGACTCCATGCTGTTGATCGAGACCTGCCAGGAGACCCCGGCGTCGTTCTTCTCGGTGTAGATGCGCTTCAGGATCTCCCAGTCGACCGGGGTCGTGGCGCCCTCGAGCGGGTTCAGGCGCAGGGCCTCGAGCTGCTCGGTGACGAGGAGGGAGTTCTTGAACTTGTAGCCGGTCGCCGACTGGATCGGGTATGCGATGTAGCTGAGGTTCTGCTTCTCGCCGAATCCGGCCTTCTCGATGTTGTTGAAGAGCTGCAGGCAGTATGTGCAGCCGGGGTCGATGACCTCGAGCGCGGTCTTCTTGCTCGCGTCGTAGGGGTTCAGGTAGGTCGCGTCCGCGGGCAGGTAGGCCGTGGCGTCCCAGTTCTGCATCCGGCTCGGGATGGCGGAGAAGGTCTCGCCGAGGCTCGCGAATTCGTTGCCAAAGGCGCCGACCACGTCCCACGCGGCGAGGGAATCGCCGAAGCCCGGGGTCTGGTCCGGAATGGAGCATGCCTCGGCGCCGAGGCTGCACGACGCTGAGTCCTGCTTGTTGCAGGTTCCGTAGACGTAGAGGTTGACGCCGCTCTTGACGACCTCGTACCCGCTCCAGATGGTCGTCAGGATGATCAGGACGGCGACGACCTCGAGGCCGATGCTCGCGGGCTTGACCAGGCCGGGCCTGCGCGCGGCGATCGGGGCGAGCATGTGGTCCTTCATGTCCTGCTTGAAGGTGGTGTCACACGGGCGGAAGGTGATTCGGCGGAACGTACAGTTCCACGCCTTCGCGAGGTACTTGCGATAACGGGCCGAGATGGCCGCCATGAACAGGAGAACGATGAATGCTGCGATGCAGAACACTTAGGAAAGGCCTTTCAGGAGGCGGGCGAGGGCGTCGTGTGCGCGGTCGATGTCCGCCGAAGTGGAGTGGAGTCCGAGGGAGAAGCGCAGGAGCGGGGGAAGCCCGAGCCGTTCCTTGAGCTCGTGGTGGGCGCAGAAGTAGCCGCTGCGCACCATGATCTGCTGCTGGGAGAGGAACACCGCGAGTCGGTGCGAATCCTGCTTCGGGGCGTAGCCGCTGATGACCGGGCTCGCGGCGTGATTGAGCACGACGAGGCCGGGGATCGCGCTGAGGCCGTCGAACAGGCGGCCGGAGAGGCTCGCGATGTGTTCGTGCGGTGCCAGGCCGCCTGGGCGGACGTGTCCAAGCCAGTCGAGCGCGCGGCCGAGCGCGATGATCTCGCCCCAGGCCTGCAGGCCGGGTTCGAGGAGTGCGCCGGGGTCGTCCGTGACGAGGTCGAAGGAGTCTGCGCGGACATCCGTCACCATGCCGCCGCCGACGAAACTGATCTCGAGGGAGCGCAGCAGCTCGATCCGGGTCACGACGACGCCGAGGCTCGCCCCGTACATCTTGTGCGCCGAGAAGCAGATGGCGTCGGCATCGGTCCCTCGGAGCAGCGTGTGCTCGTGGGCCATGGCCTGGGCGGCGTCGAGGATGACGATGCCGCCGCGGGCGTGGGTGTCGCGGACGAGGTCCGCGAGGTTCGTCAGGGTGCTGCCGTCGATGTTCGAGGCGGCGTTCACGACGACGACGGCGCGTTCGAGCTGCGCGGGGTCGTAGACGAGGGCGCCGTCTGGGGCCCTGTCGAGCACGAGCCTCGGCAGGCCGAGGCGTTTCGCGACGGTCATCGTCGGCAGGAAGACCGAGTTGTGTTCAGCGTGGCTCGTCACGACCCGGCCGAAACGGCCCTGGGGGAGCTGCTGCAGCAGCAGGTTGATGCCGTAGGTCGTGTTGAGGGTGAACGAGACCGCATGGCTGCGCGCCGAGAGGCCGAGCCTGGCGAGTACGGCGGTCCGCGTTGCCGCGACCTCCTCGTCGACCCGCTTGCCCCACGCGTACTTGACCCGGCCGCCGCAGGCGTTGTAGCTCGTGTAGTACTCGTTCACGGCGTCGATCACCGGCTGCGGGCGCAGGCTCTGGCAGGCGGCGTCGAGGTAGACCTCTCGGGACCCGAGGTAGCCGAAGTCGGCGAGGCGGCCCGCCGCAGCGGAACCGGTCGGAGCGGTCGGAGCGGCAGGGGCCGCGCCCCTGCCGAAGAGTCCGGCGCGTTTCACGACGCCGTCCCCGTCCGGTCCAGGATCGTCGGGCAGGAAGATGTGCACATGTTCAGTAGTCCATTCAGGTCACAGGGTCGAAATCCGCGGGTGCCGGTGAAAACGGCAGGGGAACGCATCCGTTCGGCGGGAGGGCCGGAGAAGCGCGGGAGCGGGATTCGACCTAAATGCGGCTGACGGAAAGCAGCGTGAGGCTCGGGCGGTGCAGGTGCAGCGCGATGGTGCGGAAGGTGCCGACCACGAAACCGCCGGCCGCGAACAGGAGTCCGAGGGCCGACGGGCCGCCCGCGATCAGCAGGAGGCTGCCGAGGATGAGGAGTACAGAACAGGACATCGCGGCCATGGCGCCGCCGCCGAGGGAGTTGCCCTCGAAGCACAGCACGCGCTGGCCGACGGATGCCGCGATCGTGCGGGCCATCCCGGTCGCCGCCGCCGTTGCGGTCACGGCGACGGAAGCGGAGAGCGCGACGGCCTGCGCGAGTGTGCCGGAGAGGACGGTCCCGGAGACGACGGTGCCGGAGAAGGCGCTGGATGCCGACCCGGAGGTGGTCGCGGAGGTGGACATCGCCATCGGGCTGACCGCTGCGGGCACGTTCACGTCCTGGCCGTCGGCGCCGGCGTGGGCGAAGAGCACGCAGGCGAGGACCGCGATGAGGGCGAGGGCCGCGAGGATCGCGGTACGGAGACCAGCGGTGCGGGGAGCACCGTGAGGGTGCAACGAGGCGGAGAAGCCTGCCAGCCTCATCTCGTCTCCCACTGCCGGCATCCGGTCGAAGCGGATGCGATGAATCGCTCCGTCCGAAGCGACACACGCATACCGTACCGGAATCCGGGGTGAATAACCTGACAAACGTGGCCCGCACGCACAAACGACCCCCGGCTGAGCGGGGGTCGTTTGCGTGGAGACGTAGCGCGGTCGGCGCAAGCCCGTTAGGGCCTGGCCTTCTGGGCCACCGCGGCGACCGGGTGCACGGACGACTGTCCGGGGGCGGGAGCTCCGAGGCTCGACGATCCGGGACGCGGGGTCAGGCCGAGGCGTCGCACGATCTCCGCGGCTTCCGCGGCGGGTGCACGCCCCGCATCGATCGTGATGGCGCGTTCGTCGTCGCCGGGCGCCTCGAGGGTCGCGACCTGGGAGTCGAGAAGCGACACCGGCATGTAGTGGTCCTGCCGGGTGGCGAGGCGTCGCAGGATCAGCTCCGTCGGCAGGGTCAGGTGCACGAAGATCACGTTGTGCTCGCGAAGCACGTCGCGGTACTTGCGCTTGAGCGCGGAGCACGTGATGATCCCGGGCACGCCGGCCATGGTGTGCTCGATGATCCAGGAGGAGATCGTCTCGAGCCAGGGCGCCCGGTCGTCGTCGTCGAGCGGATGCCCCGCCGACATCTTGTCGATGTTCTCCTGCGGGTGCAGGTCGTCGCCCTCCTCCAGGTCCCAGCCGAGCTGGCCGGCGAGGAGCCCGGCGACCGTGGACTTTCCGGAGCCGGAGACGCCCATGATGACAAGAACGGGCTGCTGGTTCTCGAAGAGCTGTTCGGTGTCGCTCATGCTAGATCACGATGTTCAGGAGGAGCACGCCGGCGAGGCCCGTCACGGAGATGAGGCACTCCATGATCGTCCAGGTCTTCAGGGTCTGCCCGACGGTGGTGCCGAGGTATTCCTTCACGAGCCAGAATCCGGCGTCGTTGACGTGCGAGAGGAACAGTGAACCGGCGCCGATGGCGAGAACCATCAGCGAGACATCCGTTGCGCCGAGGGTCGCCGCGACCGGGGCGAGGATGCCGGCTGCGGTCACGGTTGCAACCGTGGCAGAACCCGTAGCGACGCGGATGAGCGCGGCGACGAACCAGGCCAGGAGAAGAATCGAGACGCTGCTGCCTGCGACGGCGTTCGCGATGACGGTTCCGATCCCGGTGTCGATCAGGACCTGCTTGAAGCCGCCGCCCGCGCCGACGATGAGCAGGATGCCGGCGATCGGGGGCAGGGAGTTCGAGAGCGATGTGGAGACTGCTGCGCGGGTCATGCCGCCGCCACGGGCGAAGAAGATCATCGCGTAGATCACGGCGAGGCCAAGGGCGATCATCGGGGTGCCGAGGAAGTCGAGCGCGGCGTTCAGCGGCGCGGTCGACCCGGGCGCGAGGGCATCGGCGATCGAGCGGGCGAGCATCAGCACGACGGGCAACAGGATGCCGCACAGGGTCACGAAGAAGCTCGGGCGCTTGGTGTGGGTCACTTCACCGGTGTCGGCTGTGGTGAGGAACAGCGCGGGTACGGGCACGTCGACCCAGCGGGCCGCGAACTTGCTGAAGACCGGGCCGGCGATGATGACGGTCGGGATGGCGATGAGCACGCCGATCGCGAGGGTCAGGCCGAGGTTGGCGCCCAGGGTCGTCACGGCGACGAGGGGCCCGGGGTGCGGCGGCACGAGGCCGTGCATGACCGAGAGGCCGGCGAGGGCCGGGATCGCGATACGGATCAGGGAGAGGCCGCTGCGGCGGGCGACGAGGATGATCACGGGGATCAGCAGCACGAGGCCGACCTCGAAGAACATCGGCAGGCCGATCAGGCCGCCGATGAGCGCCATCACCCAGGGCAGGGTTCGGGTCGTCGACCGGCTCACGAGGGAGTCGACGATCCGGTCGGCTCCGCCGGAGTCGGCGAGCAGCTTTCCGAACATGGCGCCGAAGCCGACGAGGATGCCGACGCTCGCCATCGTCCCGCCGAAGCCGGTGCTGAAGCTCGTCACGGCGGCGCTCGGGGCGAGTCCCGCGCCGACGCCGACGCCGACGGCGCCGATCGCGAGGGCGAGGAACGGGTGCACGCGCAACCAGGTGATGAGGGTGATGATGACGGCGATGCCGACGACGGCCGCGATGATCAGCTGGGCGTCACCGCTGGCCGGTTTGATCGGGTCGGCCGCGTGTACGACCAACTGGACCGCCGACTGTGTGGCCGTCTGAACCGCAAGGGCGAGATTCATCTCAGATTCCATTCCGAGGCCGCGTCCCTGCGACCCCATCGTCAAAAAATTAGCAATAGTCTGATAAATCAGATAATTGAGTGTTGCACAGGATGTGCGCGCGCGCCACCCCCCGAATCGCGTCGACGCCCGCGTGGTGGGTACGATCTCGGTGGGGCCCCCGAGGCCTCCCGGCTACGCCAATGGAAAGAAGTGCAGATGCAGAGCGGCACCGTCACGGATTCCCTGCGTGTGGGCGGCCTGCACGCACGGGTGGTGAATGCCGTCGGCCAGTCGATCGTGGATGCGCGCTACGCACCCGGCGACATCCTGAACCTCGACGAACTCAGTGAGACCTTCGCGGTCTCCCGGTCGGTCCTGCGTGAGGCGATGCGGGTACTGCAGTCACTGGGAATGATCGAGCCGCGGCAGCGTGTCGGAACCCAGGTACTGGCCCGAACCTCCTGGGAACTGATGAACCCGCAGATCATCGTCTGGCGTGGCCGCGGTCCCGAATACTTCACCCAGATGCGCGAGATGCTTGAAATGCGCCTCGGAATCGAGCCCGTCGCCGCACGGCTGAGTGCGCATGCCATGACGGACGAGCAACTCGCGGGGGTCAAGGCGGCCGCGAACGCAATGGTCATCGCCGACCGCGACGGTGACGGTCGCGGCTTCCTCGAGGCCGACATCGACTTCCACACCCTGATCCTGCGCGGCTCCGGAAATGCCGTGATGGGGCACTTCGCGAGCACCGTTGCCGCACTGCTCCGTACCCGCGAAGAGGAGAAACGGTTCACGATCACCTCGTACACGCCGCCGTCGGCGCACCGCCACCACGAGCTCGCGCACGCGCTCGCCGTGCGCGACGGGGAGGCCGCCTACCGCTGGTCGTTCGCCACGATCGAGGCGACACTCGCCGAGTTCATGGCGGAGTCTCCCCGTCAGGCCTGACGCAGCGGCTCCCCATCAGATTCCTGATCACCGAGAGTTTCCACAGACCTGAGCCATGCTCAGAGAATGTCGGTGGTGGGTCGTAACGTGAGGGCATGACCAACCTCCCGGAGTCGCCCGCTTCGCCCGATCGGCCGCATGGCGGTGCGTCTCCCAGTACGCCCGTCACCGTGCTGGTGCCGGATGCTGTCGCGGCCTTGGGAAGGTCATCAGCTGACTACGACGCGCTCAGCGACGAGCAGGTTCTTGCCGGGCAAGCGTTGATCGCGGATTCCCGGCGGGCGCTGGAGACGTGTGCCGCGTGGATGGCGGCGACCCTCGCCCGCCGTTCCCGGGCTGAACTCGGCGGGAACGGGCTCGCGGCCCGGCACGGGTTCCGGACCCCGGAAGACCTGCTGCAGAGCGTGTCTGGGTCAAGCAAGGGCGATGCTGTCAAGCTCCTCGGGGTGGGCCGGCTGCTGGCCGAGGCCGACGCCGCCGAGAAGGCCGCCCGCGAAGCCGCCGAGGCGCAGAAGTTACTCGACGGGACTCCGCCCCTCAACGAGGCCGCTCCAGACCTGCCGCCGGTCGACCCGCCGGTTCCTGCTGCCGCGGTTCCGCCGTGGCACGCGCCGATCGGCCGGGCCCTGCGCGAGGGCTGGCTGAGCGTCGAGAAGGCGGACTCGCTCCGGAAAGGGCTCGGCGACCTGGACCGGGCGATCACCCCGGAGAAACTCGCGACGGCCCTGGCCCGGCTCCTCGCCGAAGCGCGCACGGTGAACGCTGACCAGCTGTTCAAGCGCGCCCGGCGGGTGCGGGACGTGCTCGATGAGGCTGGCATCGCCGCCCGGGAGAAGGCCGTCTACGACGACCGGTCCCTGCGGTTCTGGCGACTCCACACGGGGCAGGTGCGTATGGTCGGCCTGTTCGCCCCGGAAGACGGCGAGTACCTGATGAGTACCTACGACGCCATCACCAGTCCCCGCCGGGGCGGGGTGCGCTTCGTGGACAAGGAGCAGGCCGCGTGGGCGAAGCGGGTGCAGGACGACCCGCGCAGCACCGAGCAGCTCACCGCGGACGCGTTCCTGGCCCTGATGAAACTCGGCGTGAAGGCCGACCCGAAACGCATCGCCGGAGGACGAAGCCCCGCCGTCCGCATGGTCACCATCCGCCCCACCGGCGCCGCACCCACCGATGCCGTGCCAACCGAGGCCCCGTCACCCACAGCCGACGCTGCGGCGAACCCCGAAACCGCGGCACCCGCGCTCCAACCCGGCGTCATCGAGGGGACTGCGGTGACGGTCGCGGCCGAGACCTTGGAACGGAACCGGTGCGACAGCGGACTCCTCGACGTCACCTTCGACGACCACGGCCACGGCGTCGACCTCGGCCGCGAACAACGCACCTTCAGCCCCTCCCAAAGGGTGGCCCTCTCCCTCCGCGACGGCGGCTGCCGGTGGCCCGGCTGCGACCGGCCACCGTCCTGGACCGAAACCCACCACATCCACCACTGGAAAGACGACACCGGACAGACCAACCTCGACCACGGCATCCTGCTCTGCCGGGCCGACCACCTCAGGCTCCACAACGAACACTGGCGCATCACCCGCGACGACACCGGCCAGTACTGGCTCACCCCACCACCCGGACTCGACCCCGACCAGAAACCCGTACTGCTCACCAGCAAAAACACGATCCTCCGCGACGATGACTGACGAGGTCGGGCGGTATTCGGACCGGTTGCCGGTACCGGTCAGAGCCGGGCGAGCCGCTCGATGTCCTCGAGGAACTCGGCCGCGACCTGCGGCGAGACCGTGGTACGGGTGGCACGGATCGCCGCGAGGTAGTCCTCGGTCCGGGGACCGCTCGGCGCATCCGCTGGAACCTCGTCCGCGGTGAAGAGTGCCCGTTCGAGTGCCTCCTGCGAAGCGCGGCGGGCTGCGTACTCGATATCGGCGGGCGAGAAGCCCTCGCTCGCGGCGACGAGGGCGCGGAAGTCGACCGTGCCGGCGACGAGCGCCGGCACGTAGCCGGCCCAGATGGCCGCGCGCGCCGCGGCATCCGGAAGCCCGATCGGGATGACGTAGTCGAAGCGTCCGTGCCGGAGCAGTGCGGAGTCGAGGGCGCGGATGAAGTTGGTCGCGCAGACCAGGAGGCGCCCCGGCCGCTCACGGAAGGCCGGGATGATCTTGAGCAGCTCGTTGGTGACGCCCTGCAGCGGCGACGGCGGTTCGCCGCCGCGCTGGGCCGCGATCTCCTCGACCTCGTCGATGAAGACCACGGCGTGCTCGAGTTCGGAGATCTTGAGGAAGGTCTCCCGCAGGGCGCCGGCAAGTCCCTTCGGGTCGCCGGCCAGCCGGGAGGGGAAGACCTCGACGAACGGCCACTCGAGCCGGGAGGCGATCGCCTTGGCGAAGGTGGTCTTGCCTGTTCCGGGAGGGCCGAAGAGCACGACGGCCTTGGGCGGAACGACCCCGTACTGTTCGGCGAGGTCCGGTTCGGCGAGCGGCATCACGAGCCGGCGCTCGAGGAGTTCCTTCTCGGCGCGCATGCCGCCGACGGCCGCCCAGAGATCGCGCGGCAGGATGCGCCCGCCGAGCTCACCGAGCGCCTTCAGCCCCTCGCGCTGCACCGGGATCTCGCGCTCGAAGTAGCTCAGCTGCTTCTTGACGACGAAGCCGCGGTTGAGGAAGGCGTCGACCCGGCTCTCGGTCTCCGGCATCAGCGCCGAGAGCTTGGTCAGGCCGTGCGGGGCCATCTTCGATTCGAGTGCTGCGAGCATGGCCGTGCCGATGCCCTGGCTTTGCCAGGACTGCGCGGTCGCGAGGAACACGATCCAGCCCTGGGCATGCGCAGCACGGCCGACCGCGGCCCCGATGACCTCGTCGCCGTGCATGGCGACGACGGCGTGGTCCTTCTGGCAGGAGGCGAGCACTTCGGACAGGCCGTAGACCGGTTCTGTCTTGGTCTCGGTGACCTCCTGCCAGAGCCGGAGGATCCCATCAAGGTCGTCAGCGTGGAAATCGCGGATCCGCCAGCCGGTCATGGTGCTCCTTCGCACGGGAATGTCTGTTCCCACAATCTAGGGCACTCGCCCCTTGAGGGCGCGTGAGCGTGCGGCGTAACATTTCGTAACGTGGACGCCGCGGTCATCAGCCGGCACGGACCGACGCCGGGCTTCCGGAGCGGGATGACGGAAATGATGAGCATGACAGCGCAGATGATGGACTCTTCGATGGCGATGAAGAGCATGAGCGGCCTCGACATGGCGGCGATGCAGGACATGATCGAGTGTTGCAGCGCGTGCGAGCAGGCCTGTACGGTCTGCGCGGACGACATGATGGCCATGGGCATGACCGGTATGTCGAAGTGCATGAGCATGTGCCTCGACTGCGCCGACATGACCCACACGATGATGCGAATGATGCTGCGCCCCTCCGGCTACGACATGCAGGTCATGATGGCCCAGATGGATGCCTGCATGAAGATGTGCATGGCCTGCGCCGCCGAGTGCATGATGCACGCCGAAATGAGCGAAGAGTGCAAGATGTGCGCTGAGGCCTGCCGTCAGTGCGCGGCCGCGTGCGAGCGGATGATGTCGGCGATGAAGTCCATGATGCCGATGGCGTAAAGCAGAGGTCCCTTAGGACAGGCCGACGAGGTCGGAGAAGCCCGACAGCTCGACCGGCGCCAGGAGCACGTTCACGCGCTCGGCTCCGATCGCGAGCACGTGATAGACGTCGTGCAGTGCGACTGGTTCACCGACGGAGGCCGAGGCGCCGAGGTCTGCGTGGTTCCACACCCACACCGTGGCGTGATCGTCGAGGGTCGTTAACGCGAGCCAGCCCGAGTGGGTGACGGCGGTCACGATCGCGTCGCGCCACTTGCTCGGCGTCGCCGCGGACACGCGCTGCTGGATCAGCGGAAGGGCATGACCTGGTGCACTGCCGGTGCAGGTGTGACCCTGTGAGCAGTCGGGACGCGGGATCTTCCGGAGGGTGGGGTGCTGCTGGGTCATTGTGGTCTCTGTCCCTTCGTGTCGCGGTGTCTATCTCGGTTGTCAGCAGCCTAGGTCGGCGACCGGCGGATGTCCCGGCATCCGTCATCCAAGGAAACAATGCAGCCCCGCCGTTCAGGCCTCCCTCGATGACCGGATTCCGGTCGGCGGATGTACCATGAATGTGCGATCCCGTCCACCCCTCGTGATGGGTCGGGTTTCCATCCACGGATGCGAAACCGTGTCAATCTCGATCGCTCACACAATGAACCAGGCTCAGCGGCGCGCCGTTCATCAACCGTTTGAGACTGAGAGAACCCATGGCCGACGTGACGAAGAACTCCACCATCCACTACGTGTCCGCCGTGCGCTGGTCGGCGCTCAAGCGCGAGTTCGCTGCCCGCCGCGGTCCGGTCGCGACGACGCGTGACGACGACGAGGACTGAGAACACCGTGTCCGAAGCGCCATCGTCAGGCGAACCCAACGCGGCTTCGCCGGCCAACCAGGTCTCACTGCCGCGCTGGAATGAACTCAAACGCGAGTACAACCTGCGGCACAAGTCGCTGATGCGGTACTCCGCTCCCGCTGCGGACACCGCGACGACCCCGGCGACGAGCCCGGACGGCACCGCCGGCTGACCGACCGCTGTGCCCTCGCCCGCTGAGCAGCCGGCTCCAGACCGCCTCGTGTGCGGGTCCAGTCGATAGTATGCAACCAGGGGGCGATGATGACACTGGAGCCACGGGAGACGTCGAGCACGACAGTTTCCCTTCTCCTCGGCCATGTGCGCGCACACGGCGGAGTGGCTGCCGTTGCCGATGTCCTCGCCAGGGCCGGGGTCACGGAGTCGATCGACTGGCTTGAGGACACAGCAAACTGGGTGAGCTACGACACCAGGATCCGGCTCTTCGAGGCCGCGACGACCGTGCTTGACGACCCGCGCACGATGTACACGGTGGGCTCGACGGTCGTCACCGACGGGCTGCATCCGGTGCTCGTGCAGCTCCTGAGCGCCTTCGCATCACCCGCAGCGGTGTACCGCCAATTGCCGCGGTTCATTCCCAAGTTCACGACCACCTCGACAATGGACTCCGTTTCCGTGCGGGGGACGTCGGCAAGCCTTCGCTACCGGCTGCACGAGGGCTATCGTCCGTCACGTCTCGACTGCCAGTACGCCCAGGGCCTGTTCGCCGCTCTGCCGTCCATGTTCGGGCTCAATACCGCCATCGTGGTCCACCCGGAATGCCAGTGCGACGGATATGAGTGTTGCGTCTACGAAGTGACGTGGTCGACCCGGCGCCGCTGGTGGTCGTTGCGGTCATGGACCCATCCGACCAACAGGTCCCTTGTGCTCTTGCGCGAGAAGGTCAAGGAGGTTCAGCTCGCCGCAGCAGACCTCGTCGGAAGCGACGATGTCGACGACGTTCTCGCCCGCATCGTCGCCCGTGCGTCTTCTGCAGTGCTTGCGCCGGCGTACCTGCTCATCATGACGTCCGACCACGGTGAGCCCGTGCTTCGCTTCCAGGGACTCGATGCCCCCAAGGCGGCCAGGGTCGCCGCGCGGATCCTCCACGGCGACGCCCTCGGCGACCGGGCGGTGATCGTGGACGTGGCCTCCAGCCGGCGCACCTACGGACGCCTTGCCGCACTCTATTCCCTCGGTCACACCGCGATGGAGGGGGACAGGACCCTGCTCGAGGCATACGCCGGCCACGCCGCCTCGGCGCTGGACCTGTTCACGGCCCTCGACGACAGCAGGCGCGAAGAGAGCAGGGCGGCGGCCATGCTGGTGCTCGCCCATGAGCTCGCGACGAGCAATGGCAGCGAGGCCGTCGCCGATGCCGTCGCACTCGCGGTACCGGCGATCGCCGGCTGCGATGCCGCCGCGGTGCTGCTCTGGGACGCCGGCCCCGGCGTGATGCACGCGGTCGCAACCGCCGGGCTCGATATGCCCCAGAGGGAGCGGGTGCTCGCGTCGCCGATCCCCGCCGCGCAGACGCCCGAACTGGTCGAACTCCTCGCCCACCAGCGGCCGGTCCCGCTCTCGGCGACGACCGCGAGCCCGCAACTGGCCGGCCTCCTCGCGGAATGCGGAATGACCACGGCGATCATCGTGCCGCTGCTCGCCGGCGATGTGCTGATGGGCGTCGTCGCCGGCGGGTGGCGTTCCGCTCCTGCCTCGGGCATCTCGCCGAGCACGCTCGCGCGGATCGAGGGCGTCAGCCATCAGGGCGCCATCGCGTTGCAGAACGCCCGGCTCCTCGCCACGGTTCGTCACCAGTCCCTGCACGACCCGCTGACCGGCCTCGCCAACCGGATGCTGTTCGCGAGTGAGCTCGATGCTGCAGTGTCGACGTGCGCGGAGGGCTCGTGCACCGCCGTGATGTTCTGTGACCTGGACAACTTCAAACAGGTCAATGACGTGCTCGGTCACGGCGCCGGCGACGAACTCCTCCGCCAGATCGCGGTTCGGCTCCGCGGGTGCCTGGGTACCGAGGCGACCATCGGACGTCTCGGTGGCGATGAATTCGCGGTCCTCGCCCACGAACTTGCCGGTCACGAACAGGCGGTCCACCTCGCTCATCGCGTCGTCGACAGCCTCAACCGGCCCTTCCATGTCTCCGGCCACGACCTGCGCATCACCGCGAGCATCGGGGTCGCGGTGCACAACGGCCCGGGGGATGGCGGAGAACGGCTGCTCGCCGCCGCGGACACCGCCATGTACGACGCGAAACGGACCGGCCGGAACCAGGTCGCCCTCGCGGACGACAGCAACCGGACCGACCCGGTCTCCTCACTTCACAGCGAGCTCGTCGAGGCACTCGGACGGGCCGAGATGCGGCTGCACTACCAACCCGTCGTCGCGCTTTCCTCCCCTGACCGGGTCGTGGGGGCAGAAGCCCTGATCCGCTGGGACCATCCCCGCCTGGGCCTGCTGGCCCCCGCCGCTTTCCTGCCGCTCGCGGAGGAGACCGGCCTCGTCGCCGACCTGGACCTGTGGGTGCTCGGCGAGGCGCTCGCCGACCTCGCGGCCCTCGGCGACGCCGCTGACCTCGCCGCCATCGGGGAGGCACCGCTGCACGTCGCCGTGAACCTCGCCAGTGCCACCCTCGTCGATCCGCGGCTGATCCCGACCGTGCGCGCTGCCCTCAACCGCAACCGGCTCCGTCCTGAGCGGCTGGTCCTCGAGATCGTCGAGAGCAGGGCCCTCATCGATCTTCCTGGCGTCGTGGAACGCCTCACCGAACTCCGGCGGCTCGGCGTGTGCATTTCGCTCGACGATTTCGGGACCGGGTTCTCGACCCTGGCCTGGCTCAACACCCTGCCCGTCGACCAGATCAAGATCGACAGGACCTTCACCGCGAACCTGCCGGATGCAGCATCCGTCGCCCTGGTCGAGGGGATCATTGCGCTCGCGCAGAAGCTCGACATCGACGTAGTCGCCGAAGGAGTGGAGACCGAGGACCAGCTCGCTGCGCTTCGGGAAGCCGGCTGCGCTTTCGCCCAAGGTTACCTGCTCGGCCGGCCGAAGCCCGCGTTCGTGTCCGTAACGCAGGCGACGGTGAGCCGCGCCTGAGCCCACCGCCATCGGGTATCCCGCAGCAAGAAGCCGGCGGGGTCAGGGCTGTCGCATCAACTCGACGGGTACCGGCGCTAGTTGGGCACGCAGTGTGATCAGGTCACGAGCGTGGGCATCAAGCCGCAGATCCTCGTCGGTGTCGAGGGGCAACGGGGCGACCGCACGCGAGTGGCCATCCGAATCGAGTGTGACGAAGATGCTCATGCACTGCGTGGTGAGCTTGAGGTCCTCCGGCGTGCGCGGGCTGCCGGATCGCACCCGGATGCTGATGTGCATGCTGCTCGGCCCGGTGTGGATCAGCCGTGCATCCACTTCGACGATGTGGCCGATGTGGATCGGCCGGTAGAAGTGGATGCCGCCGGAGTAGACGGCGACAGCCGACTCCGAGCTCCAGCTCGCCGCACAGGCGAATGCGGCCTCGTCGATCCAGCGCATCACCGTGCCACCGTGGGCGTTCCCGCCCCAGTTCGCGGCGGACGGAGCGGCCAGGAAGCGGAAGACCGTACGCGGAGTGGTGCCGACCCCGGTGTATTCCTGGGATCGCATAGTGTTCTGGATGGTGCGGCGCAAGGCGAGCCGGGCCTTGGCGTTCTCCTCGAGTTCACGATCGGCTGCTGAGGTCGCGACCCATTCCGGCACCGGAATGGGCTTCCCGTCTTCGTCGATCGCCACGAAGACGAGGATGCAGTGTGTGGCCGGGGTGAACGTACGTTCGCGCACGTTCGCGGTGTCGACGGCGACGAGCACGTGCATGCTCGTGCGCCCGGTGTGGATCACACGTGCGCGGACCTCCACGAGGCTGCCAGGTGGGATCGGGCGGGTGAAGTGCACGTTGCCGACATAGGCCGTCACCGTGTCCGACGCGCTCCAACCGACCGCGCAGGCGTATGCGGCCTTGTCGATCCACTCGAGCACACTGCCTGCCGCGACAGTGATGCCGTCGGCGGCGGTGTCCTGCGGCACGGCCATGAACCGCAGGGTGATCCGGTCCCTGGAATCAGTGGCGGAGGCCGAGGCATCCTCGGTGTGTTCAGGGCTGCGAATCACGGGCACTCCAGGGGCTCGGCGTCGGGCTTTCAGCCAGAATCCCACAACCGCCGAGGAAGCGGAACCCGAGTGTTCGGATACTGACCGTCTGCCGGTGCGGCGAGCCGTGACCGGGTATCAGCCGCGTGTGACCAGGTGTGCCCTGAGCGCCTCGACGACGAGGTCGTGATCGAGCTGCTGGGCGAGACCGGAGACCCCGACGACGCCCATGAGCGCCCCGCGCACCCGCAGCGGAAAGGCGCCGCCGTGCGCGGCGTGCGTTCGCGGGTCAAGCCGGGAGGAGGTGTCGAAGTCGCGGCCCGCCGCGCGGAAACGGGTGCCGACGGCGAGCGAGGAGCTCGCAAACCGTCGCACGACCCGGAACTTGTTCTCGAGCCAGCCGTCGTTGTCCGCGCATGCTCCCGGCAGGGACGCGTGGAAGACCCGCTGGTCCCCGAACATGATCGCGATCGCGATCGGATGGTCCCGTTCGAGTCCGAGTTCCACGAGCAGGGAACCCACCGCCCAGGCGTCCGCGAAACCGAAGGAATCGAACTGGATGCTGCGCTCCTGCTCGAGGAGGAAGTCCAGCAGGCGTTCCTCCGCGGACTGTGTTGGTGCATCGGTCATCTCGAACCTTCCCAGGAAGTGCGGCAGGCGCCGCCCCGGACAGTCTTTCACTTCGGGTCTCCGTACGGGATGGTTCCTGAGCGTGGCGCGGCACGGAGTCGTCCTCCGCGTTTGACCCTGCCGGTCAGCAGGCAGAGACTGAAGGGGTGAATCGAAAAGAGGAAGACCGCGCGGTCGAGCAGATCATTGTGCGACTGGAAAAGAAGTTTCCCAACGAACCGCCGACGAGTATTGAGAAGACCGTGCACGAGCAGCAGCTCGCTCTCGCCCGGAACCCGCTGCGGGACTACATCCCCGTGCTGATCGAGCACGCGGTCAAGGACCGGTTGCGCCGGGCCGCACTGCACCTGCCCGCCGCGGCCTGAACCACCCTCAGGCGAGCAGGGGCGCGAGTTCCCGTGCGCCCATCCTGAGTAGGGCGAGGAATTCCGCAGGGTCGCCGATCCGTGCAGCAGGGGCCGACAGGCAGAGCCCAGCGACGAGCGTTCCCTCCCGGTTCCGGATCGGGATCGCGAGACAGCCGTTCCCCGGCGCCCACGGGCTCGGGAAGTACGCGTAGCCGTCGGTCCGGACCGTCGCGAGCTGCCCGGCCAGGTCCGGGTCCTCGCCGAGTACCCACGACTCGGCCCCTCGACGTTCTGCGAGCAGCAGCCGGCCCATCGCGCTCGTCTCGAGCGCCCGCGCGCTCCTGACGGACACGCTCGGCGGGTAGTCGGGGTCCGGATCGATCACCCGGACCCCGTCGCTGTCGTAACGCACGAGGTGGATGCCGCCACGGATGCGGGAGCGCAGCCGGTCGACGACCTCGCGCACAGCCTCCGGTGGCTGGGCGGGCGCGACCAGGCGGGCGAGTTCGACGACCTTGCGGCCGAGGGCGAACCCGCGCAGGTCCGGCATCCGCACGAGGTACTCGTCCTGGACCAGCAGGTTGAGCAGCCGGTACGCTGTCGCCTTCGGCAGCCCGAGGCTGTCCGAGATCTCCCGCGCCGTGACCCCCGACCCGCAGCGGGCCACCTCCTCGAGCACCGTCAGGGCGCTCTGGATGGCCTTCGGCTGGCGGGCACCGAGGTGCGCGGCGCCCGTCACGGGCCGGCCCGGCCCGATTCCCGCGCCGCGGCATCCGCCGGGCCCGGCCCGCCGAGGACGTCGCCGGTCACGGGCACGTCATAGACCCCGATGGTGTCCCGAAGCCAGGGGCGCCTCCGCAATCGCAGGCCGCACCAGGCGAGGCCGAGCGCCATCACGCCGAGGAAGACCCAGACCCCGAGCGCCCTGGCCGAGCCGCTCTCGACGGCGAGGTAGGTGACGAGCACGGCGCCCAGCAGCACGGCGGCGAGCACCGCGAACAACACCGGCCAGAAGGTGGCCTCGCCGATCCGCCGGAGGAACACGGGCGCGGCGACGCAGACGAGCAGGTACGCGGTCATGTAGCCGCCAGCGGCCCCGACGATGAGCACCTCCATGGTCTGCCAGATGCTGCCGGACAGCGCGATCGTCGTGAGCAGCACCGCCGTGATCACCGTCATCGCGACGAGTGCAGCGCCGAACGGCGTGCGATAGCGCGGGTGGGTGCGCCCGAACCTGCTCGGCAGCAGGCCCTCCCGGCCCATCGAGAAGAGCACCCGCACGAGCGCGGTCGTCGACGCGATCCCACAGGCCAGGAACGAGGTCGCGATGCTGACGTCGAGGAGCAGGCCGACCGCGTCGATCCCGTATGCGGCGGCGAGATCGTTGACCGGGGACGCGCTCGCCGCGATCGTGCCACCGAGGGCGGAGAACCCGACGAGCTGGCTGAACGAGGCGAGCAGGTAGAGCATCCCCGACCCGAGCACGGTGAACACGATCGCCCACGGGATGCTCGCGTACGGGCGTTTCGCCTCGACACCGAGTGTTGAGGCGCTCTCAAAGCCGACGAAGGCCGTGAGGGCGAGGGCGGACCCGACCGCGAAGTTGGCGGGGTCGATTCCGCCCGGCGCGAGCTGCGACCAGTCGAGCACCGGCCAGAGCCGCACGAGCAGCGCGACAACGAGCACGACGATGATGAGCACCGAGACCGCCTCGACGAGCAGGGTGATCCTGGTCGAGAGACGGATGCCGCGGGCCAGCACGAGCAGGCACAGTGCCGCCATGACGACGATCAGCAGGCCCGCGACGAGGACGGATCCGGTGAGCGCCGGCCAGAACCTGCCGACCACGATCGTGAGGTAGTACCCGGCGCCGCCGAGCGCGAACATCGAAATGAATCCGTAGCCGACGAGCAGGCCGACGCCGGCGACGAACGCCGCCATCGTGCCGAGCCCGCGGGAGACGAAGGTGTAGATCGACCCGGCAGCGGCGATGCGCCGGGTGAACTGGTTGATCGTCGTCGCGACGAGGAACGCGAGCAGCATCGCGGTCGCGAGCGACCACACCGTCGCGCCGCCGGCGACGACGGCGACGAGGAGTGGGATCGTGGTCGCGGCGGCGGATGGGGCGACGGCGGACACGGACTGCGCGAGCACGTCGAGGAATCCCACGCTGCGCCGGTCGAGGCCATCGACGGGCG
Source organism: Cryobacterium sp. MDB2-A-1 (assembly GCF_004402675.1). Taxonomy (NCBI): domain Bacteria; kingdom Bacillati; phylum Actinomycetota; class Actinomycetes; order Micrococcales; family Microbacteriaceae; genus Cryobacterium; species Cryobacterium sp. MDB2-A-1. The sequence continues at coordinate 192,418 of NZ_SOFK01000044.1, read as the reverse complement.
AGCGGGTTCCGATGCCGTCGACCGGCTGCGGATCGTTGATGGCCCTGGCCAGTGCGGTCATCGGTCCGGCCTCGTTCTTTCTCGTTCACAAGCTCACGGTCGGGGGCGGCGGTGCGGAGCCTCAGGCTAACCATCCGGCGTTGCGGCCGCGCTTCGGGAGTGTTTCGGTCGCGTGACCGCCGAGTGGGACAACGGGCGGCCCGTGTCTCATTCGGGCCGCCCGGACGTTTACCCCGGCGAGACCGGTCGGCAACAGGGGTCCGACAGGCTGGCCGCAGACCTTCCGCACCGCCTCCCCGACTTTCCCTGACGAACCCGCTCGAGCTGGAGATGACATGACCCTCACGAAAGATCCAACGGCATCCGTTGGCACACTGCCCGCCGAACGTTCCCTGACCGGTTCCCTCGGCGTCACGTCGATCGTGCTGATGGTCGTGGCCGCCGCAGCGCCGCTCACCGTCATCGGCGGCTCGGCTCCGCTCGGCATCCTGCTCGGCAACGGGGTCGGATTCCCCTCGATGTTCGCCATCGCGGCGATCGTCCTGCTCTTCTTCTCCGTCGGCCTCGCCGCGATGACCAAGCACGTGCCGAAGCCCGGCGCGTTCTTCACCTTCGTGAACTACGGGCTCGGCAAGCCGGCCGGCCTCGCGACGGCCTTCCTCGCGCTTCTCACATACACGACCATCCAGGTCTCGGTATACGGGTACGTCGGCTACATCCTGAGCGTCACGCTCACGGGCCTCGGCGCACCTGACCTGCCCTGGTACCTCTACTCGCTCGCGGCCGTCGCCCTCGTCGGGTTCCTCGGCTACCGGCACATCGACCTGAGCTCGAAGGTGCTCGGTGTGCTCCTGCTCGGCGAGGTCGGCGTCGTGCTCGCGCTCGTCGTCGCGGTGGTCGTCAACGGCGGCCCGGAGGGCCTCTCGATGGCGCCCTTCGAACCGAACAACGTGCTCACCGGCTCCCCGGCGATCGGCCTGATGTTCGCGATCGCCGCCTTCATCGGCTTCGAGTCCACCGCGATCTTCCGTGACGAGGCGAAGGACCCCGGCCGCACCATCCCGCGGGCCACCTACGTCGCCGTGATCGGCATCGGCGTCTTCTACACGCTCGCGTCCTGGGCGCTCGTGATGGCATGGGGACCGAGCGGCGTCGTCGCCCAGGCCGCGGAGAACCCGGGCGCGATGATCCTGATCACGACCCTCGCCTACCTCGGACCGATCGGGCAGGTCGTGATGAACGTGCTGCTCATCACGAGCATGTTCGCGTGCGTGCTGTCCTTCCACAACGTGATCACCCGCTACCAGCACTCGATGTCCAACGCCCGGGTCCTTCCCGACTTCCTCGGCCGGGTGCACACGAAGCACTCCGCACCCCACCTGTCCTCGATCGTGCAGACCGCGACAGCCGCGATCCTGACGATCCTGTTCGCCGCGCTCGGCCTCGACCCGGTGCTCCAGGTCTTCACCTGGTTCTCCGGCGTCGCGACCCTCGCGATCGCCGTCCTGATGGCCGTCACGAGCGTCGCGGTCGTCGTCTACTTCGCCCGCACCAGGAAGGACAGGCGGCTCTGGAACACGGTGATCGCCCCGGTGCTCGGCCTCCTCGGACTGCTCGGCGCCGCGGTGCTCATCGCCACGAACTTCCCCTTCCTCGTCGGTGACGTCGACGCGGACGGAGCCCCCGTGTTCGGCGTCGTGAGCGCGGTCCTGCTCGGCCTCGTCGTGCTCTTCCCGCTCGGCGGACTCGTGCAGGCGCTCATCCTCAAGCGCACCAACCGGGTCGCATACGACCAGATCACGGATGCCATCGGCGGGTGACCCGCTGACCCCGCCCGCAGCATCCGCTCACCTCTCACCACCCTTCGACTGGAGAACCATGACCATCACCGATCTCGACACCCCGCACGGCCACCACGAACACGGCGGCCACGATCACGACCACGGCCAGCACGACGCCGGGACCGTGCCGAGCCACCCGGTCGGCAGCCTCACCGCCGCAGAGTTCGAGACCGTGCGCGACGTCGTCACGGCGGGCGCCGACTGGAACGCGACCACCCGCTTCGCCTATGTCGGGCTGTGGGAACCGCACAAGCGTGAGGTCCTCGCCTGGCAGGACGGCACCGGGCCGCTTCCCGACCGGCAGGCCCGGGTGATGCTTCTCGACATGGAGACCGGCCGGTCGACGGATAACATCGTCTCCATCCCCGGTCGCGCGGTGCTCACGACGAGCGTGCTCGACGGGTCGGCCGGCCAGCTGCCCGTGCTGCTCGCCGAGTTCGACGCGATCGCCGGGATCGTCGCCGAGGACCCGCGCTGGGTCGCCGCACTCGCCGCGCGGGGCACCACGATCGAAGAGGTCGTTGTCGTGCCGCTCTCTGCCGGGCACTACGACTACCCGGAAGAGGTCGGCCGCCGGATCGTCCGGGTGCTCGCGTTCCGCCAGGACTACCCGGAGGACCACCCCTGGGCGCACCCGGTCGATGGGCTCTCCGCCTACGTCGACACCGCCTCCCGCACCATCACGCGCCTCATCGACGTCGGCACCCTCGACATCCCGGCGGAGAGCGGCAACTTCGACGACCCGGCCGTGCAGGGCGCCCCGCTCACGACCCTCAAGCCGATCGTGATCTCCCAGCCGGAAGGACCGAGCTTCACGGTCGACGGCGAGTGGGTGAGCTGGGCGAACTGGAAGTTCCAGGTCGGCTTCGATACCCGCGAGGGCCTCGTGCTGCGCCAGCTCTCCTTCACGGACGCGGGGGAGGAGCGCCCGGTCATCTACCGGGCCTCGATCAACGAGATGCTCGTGCCATACGGGGACCCGTCCCCGGTGCGGTTCTGGCAGAACTATTTCGATACCGGAGAGTACCTCTTCGGCCGGTTCACCAACTCCCTCGCGCTCGGCTGCGACTGCGTCGGCGAGATCAAGTACTTCGACGCCGTCCTCGCCGACGAACTCGGCAACCCGTTCACGATCAAGAACGGCATCTGCATGCACGAGGAGGACGTCGGAACGCTCTGGAAGCACGGCGACATGTTCACCGGCTCCAACGAGGTGCGCCGGCAGCGGCGACTCGTGATCAGTTTCTTCACCACCGTCGGCAACTACGACTACGGGTTCTACTGGTACCTGTCGCTCGACGGCACCATCGAGTGCGAGGCCAAGCTCACCGGCATCCTCTTCACATCGGCATACCCGGGGATCGGGGAGCCTATCGGAGAGACCGCGATCGAGGGAGACTACGCGTATGCCAGCGAGGTCGCTCCCGGGCTCGGCGCCCCGTACCACCAGCACCTCTTCAGCGCGCGGCTCGACATGATGGTCGACGGGCTGTCCAACGCCGTCGACGAGATCGACGGCGTGCGCTTGCCGATGGGGCCGGGCAACCCGCACGGCAACGCCTTCACCAAGAAGACGACCCGGCTCACGAGTGAGGCGGGCTCCGGGCGGGTCGCCGACGCATCCGTCGCCAGGGCCTGGCACATCGTCAACACCGAGAAGACCAACCGGCTCGGGCGCCCGACCGGCTATGTTCTGCAGCCGGAGCAGTCTCCGACGCTGATGGCCGACCCGGGGTCTTCGATCGCGAAGCGCGCCGAGTTCGCAACGAAGCACCTCTTCGTGACCCAGTACGACCCGGCGGAGCAGTTCGCGGCCGGTGACTTCGTGCACCAGAACCCGGGCGGGGACGGCATCACGAAGTACATCGCGGGCGACAGGTCGATCGACGGCGAGGACATCGTGCTCTGGCACACCTTCGGGCCGACGCACTTCCCCCGGATCGAGGACTGGCCGGTGATGCCGGTCGACTACGCGAAGTTCACGCTCAAGCCATACGGCTTCTTCGGTGCGAACCCCGCGATGAACGTGCCGGCAAACGAACCGGTGTCGCACTGCTCGCACGGCCACGACGGCGCGGCGCACGAGCACACGCACCACTAGGACGAGAGGAGAGCGCTGGTGACCTGGGCACTGCACGGAATCATGATCGGCGGCGCGTCGCTCAACCTCTGCTGCGTGCTCGGCAGCCGGCGCTCCCGGTCGGGCCTCGCGGTCGTCTCCACCCTCGTGATGCTCGCCGCGATGACGGATTCCGCCTTCGGTGTCTTCGGCCTCGGGCCCTTGCCGTGGGCGGCGATCCTGATCGCCTGGGGACTGACCTGTTCGGCGCTGCTCCGCCGCCGTACCGCCACGGGCGCGCCTCGGAATGCGACACCTCACGGAGGTGCGGGGCAGACGATGCTGCTGCACCACCCGCTCGGCCTCGTGGTCACCGCCGGCCAGCTGATGGCGCACACGGTGATGTCCCCGGGCGGCGCCGCCGCAGCGGGGCACACCCACTCGGATTCGCTCCTGCTGCCCCTGGTCTGCGTGGCAGGCGGGGCGTTCGTGGTGTGGTCCCTCGTGCTGCTCGTGACCGAGAGCCGCACCCGGCTCGAACGCGGCAACCTCCTCGGGATGTCGGCCATGACGGCGGCGATGGCCGTGATGCCCTTCGCCTGAGCCGCTACGCAGGACTCCCGGTGGGAATCAGGCGGGCTCCCACGGCAGGCGCTGTTCGAAGGGGACCGGCGCGAGCGGGATCATCACGACCGGCCGGTGCTGGCGATGCGCGAGGCGCACCGCGATCGAACCGCTGAAGAAGGCCTGAAGTCCCGCTCGGACGCTTGACTCCCGGGTACCCACGACGATCATGGCGGCGCCGAGGGTGTCGGCGAGTGTGCCGATCGCGAGGGCGGGGTCCCCGGCGAGTGCCCGGGTGCTCCACGCGACCGGGCGGCCTTCGAGCGCAGCCGTGAGCCGTGCGGCGAGCCGGGGAGGAAGAGCCTCGTCGGCGAGGTCAACGACATCGGGATCGAAGGAGAGCGAGGTCACGCTGCCGTCCGGGTGTTGCTCGATCACGTAGCGTCCGGTGTCGACCCACGCGCAGACGAGCTCCGCACCGAAGTGCTCCGCGAAGACGGCGGCCTGCTGCACGACGGCATCCGGCTGGCCGGTGTCGACCCCGACGACGATCCTCGCGGTCTGCCGGCGATCATTCGGCTGTGCGGTGGTCACGGGGCCTCCTTCGACCCCACCCTAGCCCTGTCGGGCAGCACAGGCACCTCACAGGTCTTCCTTTCCGCACTCATAACGCGGCCAGTGCTCCGGCATAGGCTCTGGGCGGAGAGTGGCCACCATGACCCGATCAGCAGCTCTCGCCCTCGACGTCGTCGTGCCCGTGTACAACGAACAGCAGACCCTCGCGCGCAGCATCCGTGTGCTGCACGCGTACCTGACCGACCAGTTCGAGGAACCCTGGCGCGTCACCATTGCGAACAACGCCAGCACCGACAACACCGCCGCGATCGCCGACTCGCTCACGGCCGAACTGCCGGGCGTCCACGCCGTGCACCTCGTCGAGAAGGGCAGGGGCCGGGCGCTCAAGCGGGTCTGGCTCGCCTCGCCCGCCGCAGTCGTCGCATACGTCGACGTGGACCTCTCCACCGACCTCCGCGCGCTCCCGCCGCTCGTCGCCCCGCTGCTCTCCGGCCACTCCGATGTCGCCATCGGCAGCCGGCTGTCGCGCGGGTCCCGCGTCACCCGCGGCGGCAAGCGCGAGTTCATCTCCCGAAGCTACAATGCCCTCGTCCGCACGACGATGGGCGTCGAATTCAGCGACGCCCAGTGCGGCTTCAAGGCGATGCGCCGTGACGTCGCCCAGCGGGTGCTCCCCCTCGTGGAGGACAACGGCTGGTTCTTCGACACCGAGATGCTCATCATCGCCGAGCGCGCCGGGCTCCGGATCCACGAGGTGCCCGTCGACTGGATCGACGACCCCGACAGCCGGGTCGACGTCGTCGGTACCGCCGCCGACGACCTCAAGGGCCTGGTCCGGGTGGCGCACTCGCTCGTCACCGGCAGGATCCCCGTCGACGAGATCTACGCCGAGCTCGGCCGACCGCCGTTCGAGCCGCCGACCCCGCCGACCTTCCTCGGCCAGGTGCTTCGGTTCGGCGTGATCGGCGTGCTGTCGACCATCGCGTTCGCGCTGCTCTACCTCGTGCTCCAGTACGTGATGCCGGCCCAGCTGGCCAATTTCCTGTCCCTGCTCATCACCGCGATCGCGAACACCTGGGCCAACCGACGCCTCACCTTCGGCGTGCGCGGGCGGCGAGGCGCGGTCAAGCACCAGGCGCAGGGCCTCGTGATCTTCGGCCTGGCCTGGCTCGTGACGAGCGGATCCCTCCTCGTGCTGCACCTTGTCCGCGCGGATGCCGGGCCCCAGGCCGAGATCATCGTGCTCACGGCGGCCAATCTCCTCGCGACCGTGATGCGGTTCGTGCTGCTGCGGCTCTGGGTCTTCCGGAGCCAGCGGACGCCGGCCCCGACCAGGACGGAACCACGCACCTCCCGCGACGAAGTGACCTCCCGCGACGAGCCCTCCCGGAGGGACGCCCCCGCCAGACAGGAAGTGACCAGTTCATGACGACCCAGGTTTCCCCGCGCCCCGCCGTCTCTCCGCTCGGCGCCCGCTTCGGTGCCCGCTTCGTGGCCAGCCTCGCGGCCCTGCCGCGCACCCTCGTGCGGGGCAGGGCCGGCTCCGCGCGCTGGGAACGGCCGGCCCTGCTGGGTCTCCTGCTCGCGACAGCGGTGCTCTACATCTGGGACCTCGGCGCGAGCGGCTGGGCCAACTCGTTCTACTCCGCCGCTGTGCAGGCCGGCTCGGTCGACTGGACCGCGTTCTTCTACGGGTCCTCCGACGCCGCCAACGCGATCACCGTCGACAAGCCGCCGGCGAGCCTGTGGCTGATGGCGCTCTCCGTGCGCCTGTTCGGACTCAGTTCGTGGAGCATCCTCGTGCCGGAGGCCCTGATGGGCGTCGCATCGGTCGGCGTGCTCTTCGCCACCGTGCGCCGCCGCTTCTCGGCAGGCACCGCCCTGCTCGCCGGCGCCGTGCTCGCCGTGACCCCCGTCGCCGCGCTGATGTTCCGGTTCAACAATCCGGATGCCCTGCTCGTTCTCCTCCTCAGCCTCGCCACCTACTTCACCCTGCGCGGTATCGAGACCGGCGCCCTGAAATGGGTGCTCTGGGCGGGAGCGATGGTGGGCTTCGGATTCCTGACCAAGCAGCTGCAGGCATTCCTGATCCTGCCTCCGCTCGCGGGCGTCTACCTGTACGCGGCGCCGCACCGGTTCCGCACCCGCCTCTGGCACTCGTTCGCGGCCCTCGGCGCCGTGATCGTCTCGGCAGGCTGGTGGGTCGCCATCGTCGAACTCGTCCCGGCGAACTGGCGTCCGTACATCGGTGGCTCGCAGACGAACAGCTTCCTCGAGCTGACGTTCGGGTACAACGGATTCGGCCGGCTCACCGGGAGCGAGACCGGGAGCGTCACGGGAGGCGCCGGCGGCACGGGTGCGGTGACGGGCGGCATGTGGGGTGAGACCGGGATCTTCCGGCTCTTCCTCGGCGAATTCGGCGGCCAGATCACCTGGCTGTTGCCCGCCGCGCTGGTGTTGTGCATCGCGGCGCTCGTCGTGCTCCGCCGCGCCCCGCGGATCTCGCTCCGCCGGGCCACGCTCCTCCTCTTCGCCGGGTACCTGATCCTGACCGCGCTGGCCTTCAGCTTCATGGCCGGGATCTTCCACGCCTATTACACGGTCGCCCTCGCGCCCGCGCTCGCCGGAACTTTCGCGATCGGCGCGAGCCTCGTCTGGATGAAACGCACGGCGCTCTGGGCCCGGATCACGGCGGCCGTCGCGATGCTCGCGACGAGCGCCTGGGCGTGGGTGCTGCTCGACCGCGCCACCGACTGGCTGCCGTGGCTGAAGTTCGTCGTCGCCGCGCTCGGCCTGGTCGCCGCCGGACTGCTGATGGCGCCGCCGCGGGCGGCCTGGCTCAGGAGGCTGCCGGGGAAGTGGTGGGGCAGGGCTACGGTCGCGATCGCCCTCACCGGCGCACTGCTGGCACCCGTTGCCTACACGCTCGAGACCGTGTCGACGGCCCACACCGGGTCGATCGTCACGGCCGGCCCGACCGTTTCCGGCGGCATGGGCGGGATGGGCGGCGGTGGAATGCCCGGCGGACGGGCCGGGTTCCCCGGCGGCAACGCCGGCGGATTCGCCGGGGGCGGCACTCCGCCGGCCGGCCCGACTGGCGGGAACGGCACCGTCCCGAACGGCACCGTCCCGAACGGCACCGTCCCGAACGGCACGACAGGGACGCTGCCGACCGGAGGGCGCCCCGGCGGTGCCGGAGGATTCATGGGATCAGCGAGCGTCAGTGCAAGCCTCGCCGCGCTGCTCTCTGTGAATTCCGGCAGCTACACCTGGATCGCCGCGGCGATCGGGTCGGACTCGGCCGCCGGCTACCAGCTCGCGACCCAACTGCCGGTGATGGCGATCGGCGGCTTCAACGGGAGCGACCCCGCCCCCACCCTCGCCGAGTTCCAGGCCGATGTGGCAGCGGGGAAGATCCACTACTTCATCGGTGGAACGACCGGCCAGGCCAACGGCGGATCGAGTGCCTCGAGCGAGATCGCCGCCTGGGTCGCGGAGAACTTCACCGCCCAGACCGTCGACAGCGTCACGCTCTACGACCTGTCTGCGGGTGCAACGGCGGCGAGCTCGTAGCGGGCGGACGGGCGAACGCCCGCAGCTACGGAAGGGACCGGGCCGCCGCAGTGGGTCCCGTCAGCGCCACGGCTCCACTCCAGGGATGATTTGCTGCATCCGTGGCTGAGTCGTAGTCATGGCGACAGGGTCGCAGGGACCACCGACATTCGGTCGGAGAACACGATCGCTGCGGATGCCGGAGCGGAGCGTCGGGCGCGCGCCGCGGCATCCGCTGCGGGTCAGCCGAGGAGGAGCTTGGCGAGCTGGTCGACGGAGTAGACGGTCGCGGTCGCTGCGGCGGCCTCTGCGGGAGAGCCGTAGCCCCACTCGACGAGGATCGTCGGCACGCCGTGGGCTGCGGCGCCCTCCGCGTCGTAGCTGCGGTCGCCGACCATGACGGGGGTGCTGAGGCTCGTGCCGACGGCGGCGAGGCGGTTCAGGGCCTCTTCGACGATGTCGGCCTTGGCGCTGCGGGTCTCCGCGTCACTCGCCCCGACGATGACCGTGAAGAACCGGGCCAGGTCGAAGTGCTCGAGGATCGTGATCGCGGCGTGCTCCGGCTTGCTCGTGGCGAGGGCGAGGGGGATTCCGGCCTCGTGCACGCGCTGGAGCAGGCCGGCGACGCCCGGGTAGACGGCGGTGTCGAGCATGGCTTCGCCGTGATAGTCGGCGCGGTAGACCGCGACGGCCTCAGTGGCCTCCTCTGCCGTCATGCCGGCGTACTCACGGAAGGCGGCGAAGAGGGGCGGGCCGACATAGGCGAGCAACTCGGCGTCGGTCGGAACCGGTCGGCCGAGAAGGGCGAAGGTCCGGGCGAGGGAGTTGGTGATGGCCGGGGCGGAATCGGTGATGGTTCCGTCGAGGTCAAAAAGTATTGCACTCCAGGTGCGAGTCAAAGTCGAATTCACTCGCTAATCCTAGAGGCCAGAGGCCCGATTTCCCACGAAATGGGTAATTTTCTACTTTATGCCGGAATCCGATGGGCTGCTACTCCTGCCTTCATGAGAGCGCTCCCTCGAAAGAAAACGCCCGTCAGGGCCCTCCCGGGCAGGTCAGAACAGGCGGGATTGCGTGTCGTCGAGGCCGCGCATCGCGTCGTAGTCGAGCACGAGGCAGCGGATGCCGCGATCCTCTGCGAGCATCCGGGCCTGCGGCTTGATGACCTGTGCGGCGAAAACCCCGGCCACCGGGGCCAGGTGCGGGTCGCGGTTCATCAGCTCGAGGTACCTGGTGAGCTGCTCGACCCCGTCGATGTCGCCGCGGCGCTTGAGCTCGACCGCGACCGAGTGGCCGGCGGCGTCCCTGGCGAGGATGTCGACAGGGCCGATCGCCGTCATGTACTCGCGGCGGACGAGGGTGTGGCCGTCCCCGAGAAGATGGATGTGCTCGGCCAGCAGCTTCTGCAGGTGCGCCTCGACGCCGTCCTTGATCAGGCCGGGGTCGATGCCGAGTTCGTGGGCGGAGTCGTGCAGGACCTCGTGGATGCTGACGATGAGCTGGTCTGCGGTCTTCGCGTGGGTGACGGTCCAGACCTGGGTGATGCCGGCATCCGTCTGTTCGTCATCGGGGACCTGCTCGACGAGGGAGCACGGCGGGCTCATCCAGTTGAGCGGCTTGTAGGAGCCGCCGTCGGAGTGCACGAGCACGCTGCCGTCCGACTTGAGCAGGAGGAGGCGGGTGGCGAGCGGCAGGTGTGCGTTCAGCCTTCCGGCGTAGTCGACGGAGCAGTTGGCAATTACGAGGCGCACGCATCGAGCTTAACCGGTCTGAAGCAACCGCTCGACAGGGAGGGGTCAGCGCCGGTGGCGCTCGCGGGCGGCCGGAGCGGCGAGGCCGGCGAGGGCCATCAGGGCGACGATGAGGTACAGGGCGTTCAGGATGCCCCAGTTCTGGCCGAGAAGGCCGAGAACGGGCGGCCCGACGAGGAAGGCGAAGTAGCCGATCATGGCGACGGCGCTGACCCGGGCCGCGGAATTCCTCGTGTCGTCCGCGGCGGCCGACATGCCAACAGGGAAACCGAGTGAGGCTCCGACGCCCCACAGCACGGTGCCCGCGTAGAGTGCAAAGTCGTTCGGCGCGAGGATGAACAGGAGCAGCCCGAGCACCCCGATGACGGCGCAGGCCCGCAGCACGGGAACACGGCCGAACCGGTCGATCACCGGCCCGCCGATCACCCGGCCGACGGTCATCGCTGCGACGAACACGCCGAAGACGATCGCGCCGGCGGTATTGCTGAAACCGTGGCCGTCGACGGAAGCGAGCGCGATCCAGTCGTTCGCCGAGCCCTCCGCGAACGTCATCCCGAGCACGATCGCACCGATCAACAGGACACCCGGGTCTGCCCACACCGACAGGCTCGCTCGCAGCCGGCTGCGCCAGGTGCTGGCCGGCTCGCCAGGCGCACTCGTCTCGGCAGCGTTCTCGAGCTCAGGAATGGACCGAACGGCCAGGACCGCGATCAGGAACACGAGCACCGCAATCGCCGTCAGGTGCCAGAACACCGAGACGGAGAGTGCGGATGCCGCGGCACCGAGCAGCGCCCCGACGACGGTTCCGAGGCTGAAGCAGGCGTGCATCAGCGGCATCAACGTCTTGCGAATCGCCCGTTCGGCCGCAGCGCCCTCGACGTTCATCATCACGTCGAGCGAACCCATCCCGAGGCCGACGGCGGCAAGGCCCGCGAAGACGACCGGGGCGGATTCGAGCAGGGTCGCGCCGGCACCGACCACGACCAGTCCGATCGAGGACGTCGCGACGCTGATCGTCATGGCCCGGGGGGCGCCGAAACGGGCGAGGAGCCGCACCGCGACGACCAGGCCGAGCACAGAGCCTGCCGAGAGGCCGAAGATGAGCACGCCGACGAGTGCGGTGTCGAGCCGCAGGCTGTCGCGAACCGCGGGGATGCGTGCGACCCAGCTGGCGAGGCCGAGTCCGCTGATGAAGAAGACCGCGAAGACGGCGTTGCGCCAGGCGAGGGTGCCGGGGCCGTTCGGTGATCCGGGGCTCGGAGCGGACGCATCCGTCGGTTCGGAGGGCGCGGTCATGGTCGTTTCCTTAACAGGCTCGGTCGGGGGGTATCCCGTCAACGCTATCCGATCTCCGGCGACGTACGATGGGGCTGGAGTCGAGCGCAGCGGGGCGCGANGGGGGGGGGGGGAATCGTGGCAGGACGCACCACCTCACCGGGGCAGACGGTGACCTCGCGCGTGCTCAGCATCCTGGCCGTCTTCGAGTCCAGCCCCTCCGCGCGGACCCTCTCCGAGATCTGCACCGAGAGCGGCCTTCCCCAGAGCACCGTGCACCGCCTGCTCGGCGAGCTGGAGGAATGGGGCGCCGTGCAGCGGGATGCCCGCGGCCGGTACCAGATCGGCCTCCGGCTCTGGGAACTCGGCCAGCATGCCGGACGGCAGCTGCGCGACGTCGTGCGCCCGTACCTGCAGGACCTGTTCGGCCTCACGCAGGAGACCGCCCACTTCGCCATCCGCGACGGCGCGGACGTGCTCTACATCGACCGGGTCTACGGGAGCAGGAGAGTCCCGCAGGCCTCCCGGGTGGGCGGGCGGCTGCCGATGCACGCGACCGCTGTCGGCCGGGCGATCCTCGCCTTCGAGGCGGGCTGGGTGCGTGACGCCGTGCTCGGCGCGGCGCTCGTGCAGCGCACCCCGTTCACCAAGGCCGACCCGGAGCAGCTCCGCCGGGAACTCGACAAGGTACGCGGCCAGGGCTTCGCCGTCGCCTCAGAGGAGGTGCGGCTCGGATCGTGCTCGCTCGCCGTCCCGGTGTTCCAGGCCGACGGAAGTATCTTCGGCGGACTCGGGATCGTGCTGCCCACCTCGCGGGCGCACCAGCTCGAACGCAACCTGCCCATCCTGCTCGGCACGGCCGAGCGCATCCAGGCGGGGATCGCGCACCTGCCGAAGGCTGCCCTGCAACCGTCGGCGCGTGCCCGCAAACCGCAGCAGTCCTGAACCGGCCTGAACGGGCGCCTCCCCAACTCCACTTCCGCCCAGTGGGACAAGCCCGGCGCTTCCCAGCTCCGGGAGCATTAGATGGAGCCAGATCCCCGCAGAAGTGGACAGTCCCCGCAGAAGTGGACAGAAGGAGCACTCGTGAACGCTCAGCCCGTGACGGCACAGCCCGCCACCACGCACCCGGCCGCAGCCCAGCCGGCCCCCGGCCAGCCCGCAGCAGCCCAGCCCGCAGCAGCCCAGTGCCCGGTCGATCACCGCGCGCTCGCCGCGGCCGCCGGCGGCCACCACGGCTATTCCCCGTTCGACATGAACGACCCGTTCCCTGCATACGCCGAGCTGCGCAACGAGCAGCCCGTCATGTTCGACGAGCGCATCGGCTACTACGTCGTCTCCCGCTACGCGGACGTCAAGGCCGTCTTCGACAACTGGGTCACCTTCAGCAGCGAGAACGCCCAGGCCCCCGTGCGGCCGCGCGGAGCCGCCGCGACGAAGATCATGAACGATGGCGGCTTCACCGCATACTCCGGCCTCTCGGCCCGCGTTCCCCCAGAGCACACCCGGATGCGCACGATCGTGCAGCAGGAGTTCAGCCCACGCCGGTACAAGGCCCTCGAGCCCACCATCCGCGAGAACACCGCGCGGCTCCTCACCCAGATGCTCGCGCATCCGGATGCCCGGGGCGATTTCCTGAAGGACGTCGCCGTCGACATCCCCACGATCACGATCCTCGGCCTGCTCGGCGTCGGGCCGGAAATGGTCCCGACCTACAAGAAATGGTCGGACTCGCGGGCCGCGATGACCTGGGGTGACCTGAGCGACGAGGAGCAGATCCCGCACGCGCACAACCTCGTCGACTACTGGACCGAATGCCGGCGCCTGGTCTCCGCCGCCCACGGGGCCATCGACGCCGGAACTGCCGGAACCGACCTCGTCACCGACCTCGTGCGCGCCCAGCTGGCCGGCGGAGAGATCTCCGACCACGAGATCGCGTCGGTCTGCTACAGCCTGCTCTTCGCCGGCCACGAGACCACGACGACGCTCATCTCCAACACGATCCGGATGCTGCTCAGCAACCCCGGCGAGTGGCAGAAGCTCGTCGAGGACCCCAAGCGGATTCCCGGGGCGATCGACGAGACGTTGCGCTACAGCCCCTCGATCGTCGGCTGGCGGCGCAAGGCCCTCGTCGACACCGAGATCGCCGGCACCCCGATCCCGAAGGGCGCGAACATCCTGCTGCTGATGGGATCTGCCAACCGGGACCCGAGCGTCTTCGAGGAGCCCGAGGTCTTCGACATCGAACGGGCCAACGCCCGCACCCACCTCTCCTTCGGCTTCGGCATCCACTACTGCCTCGGCAACATGCTCGCCAAGCTGCAGGACAAGATCGTTGTCGAAGAGACCATCCGGGCCGTCCCCGGCCTGAGGATCGTCGATTCCGAAGCGATCGTCTTCGGAGAAAACCTGTCGTTCAGGGCGCCGACGTCGGTTCCCGTCACCTGGGAGGGCAACGCCTGATGGAAACCGCAACCCCCGCTGTCACCGCAACACCGGCATCCCACGCCGCCTACATCCAGTTCTTCGACGGCGGGCTTCCGCCGCTGCACGAGCAGCTCGGCGGCAAGTGCGCGTCCCTCGTCGCACTCACCGCGGCCGGGATGCCGGTTCCCCCCGGCTTCGCCATCACGACGGCAGCATACGACGCCTTCATCCGCGAGGCCGGCATCGAGAAGGACATCCACGAGATGCTCGCGAACCTCGATCCCGACGACGTGACCGCCGTCGACCGGGTCTCGGCCCAGCTGCGCCTCGAGATCACCTCGCGGCCGGTGCCCGCCGAGTTGCACGCCACGACCATCGAGGCATACGAGGCACTGCAGTCGCGCTTCGAGTCCCCTGTCCCTGTCGCCGTGCGGTCCTCGGCGACGGCAGAGGACCTGCCGGATGCGAGCTTCGCCGGCCAGCAGGACACCTACCTCTGGCTCCTCGGCGTCAAAGACGTCACCGAGCACATCCGCGCGTGCTGGGCCTCGCTCTACACCTCCCGCGCCATCATCTACCGGCTGAAGAACAAGATCCCCAACGAAGGCCTCTCGATGGCCGTCGCGGTGCAGAAGATGGTGAACGCCCGGGTCGCCGGCGTCGCGATCACCATGGACCCGACCAATGGCGACCGCTCCAAGATCGTGATGGAGGCCTCGTACGGGCTCGGCGAGCTCGTCGTCTCCGGGCAGGTGACGCCGGACAACATCACCGTCGACAAGGTCATGCTCATGGTCGTGAAGCACTCGATCGGCGACAAGCACGCCGAACTCGTGCCCGACCCCGCGAGCAAGTCCCTCGTCGAACGCGAGGTCCCTGCCGACCGCCGCGGGCGCCTCTGCATCAGCGACACGGAGATCACCGCGATCGCCGCGATCGCCAAGCGCGCCGAGAAGCACTTCAAGTGCCCCCAGGACATCGAATGGGCCCTCGACCGCGACCTGCCGGACGGGGAGAACCTCTTGTTGCTGCAGTCCCGACCCGAGACGGTGTTCTCCTCGACGGCGTCGGGTTCGATTCCGACGCAGTCCGCCGGGTTCGGCATCGAGAGCATCACCCGCTCGCTGATGACGCAGGCCGGCAAGGCCTGATCTCCCGCGCATCCGCTGCGCCTCATCTTCCCCGCTCGTCCCCTCCACCCGCGTTTACCCACACAGAACGGTTGAACCATGACAGAGAAGTCATTCCCCAGCCCGTACGACCAGAAGCCCGCGGCCTCCGCAGAGGGCTGGAAGGACCTCTACGCCTACAACCTGGTCTTCCAGGAGAACCGGCGTGAGGTCGAAGAGGCCAAGTTCTGGTTCTGCGACAGCCAGCACTGGCCGACGGTGACAAAGCCCTTCGAGACCATCGGCTTCGAGTTCGCCGTCTCCTGCCTCGGCCAGTACAACTCCCGCCACCTGCTGATCCCGCCGGCCAACGGCATCGAGTTCCGCATCCACAACGGCTACGTGTTCATGTCGCCCGTCGGTGTTCCCGAGACCGAGATCGCCGCCCGCGTTCCCGAGTTCATGGCCCGCGCCGGCCACTACTTCCAGAACTGGGACGGCCTGCTCGAAAAATGGCAGGGCAAGATCCGCGGCACGATCGACGAGCTCAACGCCCTGTCCTTCGAGGCGCTGCCGAACGCGGTCCCGCTCGAGGACGTCACGAGCGGCAAGGGTCTCGGCCCGAACGACGAGCTCCTCGGCAACTTCGACAAGCTCGTGTCCCTCACCTACCGGGCCTGGCAGTACCACTTCGAGTTCCTCAACCTCGGCTACGTGGCCTACCTCGACTTCTTCAGCTTCTGCAAGGAGGTCTTCCCCGGCATCCCGGACCAGGCCGTCGCGAAGATGGTGCAGGGCGTCGACATGGAGCTCTTCCGACCGGATGACGAGCTCAAGAAGCTCGCCAAGCTCGCCGTCGAACTCGGCGTCGACGGTCACTTCGGCAACACCGAGAACCCGGAGGAAACCCTCGCCGCGATCGGCGCGGCCGCGGGCGGAGCGGAGTGGCTCGCGGCCTGGACCGAGGCACAGGATCCCTGGTTCAACTTCACCGTCGGCAACGGCTTCTACGCCCACGACAAGTACTGGATGGACCACCTCGAGCTGCCGCTCGGCTACATCGCCGACTACATCGTTCGCGTGCAGAACGGTGTCGGCATCGACCGTCCCGTCGCAGAGCTCGTCGCCGAGCGCGACCGCATCACCGAGGAATACTCCGAACTGCTCAGCCCAGAACAGCTCGCCGCGTTCCAGGGCAAGCTCGGTCTCGCGCGGCAGGTCTACCCCTACGTGGAGAACCACAACTTCTACATCGAGCACTGGACCATGGGCGTTTTCTGGCGGAAGGCCCGCCAGCTCTCGAAGATGCTCTCCGAGGCCGGGTTCTGGCCGGAGGCGAACGGAATGTTCTACCTCCGCCGCGACGAGGTGCGCGAGACGCTCTTCGACTACGTCACCGGCTGGGCCGTCGGCGCCCCCGCGATCGGCCCGGACTACTGGCCGGCCGAGGTCGCCCGGCGCAAGGTCATCGTCGACGCGCTCTCCGAGGAGCGCCCGCAGCCGGCGCTCAACACGCCGCCCGTTGTGATCACCGAGCCCTTCACCCTGATGCTCTGGGGCATCACGAGCGACCAGATCAAGAACTGGCTCGGCGACTCCGACGCGCCGGAGGGCGAGTTCCGCGGAATGGCCGCCTCGAGCGGCGTCGCGGAGGGTCCGGCCCGGGTCATCAGCAGTTCCGACCAGCTCTCCGAGGTGCAGGAGGGCGACATCCTGGTCGCTCCCGTCACGGCGCCGTCGTGGGGCCCGATCTTCGGGAAGATCCGCGCGACCGTCACCGACATCGGCGGCATGATGAGCCACGCGGCCATCGTCTGCCGTGAGTACGGGATGCCGGCGGTCACCGGAACCGGAACCGCTTCCGCCCAGATCAGGACGGGACAGTGGCTGCGGGTCGACGGCAACAACGGGACCGTGACGATCGTCGAAGATCACGGCGCCGAGCAGGACGTTGCCGGCCTGGCCCACGAGCACGACCTCGCCCTGGCCCCTGCCGCGGCCGCCCAGCTCGACGCCGTCCTCGCCGAGAGCAGCCATGCCTGAGCGCGGCGCGGCCGGGGTCTCGCAGAGGACGGTGCTGATCACCGGCGCCGCCGGCGGCCTGGGCCGTGCCTTCGCCCTGGGCTTCGCGGCCCAGGGCGACCGGGTGGTCGTCGCCGACGTCAACCTCGAGGGCGCGCGGGAGACCGTCGTTCTCGTGGAAGAGGCCGGCGGAACCGCCCTCGCCCTCCCGGTCGACGTCACCGACCTCGCCTCGGTCACCCGGCTGGCCGCGGATGCCGCCGGCTGGGTCCCCGAGGCCCGGCCCGGCGCATCCGCCCCCGGTACGGTGCCCCCGGCCCAGGCCGGCGTGATCGACGTCGTCATCAACAACGCCGCGATCTACGCGACCGTGACCCGTGCCCCCTTCACCGACCTCGACCCCGACGAGTGGGACCGGGTGATGGCCGTCAACCTCAAGGGGCCGTGGCTCGTCACCCGGGCCTGCACGCCCTACCTGCCGGACGGCGGAAAGGTGATCAACCTCTCCTCCGCCACGGTGATGAGCGGATCGGCCCAGTGGGCCCACTACGTGGCCTCGAAGGGCGGCGTCATCGCGCTGACCCGGGTGCTCGCCAAGGAACTCGGTGACCGCAACGTGACCGTCAACGCGATCGCTCCCGGCTTCACCCTGACCGAGGCCAGCTACGGGCTCATCGCGGGCGCCGAGAGCTACGGCGTCGACCGCGGCTCGCTCAAGCGGGCCTGCGAACCGGAGGACATCGTCGGGGCGGCCCTGTTCCTCGCCGCACCCGGCAGCGACTACGTCACCGGCCAGACCCTCGTGGTCGACGGCGGCCGGCAGTTCCTCTGACCCACCCGTAACCCAGAGAACCGAACCAGGAGACCGAGAAATGCCAACCGTGAGCTACGTCGCCTTCGACGGCACAGAGACCATCGTCACCGGATTCGCGGGCGATTCCGTGATGGAGACCGCGGTGCGCAACGGCGTTCCCGGGATCGTCGCCGAGTGCGGCGGCAGCCTGTCCTGCGCCACCTGCCACGTCTTCCTGTGCGCAGAGAGCGCGGGGCTGTTCCCGCCGAAGCTCGACCTCGAGGACGACATGCTCGACGGAACGGCCGTCGACCGGGAGGACAATTCCCGGCTCTCCTGCCAGCTGAAACTGACCGACGACGTGTCCGTGCACGTGCAGACCCCCGAAACGCAGGTGTGACCGGCATGGGCGACACGACCGCAGCACCCCGGCTGGGCACCCTCATCATCGGCAACTGCCAGGCCGGGGTGCAACTAGCCTCGACACTGCGCGAACTCGGCGACACCGACCCGATCACCCTCGTCGGCGAGGAGCCGCACGCCCCGTACCAGCGGCCGCCGCTCTCCAAGGCGTTCCTCAAGGGCGAGGCGACCGCTGACTCCCTGGCCTTCCGCACCCACGATTTCTACCGCGAGCATTCCATCGACCTCGTGCCGCGGGAGCGGATCTTCCGCATCGTCCGGAACGCGGACGGCGGCGTCGCGACGGCGGAGTCCGGGCGCACCTTCGCATTCGCCCGGCTCGCTCTCACCACCGGAGCCGCACCGCGCACGATCCCGTTCGAGGGCTCCGAGCTCGAGGGCGTCAGCTACCTGCGGACCGCGACGGAGGCGACCGTGCTCGAGCAGCAACTGCGTGAGGCGCGGAACGTCGTGGTCGTCGGCGGCGGCTTCATCGGCCTCGAGGTCGCAGCGGGGGCCAGGGCCGCCGGTAAGAACGTCACTGTGCTCGAGGCGGCTCCCCGCCTCGTCGGGAGGGCGGTCTCCGAGCAGACCAGCGAGTTCTACCTGCAGGCGCACCGGCGCCGCGGCATCCGCGTGGTGCTGAACGCGCAGGTCGTGCGGTTCGTCGGCGAGCACGACCGGGTCACCGGCGTCGAGCTCGGTCCGCGTGACGGCGACGGCTCAGGCGAGATCGTGGCGGCGGATGTCGTGCTGATCGGCGTCGGGGTCGTCCCGCGCACCGAGCTCGCCGTGCAGCTGGGCCTCGAGGTCGACAACGGGATCGTGGTGGACGCAAGGGCCCTCGCCTCCGACGGACTCACCGTGGCCGCCGGGGACTGCGCGAACATGCCGAACCCGTCGATCGGGGACTTCGGTGTCGGCCGCATCCGCCTCGAAAGCGTGCAGAACGCGGTCGAGCAGGCCAAGGTGGCCGCGGCCACCCTGCTCGGACTCCCGGCAGAGCACCGGACGGTGCCGTGGTTCTGGTCGGACCAGGCCGACCTCAAACTGCAGATCGCCGGGCTGAGCGGCGGGCACGACCGGGTCGTTCTGCGCGGCGAGCCGGACTCCGAGAAGTTCTCGGTGCTCTACTACCGGGGTGGCCGGCTCATCGCCGCTGACTGCATCAACAGCCCGCTCGACTTCATGGCCGTGAAGAACGCCCTCCACAAGGGCCTCTCTGTGCCGGCGGATGTTGCGACCGACACCACCGTTCCGCTCAAGAAACTCCTCGCGGCCGTCGAGACGGCGGATGCCGGGCGTGCGGTGCCTGCGCCGGCCGCCGTTGATCTCGCTCCTCCTGCAGTCCCCGTTCCCGCCGGCAGTCCGGCCGCTTAGCCCCAGCCTCCGCGCTCCGGCGCCCCAACCTCGAAGTGAGAACGCCATGACACTGCAGACCGACCAGTCCATCGACACCTCGCCCATCGCCGTCGCCGCGGACGGCCCGAGCGACCTCGACCCGCTCTGGCGCGCCGTCGAGACCGAGATGCGCACGCGCAGCAACGACATCCACGTGCCGATCTCCTTCGCTTTCGCCGAGCGGCTCTGCGAGGCCTACCCGGAGGCTGACGCCCTCGTCGTGCGGGTGGCCATCCTGCTGCACGACAGCGGCTGGGCCAGGGTGGACGAGACCAAGATCATCTCGGAGGGCTTCGGCGCGAACTGGCGCCAGGCCCAGATCCGCTTCGAGCACGAGCTCAAGGGCTGCATGATCGCCAGGGAGGTGCTGCCGGGTCTCGGCTACGACGAGGCCTTCATCACCCGGGTCACCGACATCATCGACGGCCATGACACCCGCGTCGAGTCGTACTCGATCGAGGACTCGCTCGTGCGCGACGCTGACCGGCTCTGGCGCTTCACCCCGGCCGGCATCGCCCTCGCCTCGAGCTGGTTCGGCCAGACGCCGTCGTTCTACTGCCGGCGCCTGCGGGCCGAGATCCTGCCGGAGCTCATCACCGCTGCCGGCCTCGAGATGGCGACGATCGAACTCGACAGGGCAGAGGCGCTGCTGAAGATCGCGGTGCTCTGATGACGGGGCAGTCGATCGACGCGGCACCGACAGCGGCGGCCACGGCCACGGCTGCGGCCGGCCAGCCCGTCCAGCCCACGAGGTTCCCGGCCACGCTGCCCTATCGGCACACCGACGACCTCTTCATCGACGGTGCCTGGCGTGCGGCGAGCGGAACCGGTCGGACCATGGTGACCAACCCCGCGACGGAAGCGGAGTGGGGCAGTGTGCCGGTGGCATCCGCCGCCGACGTCGACCTCGCCGTCGCGGCCGCCCGCCGCGCGTTCGCGCGTGCCGGCGCCGGCGCTGACGGGTGGCGCGGGCTGGCCCCGTCCGTGCGCGCCGGGTACCTGGAACGCCTGGCCGGCGAGATCGAGAAGCGGGCGGCGGCGATCTCGCACACCAACACGTGGGAGAACGGCTCCCCGGTCGCCGAGACCGGGCGCGCGGCCTCGAATGCCGCAGCGATCTTCCGTTACTTCGCCGGACTGGCCGGGTACCTGGAGACCGCAGACGTGCGCCCGTTCCCCGACGGATCCGCCGAAACCGTCGTGCGGCAGGACCCGGTCGGCGTCTGCGCGCTCATCGCGCCGTGGAACTTCCCGATCAACCTCGTCGTGGCGAAGCTCGCGCCCGCGCTCATGGCCGGGTGCACCGTCGTGATCAAGCCGGCATCGCCGACGCCGCTCTCGATCCGCTTCCTTGCGGATGCCGCGGCAGCGGCAGGCATCCCGGCGGGCGTCGTGAACATCGTCACGGGGGACAGCGCCGTCGGCGACGCCCTCGTGCGGCACCCCGGAGTCGACAAAGTCGCCTTCACCGGCTCGACCCCGGTCGGCCGAAGAATCGCCGCGGCGTGCGGCGAGCTGCTGAGGCCGGTCACCCTCGAGCTCGGCGGCAAGTCGTCCGCGCTCGTTCTGCCGGACGTCGACCTCACGGCCATGCAGCAGGTGCTGATCCGCAGCTGCATGCGCAACACCGGGCAAACCTGTTACATTTCCACGCGTATCCTCGCGCCGGCCGGGCGCTACGACGAACTCGTCGACATGGTCACGGCGACGATCCAGGCCGCGCGGCAGGGCGACCCGATGGACCCGGACACCGTCTTCGGACCCGCCGCGACACGGGCGCAGCGCGACACGGTGCGCGGGTACATCCGCTCCGGCATCGCAGAGGGCGCCAGGGCGACCACGGGCGGTGACGTGCCGAGCGGCTTCGACCGCGGCTTCTTCGTGAAACCGACCGTGTTCGCCGACGTGACGCCGGGGATGCGGATCGCGCGCGAAGAGATCTTCGGGCCGGTCCTGTCGATCCTGCGCTACGACACGCTCGACGAGGCGATCGGCATCGCGAACAACACCGCGTTCGGCCTCGGCGGCACGGTGTTCTCAGCGGATGCCGACGCCGCGTTCGATGCGGCCGCCCGGATGGACACCGGTTCCGTCGGCCTCGGCTTCTTCGCCTCCAACCACAACGCGCCCTTCGCCGGGCGGCACGATTCCGGCCTCGGCGCCGAGTTCGGACGCGAGGGCCTGCACGCCTACCTGCGCCCGCAGTCCGTGCACCGCCGCATCCGCTAGCCGGGACTCTCCGGCGCCGCCTGGCACGCCACGTGCGCCGGTGCGCGCCCGGTGTGCCTGGCGCGCAGGGGCGCACAGGGGCGCGACGGGTGAATCGGGAGCTGTGGTGTCGGTGCGGGCGCGTCAGCGGGCGCCGACGACCATCCAGCGCGCGGCGCGGGCGCGCAGGCCGAGGGTGAGGCCGCGTGCGCCGAGGTAGCCGAAGGCGAACGCCACCATGAGCCAGGCGAGTCCGACGGCGCCCTGCGGTGCCCAGGCGAGCACCGCCCAGGCCAGCGGCACGAAGACGAGCAGGTTCACCAGCCCTGTCACGGCGAGGTAGCGGGCATCGCCGGCGCCGATCAGCACGCCGTCGAGTACGAAGACGAGGCCGCAGAGTGGGCCGGACAGGCCGAGGACCACGAGTGTCAGGGGGAGGAGCGCGCTCACCTCTTCCGCCGTCGTGAACAGCCCGCCGAGCAGGGGGCTCGTCACGACGAGGAGGGCGCCGATGGCGGCACCCCCGAGCACACCCCACTCGAGGCAGCGCCGCAGCACCGCGCGCACCCCGGGGAGATCGCCGGCCCCGAGGCCGCGCCCGACGAGGGCCTGGGCGGCGATCGCGAGCGCGTCGAGGGCGAACGCCATCGCCGCGAACAGGGTCATCGCGATCTGGAACGCCGCGAGCTGGGGCGAGCCGAGGCTCGTGGCGACGAAAACCGCGAGCAGCATCGCCGCACGCAGGCTCACCGTGCGCAGGAACAGCCAGCCGCCGCTCGACGCCCCCCGCAGCATCCCGCCGCGGTGCGGCCGCAGCCGGGCACCTTCACGCCGGGCGTGCCGAACGACCACGACGAGATACACCGCGACCATCGCCCACTGCGCGACGACCGTGCCGAGCGCCGAGCCGACCAGGCCGAGCCCGAGACCATAGATGAACCACAGGTTGAGCACGATGTTGGCCGTGAAGCCGAGCCCCGCCACCCAGAGCGGCGTGCGGGTGTCCTGCAGTCCGCGGAGGAGTCCTGTCGCCGCGAACACGAGCAGCATCGCCGGAAGTCCCAGCATCGACACGGTGAGGTACCGGGCGGATGCCGCGGCCACGGCAGGCTCCGCGCCGAACGCTCCCACGAGCTGCGGGCTCAGCGCCGCGCCGAGCAGCGCGAGCACCAGACCGAGGCCGAGCGCGAGCCAGAGGCCGTCGATCCCGACGGACACGGCCCTGCCGCGGTCGCCCGCACCGAGCCAGCGGGCGACGGCAGGGGTCGTGCTGTACGCGAGGAACACCATCAGCCCGACGATGGTCTGCAACACCGCGCTCGCGAGGCCGAGTCCGGCCAGGTCGACCGCGCCGAGATGCCCGACCATCGCCGAGTCGGCGAGCAGGAACAAGGGTTCGGCGACGAGGGCGCCGAACGCAGGGAGGGCGAGGCGCAGGATCTCACGGTCGATGGGCCGCTGGCGGAAGATGGCGATGCTCCCGACTCTAGCGTCGCTCGCCGACACCGCACGGTCCGGCGCCGTCCGGCCTCGCCCGGCGTCGCACCCCGGCTCGAATTCCCGGGCACAGCGAATAGCATGGACGCATGACTGAGCTGGGGACCGCATCCGGAATCGACCGCGACGAACTCGACCCGGGCATCCGCCCACAGGACGATCTCTTCCGCCACGTGAACGGGAAATGGATCGACCGCACCGAGATTCCGGCGGACAAGGCCCGCTGGGGATCCTTCTACCTCCTCGCCGAGGAATCAGAGAAGGCCGTGCGGGAGATCATCCTCGAGGCGCAGACCGCTGAACCCGGAACAGAAGCCCGCAAGTTCGGCGACCTCTACTCGAGTTTCATGGACGAGGCGCGGGTGAATGCGCTCGGCGCAACGCCGCTCGCGGCCGACCTCGCGACCGTCGACCGGATCGACTCCGTCGCCTCCCTGCTCGGCACCCTCGGCCGCCTCGAGCGCGCCGGCGTCGCAGGCGCTTTCCAGCTCTATGTCGACAATGACCCGGGCAACCCGGAGCGCTACCTCGTCTTCCTGGAGCAGGGCGGGCTCGGCCTGCCGGACGAGTCCTACTATCGCGAGGAGAAGTTCGCGGCCGTCCGCGAGGCGTACCGCTCCTTCCTCGAGCGGATGTTCGGCCTCGCCGGCGTCGACGACGCCGCTGCCAGGGCGCAGCGCGTCTTCGACCTCGAAACCGAACTCGCCGGGCACCACTGGGACAACGTGCGCTCCCGCGACAGCGAGAAGACCTACAACCTCAAGACCTGGGGCCAGGTCACGGCCCTCGCCGCCGGAGCGGACCTGCACCTCTGGCTCGCGGGCCTCGATGCCCCGGCGGGAGCCCTCGAGGAGATCGTCGTCCGCCAGCCGAGCTTCGTGACCGGCCTGGCCGAGATGCTGACCGAGGACGGGATCGTCGGATGGAAGGACTGGCTGCGCTGGCAGATCATCCGCTCGAGCGCCTCGTACCTCTCCGACGACTTCGTCGAGGCGAGCTTCGACTTCTATGGCCGCACCCTCACCGGGACACCTCAGCTGCGGGACCGCTGGAAGCGCGGCGTCTCCCTCGTCGAGGGATCCCTCGGCGAGGCCGTCGGCCGGATCTACGTCGAACGGCACTTCAAGCCGAGCGCGAAGGCGAGCATGGACGTGCTCGTCGGCCACCTCGTCGAGGCATACCGCCAGAGCGTCGCCGAGCTCGACTGGATGACCCCGGAGACGCGGGCGCGTGCCCAGGACAAGCTCGAGAAGTTCACGCCCAAGATCGGCTACCCCGACAAATGGCGCGACTACTCGACCCTGTGGATGGAGGCGGGCGACCTGATCAAGAACGTGCGTGCCGCGAACGAGTTCGAGTTCCAGCGCGAACTGGGCAAGATCGGCAAGCCCCTCGACCGCGACGAGTGGTTCATGACCCCGCAGACAATCAACGCCTATTACAACCCCGGCTTCAACGAGATCGTCTTCCCAGCGGCCATCCTGCAGTTCCCGTTCTTCTCAGACGAGCGGGATGCCGCGGCGAATTACGGCGCCATCGGTGCCGTCATCGGGCACGAAATCGGGCACGGCTTCGACGACCAGGGTTCGAAGTACGACGGCGACGGGCTCCTGACCGACTGGTGGACCGCTGACGACCGTGCGGCCTTCGAAGAGCGCACGGGCTCGCTCATCGAGCAGTTCAACGCCCTGGCGCCGAAGCAGATCCCCGAGCATCACGTGAACGGCGCGCTCACGATCGGCGAGAACATCGGCGACCTCGGCGGCCTCTCGATCGCCTGGAAGGCCTACCTGATCTCGCTCGACGGCGCAGAGCCGCCCGTGATCGACGGTCTCACCGGCGCCCAGCGCTTCTTCCTGTCCTGGGCCCAGGCCTGGCAGCTGAAGATGCGCGACGAGGAGGCCATCCGCCTGATCTCGATCGACCCGCACTCGCCGAATGAGTTCCGCTGCAACCAGATCGTGCGGAACATCGACGAGTTCTACGCGGCCTTCGGCGTCGCGGCAGGCGACGAACTCTGGCTCGACCCGGACAAACGCGTCACCATCTGGTAGCCCCGCCGGCGTCCGGCCCCGGCGTATGTCGGGTGTCTGGGCTATGGTGCTGAGGGGAACACGGAGCCGGAAATCGGAGCCGGAACACGGAGGGACCCGAAAAAGTGTCCACGCCAGCGCGGGAATCGGAGCGACGGTCGCGTCGCGGTGCCCCGAGCAGGGCACGGCACGGCGTTTCGGAGTCGATGGCGAACTTCGGCCGCGGGTTCCAGGCCCTCGGCACCCTCGCCGTCGACGGCGTGCAGGTCTCGGCCCGCGCCACTGACCTCGCGACCGGCAAGGTCCTCTTCTCCGTTGACGACCACGTCGTGATGCCGACAGCGGGGATCGGAACCGTCCTCCTCCTCATCGAGGTCGCCGCCCGGCTCCCGAACGCCGAATTCGGCGCCCTCACCATCCTCGACCGCACCCCGGCGGACTCCGTCGGAGGGTCAGGCGTCTGGCAGCACCTGCAGGCCCCGTCGCTTCCCGTCGCTGACCTCGCGGCCCTGGTCGGGGGTCTCGGCGACAACCTCGCAGCGAACGTGCTGCTGCGCGCGGTCGGCCTCGCGGCCGTCCAGGCGCGCACCGAACAGCTCGGCATCTCCCACACCGCTCTGCTCGACCTCGTCCGCGACGAACGCGGCCCCGATCACGCACCCCAGCTCTCCGTCGGCAGCGCCCAGGAACTCACGGGACTCTTCATGTCCCTCGCCCGCGGGGAGGTCGTGGATGCCGCGACGAGCGAACGCGTGATCGGCTGGCTGTCCCTCGGCGCAGACCTCTCCCTCGTCGCGAGCGCCTTCGGGCTCGATCCCTTCGCGCACCGCGGCGGCGACCACGGGCTGCTCCTCGTCAACAAGACCGGAACGGGACCCGGCGTCCGGAGCGAGGCCGGCGTGCTCCGCGGCCCGCGGGCCGGCGTCGCCTATGCCGTCTCGATGTCCTTCGCCGACACCCGCCTGCCCCTGCGCCTCGCTGTCCTCGACGGGATGCGGGCCGTCGGCCTCGACCTGCTCGAGTACGTGCACTGAACCTGAGTTCCTGAGTTCCTGAGTTCCTGACCACCCGAACCGCCTGAACACCCCAAGAGACCCGCCGACGAGAGGGGCAGCGGATGTCCGCCAACGACCGGAAGCACACCGAAACGGACACCGGCCTGTCGGGGGCGAGTCCCGGCATCCGCCCGGTCTTCGAGGTGGAGCTCAACGGCATCAACGCCGTCGACCGCACGGAGCACCGCGGCCGCCCGAGCGAGTTGTTCTGGCCGTGGTTCGCGGCGAACGTCTCGGTGCTCGGCATCAGCTACGGCTCGTTCCTGCTCGGTTTCGGCATCTCCTTCTGGCAGGCGACGATCGTCGGCCTCGTCGGGATCGTGCTCTCCTTCGCGCTCTGCGGGTTCGTGGCGCTCGCGGGCAAGCGCGGCCACGCGCCGACGATGACCCTGAGCAGGGCGGTCTTCGGAGTCGACGGCAACCGGGTGCCGTCCGCGTTGTCGTGGCTGCTCACCGTCGGCTGGGAGACCGTGCTCGCCTCGCTCGCCGTGCTCGCGACGGCGACGGTCTTCACCGAGCTCGGCTGGGACGGCGGGGCGCTCACCCAGGTGGTGGCCCTCGTCGTCGTGGCCGGCCTGATCGTGCTCGGTGGCGTCTTCGGCTTCGACCTGATCATGCGGCTGCAGAAATGGATCACGATCGTCACGGGCCTGCTCACTGTCGTCTACGTGTTCCTCGTCGTCGATCACATCGACTTCCCGGCCATCGCGGCGATCCCCGCCGGGGACACCCCCCACGTGATCGGCGCGCTCGTCTTCATGATGACGGGCTTCGGCCTCGGCTGGGTGCAGGCCGCCGCCGACTATTCCCGGTACCTTCCCCGCTCGGCCTCGAGCCGCGGCGTCGTCGGCTGGACGACGGCGGGCGCCTCGCTCGCCCCCGTCGTGCTGCTCCTCTTCGGGCTCCTGCTCGCCGGGTCATCGAGCGACCTCAGCGCCGCCATCGCCGTCGACCCGATCGGGGCGCTCACGACGATCCTGCCGGTCTGGTTCCTGGTTCCGTTCGCCCTCGTCGCGGTTCTCGGCCTGATCGGCGGCGCCGTCCTCGACATCTACTCCTCCGGGCTGGCGCTCCTCGCGGCGGGGCTTCGGGTGCCGCGCTTCGCGGCCGCCGGGATCGACGGGGTGATCATGGTGCTCGGCGCGATCTACGTCGTGTTCTTCGCCGGGAGCTTCCTCGGTCCGTTCCAGGGCTTCCTGATCACCCTCGGCGTGCCCGTCGCGGCCTGGTGCGGCATCTTCCTCGCCGATTTCGCGCTCCGCCGCTCCGACTACGACGCCGCGGGCCTCCTCGACCCGCGCGGGCGCTACGGGAGCGTGCGGGTCGGCGCGCTCGCACTCCTCGTGCTCGGGTCCGTCGTGGGCTGGGGCCTCGTCACCAACGGCTTCGCGGACTGGCTCGCCTGGCAGGGGTACCTGCTCGATCCCCTCGGCCTCGGCGGCCGAACGGGCGACTGGGCGTTCGCGAACCTCGGCGTGCTCGTCGCCCTCGTGATCGGCTTCTGCGGCATGCTCCTCGTCGGCCGCGGCGCCGTCCGCGCCCAGGAGCGGCAGCCCGTCTGATCCGCCCGCGTCGGCAGGCAGCGCGGCGCCGGGGCGCGGACGGGGCCGCGCTCAGTCGGGCGCCGGTGCGGGGTCGGCCGGGGGTTTCGGCTTCCACTGGTTGGCCCGTTCGCCCCGGCCGGCGAGCACAGCCGTCTCATCGATACGTTTTTGGCGGGTCGCCGGAGTCTTCGCCTGCACGATCCATTCGAGGATGCCGCGGCGAGCCGAGGGCGGGAACGCGTCCCACTGCGCGCGGGCACCCCCGATCCCGTCGAGAGCTGCGCCGAGGTCCGCGGGAACCGTGAGGTTCTCGACCTCGTCGAGCCGGGTCCAGGAACCGTCCGCCTCTGCGGCCGCGACGACGGCCTCCCCGGCCGGCAGCATCCGCCCCTCGCGCCTGAGCAGTTCGATGCGCAGCTTGTTCGGCCTCGCCCAGGCGCTGCCGCGCTTCCGCGGTGAGAAGTAGAGCATCGTCCGGTGCTCGTCCAGCCGGGCCGGTTTGCTGTCGATCCAGCCGACGGAGAGCGCCTCGAGAACGGCGTCCTCGTAGGCGAGGATCGGCCGGCCGGCGGCCTTCCGCCAGAAGACGAGCCAGACCGCGGTCGACACCGCGTGGTTCTCCACGAGCCAGGTCCGCCACTCCTCGACCGACTCAGGGTGGATGCGCGGTACCTGGTCACCGCCCGCGTCCCGTTCAGTCATGCGACGACCATACCCGCGTCCCGCGCCGCCCGGGTCGGGGGAGGGGTCAGGAGGGCGGAGCGAGGCCGAGGCGCGGGTAGAGCGCGGCGAAGCCGGCGTCGAGGCCTCCGTTCAGCGCCCCCACTTCGTGCCCGACGCCGGGGATCTCGGCGTATGACGCGGTCATTCCCGCGGCCTGGGCTGCGTCGACGAGCGTCCGTTGCCCGGCGGCGACGCCCGGGTCCGCTGCGCCGGCAGTGAAGATCGCGAATGTCCCCGGGTAGCGGTGCCCGGCGAGAAGGTTCACCGGCTTCTGCGCGTCATAGGCCGCCTGGCTGCCGCCGAACACGTCGTTCAGGGTCTGGTCCTGGATCTCGGAGCCGGGGAATGACTCGCCGGAGATGTCGATCACGTTCGACCAGATGTCGGGATGCTTGGCCGCGAGGGAGATCGCGCACTGGCCGCCATTGGAGAACCCGGCGATCGTCCAGTACCGGTGGTCGTGCGTCACGTTGAGGTTCGCGGCAGCCCAGCCGACGACGTCCCTGGTGAGGAAGGTCTCCGCGTTTCCGTACCTCGCGGTGTCGAGGCACAGCGGGTCGACGGAGGGATCGCCCAGCTGGTCGGCGACGACGACGATCGGCGCGAGACCCCCGTGCTGGGAGGCCGCACGGTCGAGGCTCGCCGCGACGTATTCCGGGTCGGGGTTGCCGGGCTGGCCCAGCAGCATGATCACGAGCGGCAATGCCGGCGCGTCCGGGACGAGCGCCGCAGGGGGCAGGTAGATTCCGGCCGGCCGGGAGCGGAATCCGGAGACGGTGTTCGGGATCACCTGGCTCCCGGTGTTTCCCGCGGCGGGGATGTCGGCGGGTGGATTCCACGTCTGCCAGAGGGCGCGGCCCGTCCGGTCAGGGTTGGGGTCGGCTCTCGAGCCAGGGTGGGAGCCGGTGCCTGCGACCGGGGTCGAGCGTGGCGCTGCCGGATTCAGTGCGATCGGCGGCAGCACGTTCACCCCGAGAAGCGCGCCGAGGGTGCGGTCAAGGCCATAGCCCGCATTGATCCCGAGCGCCCCCGTCGCGACGAAGAGCAGCACCGATGCGGCGGCGAGGCTCCGGCGTGCCGGCCGCGTCTTCCACAGGTTCACGAGTGCGATCCCGACGGCGGCGCAGGCCGCGCCGAGCCACGCGTACGCCACGGGCACGAGGCCCATCCCGAACACGTTGAAGACCCGCACCAGGAAGAACCAGAGGAGCACCGCGACAACGCCTCCGGAGGCGACCGCGACCGCGACGGTCATGAGCCAGCGCGGGGTCGGTCGTCGGGCGAGCAGGAAGACCACGGCCGCGCCGGACAGGGTGTACGCGCCGACGATGACGGGGCCGTGCAGGATATCCGTGCGCAGGAGCGCCTGGAGGGCGTCCACGCCTAGCCGAGCCCGAGTCGGCTGGCGAGCACGCCGAACGCCTCGGTGAGTCCACCGCCCAGCGCCTCGAAGGAGTGGCCCTCGCCGGGCACCTCGTAGTACGTCACCGCCACCCCCGCAACCCTGGCCGTTCCGCTCAGATCCTTCAGCCCCGGTTCCATCACCGAGTCCTCCGAGCCGACCGTGAACACGGCCGTGGTGTCAGGGTAGCGGCTCCTGCCCAGCAGCGTGGCCGGTTTTGTCGCGTCGTAGGCAGCCTGGTCACCCCCGAACACGTCAGCCAGGACCTCCGGCTCCGTCTCGAGTCCCGCATACACCGTGCCGGAGGCGTCGATGAGGCTGCCCCAGACCTCCGGGTACCGGAGCGCGAGCGACAAGGCGCACTGGCCGCCGTTCGAGAACCCGGCGACGGTCCATGATTCGCGGCCGGCCTCGATGTTGAGGTTGCCGCGCGCCCAGGTGAGAACGTCCTCCTCGAGGTACGTCTCGACCCGGCCGTATTCCGCCGTGTCGAGGCACAGTGAGTCGACATCCGGGTCGCCCAGCTGGTCGGCGACGAGCACGATCGGGGCGAGGCCGTTGTGGGCTGCGGCGAAGGCGTCGAGCACGGATGCGATCGGGCCGGCGTCCGGATCGCCCGGCTGTCCCATCATCATCAGCACGAACGGCAGGGCTGGGGCGTCGGGGACGAGCGCGGCCGGCGGGAGGTAGACCTCGGCGTCGCGCGCGCTGAAACCCGAAGCGGTCGCCGGGATCCGGACGCTACCGATGGTGCCCTGGGCGGGCAGGCCGGCCGGTGGCCGCCAGGTCGCGGAGAGGGGGGACGAGTCATCCACCCCCTGCGCGGGCGGTGCCGGCCTGTCGGGGAGAGACAGCGCGGGGACGGCCTGGTCCGGCTGCGCGAGTCCGGACGCGACGCTGACCGTGACGACGACGGTGGCGACGAGCAGCACCAGGCCGGCGGCGCCTGCGGCGATCCAGCGGCGCCGCGGGGTGGACCGGTTGCCCATCCGACCACCCTCTCCTGAAGCCGACGCGAGCCCTGCCACTCTGTCATTGCCGACGTTAGGAAGACAAGCTGGACATTCGGTGCGAGCGGCTGATTCCAGGCTCGCGAAAGCGGGTGAGCCGTCGGTCTGCCCCAGTCATGACGACGGCTCACCCGCTTTCGCGAGCCTCAAGAGTGGGTCAGCAGCAGCGGCCCTGCGGGTTGGCGTCCTGGCGGTCGGTCTGGTCCCGCCAGAACTCGCGCTCGGTCATCATCCGCTCGGTGGGGTGAGCAGGGTCCGCGGTCCCGTGCGCGGCCTCGTGGTGCGCCCGGTACTTGTCCCAGGCGTCCTCTCCCATCACCCCTTTGACGTACCAGGCCACGCTCCGCGCTGCCCGGCGGATGCCGCCGAGGAGCGCAGCGAGCGAGGTCCCGCCTGCCGAGAGCATCCGCTGCCCCCGGCGTGCCCCTGCTGTCATCACCGGACCGTCACCGGCCAGGGGTGCCCGCGCCGGCGTTCCGCGCCGTCCGGGCGTTCTTCTCGGCGGCAGCCTGGGCTTCCCAGCGGCCCTGCAGCTCCTTTTCGGCCGGGGTCGGCAGGAAGCCGGAGGGCGCGAACATCTGCGACGGGAGCGCAGGGTCCTCGTTGGTGCCGAAATCGCGGCTCTTCCAGGACTTCCAGGTCGCAACGACCGAGGAGACGATCACGATGATCGCGAGGGTGACGAAGAGGATCGACAGGAGACCCTGCACCATCGTGTTCCGCACCACGGCCTCCATGGCCGCGACGCTCGGCGCCGTTCCGAACGAGGTCTTCCCCGCCGCGAGGGCGTCGGAGAATGCCTTGTTCTGGGCGAAGTAACCGACCGCGGGGACGGTTGAGAAGATCTTCAGCATCGAGGCGTAGATCGTGATGATCGCGGCGAACGCGAGGGGCACGGCGACGATCCAGATGTACTTGAATTTGCCCTGCTTCGCGACGATCGCCATGCACACCGCGAGTGCGATTGCGGCCAGCAGCTGGTTCGCGATCCCGAAGAGCGGGAACAGGGTGTTGATGCCGCCGAGCGGGTCCGTGACGCCCATGATCAGCACGGCGCCCCAGAGGAGAACCATGATGCCCGTGGTGAGCCAGGCCCCCGTGCGCCAGGAGGTGTTCTTGAACTTCGGGAAGAAGTTGCCGAGGCTGTCCTGGAGCATGAAGCGCGCGACGCGGGTGCCCGCGTCGACGGCGGTGAGGATGAACAGCGCCTCGAACATGATCGCGAAGTGGTACCAGAACGCCATCATGCCTGAGCCTCCTGCGACCTGCTGCATGATGTGCGCGAGCCCGACCGAGAGCGTCGGGGCGCCGCCGGAGCGGGAGACGATCGTGGCCTCTCCGACGTCCTTCGCCGTCTGGGTGAGCATGTCGGGGGTGAGGTTGACCCCGGTGAGCCCGAGGCTGTTCACGAACGCGACAGCGCCTTCGACGGTGCCCCCGGTGAGGGCCGCCGAGGAGTTCATCGCGAAGTAGATGCCGCGGTCGATCGAGACGGCGGCGACGAGGGCCATGATCGCGACGAAGCTCTCCATGAGCATGCCGCCATAACCGATGAAGCGGGTCTGGCGTTCCTTCTCGATGAGCTTCGGGGTCGTGCCGGAGGCGATCAGGGCGTGGAAGCCGGAAAGGGCACCGCAGGCGATCGTGACGAAGAGGAACGGGAAGAGCGACCCGCTCACGACCGGTCCGCCGTTGGCGACGAACTCGCTGAATGCCGGGACCGTGATCTCCGGGCGCACAATGATGATCGCGATCGCGAGCATCCCGATCGTTCCGATCTTCATGAAGGTCGAGAGGTAGTCGCGCGGGGCGAGCAGCAGCCAGACCGGGAGGATCGCTGCGACGAAGCCGTAGATGATGATGCCGATCGCGAGCGGCACCGGGTCGACGTGGAAGAACGATGCTCCCCACGCCGTGTTCGAGATGGCGCCGCCGCCGATGATGGCGGCCAGGAGCAGCACGAACCCGATGATCGACACCTCGCTGACCTTGCCCGGGCGGAAGAAGCGCAGGTAGCAGCCCATGAAGAGCGCGATCGGGATGGTCATGCCGACCGAGAAGACGCCCCAGGGGCTCGCCGCGAGGGCGTTGACCACGACGAGGGCGAGGATCGCGACGATGATGACCATGATCGCCATCGTGGCGATCAGGGCGGCGGTGCCGCCGATCTTGCCGAGCTCGTCGCGGGCCATCTGGCCGAGCGAACGTCCGCCCCGGCGCATCGAGTAGAACAGCACGATGTAGTCCTGCACCGCACCGGCGAGAACGACGCCGACGATGATCCAGATCGTGCCGGGCAGGTAGCCCATCTGCGCGGCGAGCACCGGGCCGACGAGCGGGCCTGCCCCGGCGATCGCGGCGAAGTGGTGGCCGAACAGCACCCGGCGGTCCGTCGCCGCGAAGTCCTTGCCGTCCGCCTTGTACTCTGCGGGGGTCGCCCTGCGGTCATCGGGCTTCAGCAGGTGCTTCTGGATGTAGTTCGAGTAGAAGCGGTAGCCGATCAGGTAGGTGCACACCGCGGCGAAGACGAACCAGATGGCGTTCACGGTCTCGCCGCGGACAACCGCGAGCATGACCCAGCTCAGTCCGCCGAGGAGGGAGATGCCGGCCCAGAGTGCGATCTTGGCCGGGGTCCAGCGTCGCTCCTGGGCGTCGTGCTCGGTCTGGTCGAGTGCGACAGGGAGCAGGGACGGATCGCGATCGAGCGGACCGGCCCCCGTGAAAGCGTCGTGCGGCGTGCGGGGCCTGGTGCCCATGATCTCTCCTTTGAGGGTGGTGCAGATGGTGCTGAGGTGCGGTTCACGACCGTGCCGAATCCAAGCTGAGAAAAAGCTGAATTCGTGATGATTCCTTAGCAAGGCTAACAGCCAGAGGGGCGCACCGGGACGAGAGCCTAAAATGGGTACGCCTGACCGGGATTTTCCGCACGGCACGCCCCACATCCACCCTCGACCATTGGAGCCACCGTGGCCGCACCCTCCCGCCTCGATTCCGTCATCGCCCTCGCCCGCCACCGCGGGTTCGTCTTCCAGGCGGGTGAAATCTACGGCGGATCCCGGTCCGCGTGGGACTACGGGCCCCTCGGCGTCGAGCTCAAGGAGAACATCAAGAAGCAGTGGTGGCGCTTCATGGTCACGAGCCGCGACGACGTCGTCGGGCTCGACTCCTCGGTGATCCTGCCCAGGAAGGTGTGGGAGGCATCCGGTCACGTCGAGGTCTTCAGCGACCCCCTCGTCGAGTGCACGAGCTGTCACAAGCGTTTCCGCGCCGACCACCTCGAGGAGGAGTTCGAGGAGAAGAAGGGACGCCCCGCAGAGGGCGGCCTCGACGGCATCCCCTGCCCGAACTGCGGCAACCGGCACATCTGGACGGAGCCGCGCGCCTTCTCCGGCCTGCTCAAGACCTATCTCGGTCCCGTCGACGACGAGGCGGGCATGCACTACCTGCGTCCAGAGACCGCGCAGGGCATCTTCGTGAACTTCGCCAACGTGCTCCAGGCTGCCAGGATGAAGCCCCCGTTCGGCATCGGCCAGATCGGCAAGAGCTTCCGCAACGAGATCACACCGGGCAACTTCATCTTCCGCACCCGCGAGTTCGAGCAGATGGAGATGGAATTCTTCGTCGAGCCCGGCACAGATGAGACCTGGCACGAGTACTGGCTCGAGCAGCGCATGAGCTGGTACACCGGCCTCGGCATCGAGCCGGAGAACCTGCGCTTCTTCGAACACCCGGCCGAGAAGCTCTCGCACTACTCCAAGCGCACCGTCGACATCGAGTACCGCTTCGGGTTCAGCGGGAGTGAGTTCGGCGAGCTCGAAGGCGTGGCGAACCGCACGGACTTCGACCTCAAGACGCACGCTGCGGCATCGGGCAAGGATCTCTCGTACTTCGACCAGACCAAGAACGAGCGCTGGGTGCCCTACGTGATCGAGCCGGCGGCCGGGCTCACCCGCTCGCTGATGGCGTTCCTCGTCGACGCGTACCACGAGGAGGAAGTGCCGAACGCGAAGGGCGGCGTCGACAAGCGCACCGTGCTCAAGCTCGACCCGCGCCTCGCGCCGATCAAGGCCGCCGTGCTTCCGCTGTCCCGCAACGAGGCGCTCTCGCCGATGGCGCGCTCCCTCGCTTCCCGCTTGCGCGAGTCGTGGAACGTCGACTTCGACGACGCCGGCGCGATCGGGCGCCGCTACCGCCGCCAGGACGAGATCGGCACCCCGTATTGCATCACGGTCGACTTCGACTCTCTCGAAGACCAGGCCGTCACCGTGCGCGACCGCGACACCATGCAGCAGGAGCGGGTGCCGCTCGACAAGCTCGACGCCTACCTCGCCGAGCGCCTCCGCGGAGCCTGACCCGAGCGCGGGCTTTTCGCCGCTGCGCGTGTGGTCCGCCACCCGCGCAGCGGCGCAGCTCCCGCGCTCGCCGAAGAGACGCCGAGACGCCGCGCGCGAGCGCTCAGGAGGCCCGGTGCGCCGATCCGGGGAACGGATCCAGGGGCGGAGCGGACTCGGCCACGGAGCCGGCGCCGGACTCGACCCGGATGCCGAAGAGGGCGTCGAGGCCGCCGGTGAACGCGGCTTGCTCACCGGCCCTCGCGAGTTCGCGTGAGCGCACCATCGGCGTGTGCAGCAGGACGCTCGCGAGATGCCGCAACGCCCGCTCGGTCTGTTCGGTATCGTCGCCGTGCGCGCGCGCCCGTTCGATCTCTGAATCGAGCAGGTCGAAGACGTGGCTGCGCAACGCGACGACCGCTGGGGTGAGGCTCTGCTCTTCCGCGACCGCAGAGAACTTGCGTGCGGCGCGGTCGACGAGCAGGCGGGCCTCGCTCGTCGCATTGAGCTCTTCGAGCGGGGCGTGGATGCGGATGGTCTCGAGGTCGAGCAGCTCGACTCCCGGGACCTCGGTGACGTCAGGAGCGACGTTGCGCGGCAGGCCGAGGTCGATGATGAGCCGTCGGCCGGCCGGAGCGGCCGACTCCGCTCCGGCGTCGACATCCGTGGTTGCTGCCGCGCCCTCCCGGAGCAGTGCGGCCGTGACGACGTGGTGTTCGACGGTCGTGCAGGTCAGGATCAGGTCGGCACGATCGGCTTCGACGGCGAATCCCGACTCGGTGACCGCGGTGATGCCATGCGAGCCCGCGAACTTGACGGCGCGCCCGGTGGGCGAGTAGACCCGCACGTCGGAGACTCCGAGGTCGCGGAGCGCTGCGAGGGCGGCGCCGGCGTAACGGCCGGTTCCGACGAGCAGCACGCGGGTGCTCGCCCAGTTCACGATGCGGGTCTCGGCGAGCTGCAGGGCGAGGCGCACGAGTGACCGCCCGGCCGCGCCGATTCCGGTGCGGTTCTTGATGCCGCGGGAGGTCTGCGACGCGCGCTGGAACAGCCGCTCGAGTTCGGGGGTGGTCGTGCCGCGCTCGCGGGCCTGCTCGAGGGAGCGGCGCACCTGGCCTGCGATCTCGCCCTCGCCGACGACGACGGATTCCAGGCCGCTCGTCACCGCGAACAGGTGCTCGGCGACGCCGTTGCCGTGCACGAAGTCGAGGGTCTCGCGGAGGACCTCAGCGGTGACGCCGGTGCCCGCGCTGACGCCCGCGATCGCGGCCTGTACGGCCTCGAGGGGGGAGGCGCCGTCGGGTTCGTCGAGGTCGAGGTAGGCCTCGAAGCGGTTGCAGGTTGCGACGATGACCGCTCCGGACAGGCTCGGGTAACGCTCGATGATGCCGCCTGCCGTGCCGGGCGCGCCGACGGACAGCTTCTCGAGTACATCGAAACTCGAGTTCTTGTGGTTCGCGGACAGGCAGATCAGCACTCGGTGAGTCTACTTTGTCCATCTGGGCGTGGATCATCTGCGGAAAGCGCTTGGCTCCTGAAAGTTTGACAGAATTGACACAAATGAACCTCGACGCTCAACACCCCCTCGCCTCCGGACTCACCGCCGATTCCCGCCTCATCCGCGCATACCAGGGCACCCGCCCGGAGGCCACCCCCGTGTGGTTCATGCGCCAGGCCGGGCGTTCCCTTCCCGAGTACCGGTCGCTGCGGGTCGGCACCCGGATGCTCGATGCGTGCCTCGACCCGGAAATGGCCAGTGAGATCACCCTCCAGCCCGTGCTCCGGCACCAGGTGGACGCGGGAATCCTGTTCAGCGACATCGTGATCCCGCTCAAGCTCGTCGGTGTCGACGTCGAGATCGTCGCCGGGATGGGGCCGGTGCTCGGCAAGGCCGTCCGCACCGCCCGCGACGTCGCCGAGCTCGTCTCCCTCGACCCCGCCGTGCTCGAGACCACCCTCGACCCGATCCGGAAGGCCGTCGCCCGAACGGTCGCCCAGCTCGGCGGGACCCCGCTGATCGGGTTCGCCGGGGCGCCGTTCACCCTTGCGGCCTACCTCGTCGAGGGCGGCCCGTCCAAGGACCACATCCACGCGCGCACCCTGATGCACGCCGACCCTGCGGCCTGGGCCTCCCTGATGGACTGGACCGCAGAGGTGACCGGCCGCTTCCTGCGCGCCCAGGTGCTCGCAGGAGCGAGCGCTGCACAGCTCTTCGATTCCTGGGCCGGTGCGCTCTCCCTCGCCGACTACAGCCGGTTCGTCGCCCCGGCGTCGGCTGCTGCGATCGCCCACGTGCGCGATCTCAGCTATGCCGAGACCGTGCCCGGTGCGGACGCACCGATCCGGCGCAACGTCCCCGTCGTGCACTTCGGCGTCGGCACCGGCGAACTTCTCCACGAGATGCACGCCGTCGGCGCGGACGTCGTCGGCGTCGACTACCGCGTGCCGCTCGACGAGGCCAATCGCCGACTCGGCGGGAACGTCCCCCTGCAGGGCAACCTCGACCCCGCGCTCCTCGCCGCGCCGTGGCCCGTCCTCGAGGCGCACGTCCTCGACGTGCTCGAGCGCGGGCGCACAGCTCCTGCCCACGTGCTCAACCTCGGCCACGGCGTCCCGCCGCTGACCGACCCGACCGTGCTCACCCGCCTCGTCGCATTCGTGCACGAGGCCACTGCCGGCGCTCACGGGGAGACCGGAGCACCCGGGGCATCCGCCACCGCACCGAGCGAGCCGGCGTCCACGCCGGCCGCGTCCTGAGCCGGCGAGCGATGAGCGAAGCGCCGCGGGGCGGGCGGATGAGCGGCGTGCGTGACGTCGTCGTCGTCGGCGGAGGGGTGGCCGGCCTCTCGGCTGCCCGCGAGTGCGCCAGGGTCGGGCTGAGCGTCACCGTGCTCGAGGCTGGACGCGACCTCGGCGGCGCGCTCGCGAGCCACGAGGTCGCCGGGCTCACCCTCGACAGCGGGGCGGAGAGCTTCGCGGTGCGCCGCAACGCCGTGGCCGAATTCATCGAAGGACTCGGTCTCGCCGAGCGGGTCGTGCAGCCGAACGCCGCCGGCGCGTGGCTCTGCCTGCCATCCGATCGTCCTGGCGGACCCGCGGTGAGCGTTCCGATGCCCCGGGCTGGCGTCCTCGGCATCCCCGGCTCCCCGCTCGCAGAGGACGTGCGCCGCGTGATCGGCTGGCCGGGAGCCCTGCGGGCCTGGCTCGACCGCCTCATGCCCGTGCTCACGATCGGCAGGGAGCACAGCCTCGGCGAACTCGTTCGCAAGCGGATGGGCCGCCGCGTCCTCGAACGCCTCGTCGAGCCGGTCACCGCGGGCGTCTACACCTCCTCAGCAGACGATCTCGAAGTCGACGTCGTCGCTCCCGGCCTCAACGCCGCCCTCACCGTGACCGGGTCGCTGTCCGGCGCCGTGCTCTCCCTCCGCAGCGCCGCTCCCGCCGGCTCCGCGGTCTCCGGGCTTCGCGGCGGCATGGCCGGCCTCGTGACCGCGCTCCGCGCCGAACTCGACCGCTTCGACGTCGAGGTGTTCACGGAGGCCGCCGTCACCAGCATCCGCCCCGTCACGGCCGGACCCTGGCAGGTCACGATCGCGCCCCGGCCGGAAGCCTCCGAAGAGTCCGGTGCCCCCGAAAGCCCCGAGAGCCCCGATACCCCCGAAGCGACCGCCGCGCCAGGGGGGCGCGAATCCGGCGACCTGCCAGCGACCCTGCCGGAGACCCTGTCGGCGCGGTTCGTCATCCTCGCGACGCCCGGCGCCCAGGCCCTCGCCCTCATCGCGCCCCTCGGACCTCAGCAGAAGGCGCTCGGCGCCCTGCACTGGCCGAAACCGACCCCGATCGAACTCGCCACCCTCGTGCTCGCCGCCCCTGAGCTCGACGCGCATCCGCGCGGCACCGGGGCCCTCGTCGCCGCCGGCGCACCCGGCATCACCGCAAAGGCACTGACCCACGTCACCGCGAAATGGGACTGGGTCGCCGAGACCGCGGGTCCCGGCGTGCACGTGCTCCGGTTGTCCTACGGCCGCGCGGGGCAGAAGAGCCCGAGCGCCCGCCTCACCGACGACGAACTCCTCTCCCTCGCCCTCGCGGATGCCTCCGCCATCCTCGGTACCCCGCTCTCCGCGGACCAGGTGCTCGGCTTCGACCGCACCCGGTGGGGCGACGCCCTCTCGCCGGCGACCGTCGGCGCCCGCGACCGCGTCGACCAGGTGCGTCGGGCCGTCGCGGCCCTCGAAGGGCTCGAGGTCACCGGGGCCTGGCTCTCCG
This sequence comes from Cryobacterium sp. MDB2-A-1, assembly GCF_004402675.1. Classification (NCBI taxonomy): domain Bacteria; kingdom Bacillati; phylum Actinomycetota; class Actinomycetes; order Micrococcales; family Microbacteriaceae; genus Cryobacterium; species Cryobacterium sp. MDB2-A-1. Next base: position 152,574 of record NZ_SOFK01000044.1, on the reverse strand, counting down.
GAACCGGGCTTGCCTCCGTCATCCCCGATGCCCTCGCGACCGCCGGCCGGACCCGTCGCGATGCGCTGGTTCTCTGAGCCGTTCTCCCCAGTAGTCCGGCAGTTTGCCCTCCACCGTTTCCGCAGGCGGGATACTCTGAGACGTACGTGAACGACGAAGAATGGAGTGACAGATGCGGGGAAAGCTTCTTTTTATCACCGGTGGACTCGTCGGTTACGTCCTGGGCTCCCGTGCCGGACGTAAGCGCTACGACCAGATCGTGGCCTCTGCCGAGAGCCTCTGGAACGCCGACCCCGTGCAGCGCCGCGTGACCGAGGTCCGCGACTTCGCCCTCGAGCGGGTCGGCGACGTGCCGGCCGCGCTCATCAACGCCGGCAAGAAGCTCGTCGGAACCCTCACGGACAAGACCGCGAAGGCCACGGATGCCGCGGGCCCAGGCCCCCGGTACGGCACGTCCTGGCCCACGAAACGCCCGGCAGCGTCAGCACCGTCGGCCACCCCGACGGCGACCCCTGACCACGGCACCCCCGACCCGGGCGCGCCCACATCGGAAGCACCCTCACTGTGACCGGATCGCCGGCCGCGACCGGAACCCAGACCGACAGCGCCCGCGCAGGCGGGTTCGGCCCGCGCCCGCGCAAGACCCTGATCACCCTCGTCTCCGAGCTGCCCGGGCAGATCGCCGCGCTCATCCACGCCGAGATCGAGGCCTTCAAGTCCGAGATGGCGGGCAAGGCGAAGAACATCGGCGTCGGCATCGGCCTCTTCGTCGTGGCCGGTGTGTTCGCATTCCTCGCGGTCATCGTCTTCGTCGCGCTCGCCGTGATCGCCCTCGCGCTCGTGCTGCCGCTCTGGCTCGCGACGCTCATCGTCGCGGTCGCCCTGCTCCTCATTGCCGCGATCCTCGTGCTGATCGGCGTCAACCGGGTGAAGGCCGGTACGCGCGCCGACCCGGACGGCCTCGCGGCAAGCATCCGCCGGGACGCAGACGCGATCAAGGGAGTCGGAGACTATGAGCACTGAACAGGACAAAACGACCGGTGCTGCAGCGACTCCGTCGAAGTCCACGCACGCGTTGCGCGCCGAGGCGACAGCCGCGCGCGCCCAGCTCGCGCTGACCCTCGACGCTATCGAGTACAAGCTCAACGTCCCGAAGCGGATGCGTGACCAGGAACGCCTCGCCCGGCGCCGCCTGCACAAGCTCGGCGAGGAGAACCCCACGGCACTGCTCGGGGTCGCCCTCGGCAGCGCCCTCGCGGTCGGAGCCGCGGTCTGGTTCGCGCTCAGGGCCGTCCTCGACGACTGAGGCCGACCGGACGGGCGTGCCCAGCCGGGCGCCAGCTGAGTCTTTTGGCTCTGGTCACAAAAAAGTAGAGACTGTACTCATGACTCAGCCGGCTGCCGGAGAGGCAGTAACCTCTTCCCACCCCGCCCCCGACGCCGACACCCTCACCGGTGACGCAACGGGTGCGGCATCGCCCCAGGGCTTCACCCTTTTCGCGGTGCTTCGCAAGGACCCGACGAACCCGGACGACCTCGACGGCCGCGACGTACCGCACGCGGTCCTCGAGCTCGACGACATCGTCGAACTCGTCGAGGCGGAGGGCGTCACCGTCCGCGGCTTCTACGACGTGTCCGGCCTCCGCGCCGATGCCGACCTGATGATCTGGACCCACGCCCCCGAGGCTGAGACCCTGCAGTGGGCGAACCGGGAGCTGCGCCGCAGCCGGCTCCTCAAGAGCCTGCTGCCGACCTGGAACGCGATGGGCGTGCACCGCGACGCCGAATTCAACAAGAGCCACGTGCCCGGCTTCCTCCGCGGCGTCGAACCGAAGGCCTGGCTGACCGTCTACCCGTTCGTCCGCAGCTACGAGTGGTACCTGCTCCCCGAGGCCGAGCGCAGCGCCATGCTCGCTGACCACGGCCGCAAGGGTGCCGCCTTCCGCGGTGCGATCGCGAACACCGTCTCCGCCTTCGCCCTCGGCGACTACGAATGGCTCCTCCCGATCGAGAGCGACGAGCTCACCGAGCTCGTCGACCTCATGCGCGAGCTCCGCAACACCGAGGCCCGCCGCCACGTGCGCGAAGAGGTCCCGTTCTACACCGGGCGCCGCATCTCCACCGCGGAACTCGTCGAGGTGCTCCAGTAGTGAGCGCGTACGACGCCATCCTCCTGGCCGGCTTCGGAGGACCCGAGGGGCAGGCCGACGTGATCCCCTTCCTCCGCAACGTCACGGGCGGCCGCGGCATCCCGGAGGAACGCCTCGAAGAGGTCGCGACGCACTACCGCCACTTCGGCGGCATCAGCCCGATCAACGCCCAGAACCGCGTGCTCCGCGCCGCACTCGAAGCAGAACTCGACCGCCGCGGCATCGACATCCCCGTGCTCTGGGGCAACCGCAACTGGGACCCCTACCTCCGCGACGTCGTCGCCGAGGCGCACGCCAACGGCCAGGACCGCCTGCTCGCGATCGTCACAAGCGCATACAGTTCGTACTCCGGCTGCCGCCAGTACCGTGAAGACCTCGCGGCCGCGCTCGAGGTCACGGGCCTGACCGGCGTGGTGCACATCGACAAGGTTCGCCAGTTCTTCGACCACCCCGGCTTCGTCACCCCCTTCATCGCCGGCGTGAGCAAGGGCCTCGCGGATGTCGCCGCCCAGATCCCGGGCATCGACCTCGCCACCGAGGTGGAGGTCCTGTTCTCGACGCACTCGATCCCGTCGACGGACGCCGCGAAGAGCGGACCTGCCGAGCGCGGCTTCGGTGAGGGCGGCGCATACGAGGCCCAGCACCTCGCCGTCGCGCACACGGTGATGACTGCTGTCGCCGCAGCGGATGCCGCGGCGAGCGAGACCCCGTGGCAGCTCGTCTTCCAGTCCCGGAGCGGGCCGCCGAGCATGCCATGGCTCGAGCCAGACATCAACGACGCCATCCGGCTGCTCCCGGCCAGGGGCATCCGTGCCGTCGTGATCGTGCCGCTCGGTTTCGTGAGCGACCACATGGAGGTCATGTGGGACCTCGACAACGAGGCGACGGAGACTGCGCACGAGCAGGGACTGTTCTCGGTGCGCGTACCCACGCCCGGGGTCGACCCTGCATACGTGAGCGGGCTGATCGACCTCGTGGTCGAGCGCCTCGAGGACACGCCGGCAGCCGAACGCCCCGCGATGACCCCGCTCGGACCCTGGTACGACGTCTGCCGGCCGGGCTGCTGCGAGAACGTGCGCCTCGGCTTCAAGCCAGCTCTCGCCGGGATCGCGCCGTGAGCACGATCAGGATCGGCACCCGGGGGAGCGCCCTCGCCCTCGCCCAGACCCAGGCGGTCGCCAACCGGATCGCAGCAGCAGCGGGCACCGAGGTCGAGCTCGTCGTGATCACGACCCACGGCGACACCTCGAAGGAACCCCTGTCCGGCCTCGGCGGGACGGGCGTGTTCGCGAGCGCCCTCCGCGAGTCCCTGCTGAACGGCGACTGCGACGCGATCGTGCACTCCTTCAAGGACCTGCCGACCGCGCTGTACCCCGGCCTCGTCGTCGGCGCAACGCCGCGCCGCGCCGACGCCCGCGACGTGCTCTGCGCCCGTGACGGACTGACCCTCGAGACCCTTCCGGAGGGCGCCAGGGTCGGCACCGGCTCCCCGCGCCGGGTCGCCCAGCTTCTGAAGGCCCGGCCGGACCTGCACGTCGTCGACATCCGCGGCAACGTGGACACCCGGCTCGGCAGGGTCGCCGCAGGCGACCTCGACGCCGTTGTGCTCGCCGCGGCCGGCCTCAGCAGGCTCGGCCTCCTGAGCGCGGTCGAGGGCGAGTACCTCGAGCTCTCCGACTGGCCGACCGCGCCCGGCCAGGGTTCCCTCGCGATCGAGGTGCGGGAGGGCAGGCTTGATCGCCCGCTCGGAACCGCGCTCGCCGCGATCAACCATGCGACGAGCCAGGCCACCACGACCGCGGAGCGTCTCGTGCTCGCGCGACTCGAGGCCGGCTGCGCGGCCCCGATCGGCGCGATGGCGGCGATCGACGACGGCCTGTTGTTCCTGACTGCCACGGTGTACAGTCCTGATGGTGCCCGAAGTATCGTGAGTTCGCACGCCGCGACGCCCGATTCACATTCCGTCACCCACCTGGTCGAGGCCGCCCAGGACGTCTCCGAGCGTGTGGCCCGTGATCTGATCCAAGGCGGGGCTGCCGATTTTGCCCCCATGAAGGTGACTTCTTAAGAAATGACCTGGCGCTACAAGACCCTCTCCAATCCCACCAAGCCGCTTGCCGGCTGGCGGGTCCTCGTCCCGCGCGGCGGCCCGTGGGGTGACCACGTCGCCGCGGACCTCCGCTCCCGCGGTGCGCAGCCGATCGTGGCCCCGATGATCAACTTCGCCGCGACCGACAACGCCCCCGCGCTCGACGCGGCGCTCGCACGCCTCGCGGACGGTGACTTCGACTGGATGACGATCACGAGCGCGACGACCGTCGATGTGCTCTCCTCGCACCGCGCCGTCGTGGCTCCCGGCACCCGGATCGCCGCCGTCGGCGAGACCACCGCGGCGGCTCTCATCGCCGCCGGCTATCGCGTCGATCTCGTCCCCGCCGAGGACAACTCCGCCCGTGGCCTGCTCGCCGAGTGGGAAGCCGCCACCCAGGGTGTCGTGCCCCTGCGCATCCTCACCCTGCGCTCCGAGATCGCCAAGCCCCTGCTCACCGAGGGTCTGCGCCGGATCGGCCACGAGGTCGAGTCCGTCGTCGCCTATCGCACGATCGGCGTTCCCGTGGACCCGCGGGTCGTTGCGGATGTCGCGGCCGGCAAGGTGCAGGCGCTCCTGGTCACCTCGGGGAGCGTCGCAGAACAGGTGCAGGAGCAGTTCGGACCTGTCCCCGAGACGACCCTCGTCGCCTGCATCGGTCCGCGCACCGCCAAGGACGCCGCGGCCCTCGGACTCCGCGTCGACCTCGTTGCGGAAGCCCCCAGCGCCGAGGCGCTCATCGAGGCCCTCTCGCACTTCGCCGAACTCCGCTAGCGCCTCAACCTTCCCGCCCTCCCGCGAAAGCGGGTGAATCGTCGGTTTGGGCGCGCGTGAACGACGATTCACCCGCTTTCGCGGCGGCTCGAGTGGTGTCTCGTCTGGCGTGGGTAGGGTGGATGGGTGATTACTCCAGTTATTCGGCCTCGACGGATGCGTTCGAGTTCCTCGCTCCGCCGGCTCGCCAGTGAGACCCGCATCCACCCCGCCGAACTCGTGTTGCCGATGTTCGTCCGCGAAGGGCGGGAGTCGGTGGACATCACCTCCATGCCCGGCGTGGTGCAGCACTCGATCGACAGTGCGCGCCGGGCCGCAGCCGAGGCCGCCGCAGCAGGTATCGGCGGCGTGATGCTCTTCGGAGTGCCGGATGTGCGCGACGCCATCGGCTCCGGCGCGACCGACCCGCTCGGGATCCTCAATGTCGCGACCCGGGCCATCGCAGACGAGGTCGGCGACGCGCTCGTCGTGCAGACCGACCTGTGCCTCGACGAATTCACCGACCACGGCCACTGCGGGGTGCTCGCGCCCGACGGCAGTGTCGACAACGACGCGACCCTCGAGCGGTACAACGAGATGGCACTGATCCAGGCGGCCTCCGGTTCCCGGCTGCTCGGGCTCAGCGGCATGATGGACGGCCAGGTCGCCTCCGTTCGCGAGGCCCTCGACGGTTCGGGATTCCAGGACACCGCCGTCCTCGCATATTCGGCGAAGTACGCCTCCGCGTTCTACGGCCCCTTCCGCGAGGCCGTGCAGTCGACGCTCACGGGCGACCGGCGCAGCTACCAGCTCGACCCGGCCAACCGCAGGGAGGGCGTGCGCGAGGCCCTGCTCGACATCGAACAGGGCGCGGACGTCGTGATGGTCAAGCCGGCAGGCAGCTACCTCGATGTGCTCGCAGACGTCGCGGCCGTGAGTGATGTCCCGGTCTGGGCATACCAGGTGTCCGGTGAGTACGCGATGATCGAGGCGGCCGCCGCCCAGGGCTGGATCGACCGCCGCCGTTCGATCGAGGAATCGGTGCTCAGCATCCGCCGGGCAGGCGCAGACGCCGTGCTCACATACTGGGCCGTCGAACTCGCCGCCTGGCTCACCGAAGGAAACCGCCCGTGATGACCCGCAACGACGAGCTGTTCGCCCGCGCCCAGCGCGCCATCCCCGGCGGCGTGAACTCGCCGGTCCGGGCCTTCCGCTCGGTCGGCGGCACCCCGCTGTTCCTCGTGAAGGCCTCAGGAGCCTACGTCACCGACTCAGACGGCCGCGACTACGTCGACCTCGTCAGCTCCTGGGGGCCCGCGATCCTCGGCCACGCGCACCCCGAGGTCGTCCACGCGGTCCAGGCAGCTGCAGCACTCGGCTTGTCGTTCGGTGCGTCCACTCCGGGCGAGACCGAACTCGCCGAGCTGATCGAGGGCCGCGTCTCGGCCGTCGACAAGCTTCGCCTCGTCTCGACGGGCACGGAGGCGACGATGACCGCCATTCGCCTCGCCCGCGGCTTCACCGGTCGCGAGCTCCTGATCAAGTTCGCCGGCCACTACCACGGCCACTCCGACGGACTCCTGGCCCAGGCCGGCTCCGGGCTCGCGACCCTCGCCCTGCCCGGTTCCGCCGGTGTGACCGCTGCGACTGCGGCGCAGACCCTCGTGCTCCCGTACAACGACCTCGAGGCCGTGCGCGCCGCGTTCGAAGCCCACCCGGGGAGGATCGCCGCCGTCATCACCGAGGCCGCCGCCGCGAACATGGGCGTGGTCGCGCCAGACCCCGGCTTCAACGCAGCCCTGACCGAGCTCGCGCACTCCTACGGTGCGCTGCTCATCATCGACGAGGTGCTCACCGGCTTCCGGGTCGGGCCGGCCGGGTACTGGGGCCTCGACAACGCGGGAGAGAGCCCCGCGAAGCCGTACAGCCCCGACCTCTTCACGTTCGGCAAGGTCATCGGTGGCGGCCTGCCCGTCGCGGCGCTCGGCGGACGTGCCGACGTCATGGACTACCTCGCCCCCGCAGGCCCGGTCTACCAGGCCGGAACCCTGTCCGGGAACCCGGTCGCCGTCGCAGCGGGCATCGCGACCCTGCGCGCCCTCGACGACACCGTCTATCCGCGGCTCGATGCGACCGCGCTCCTGCTCTCGAACGCGGTCTCCGCCGCCTTCTCAGCAGAGGGTGTCGCGCACAGCGTGCAGCGGGCGGGCAACCTGTTCAGCTTCGCGTTCGGGGCGGATGCCGCAGCGCACCCCCCACGGGACTACGCCGCCGTGCAGCGCCAGGAGGCCTTCCGGTACGGCCCGTTCTTCCACGCGATGCTCGACGCCGGGGTGTCACTGCCGCCGTCGGTGTTCGAGGCCTGGTTCGTCTCTGCGGCCCACGACGAGCAGGCGATCGAGTGGATTCTCGACGCGTTGCCCGCGGCGGCGAAGGCGGCAGCGGCGGCCGTCGTGCCCGACTGACGGAGCGCACAGTTCCGCGTTACTGCATTGTGAGGTTTCGACAGCGGGAATACCGGCCGAACGGGGCAGACTAGGCCTATGGCTTCCTTGCGCGTTCATCCCGATCGGCTCGAGGTACACCTGACGAAGGCCGAGAAGACGCTCGCCTTCCGCCGCGAGGACATCGTCGTCGCACGGGACAACATCCGCTCGGTGACGATCACGGACGACCCGTGGATCTGGATCCGCGGGATCCGCGCCCCCGGCCTCGAGGTTCCACTCGTGCTCGCGGTCGGCACCTGGAAGTTCCACGGGGGCAAGGACTTCCTCGCGATCAAGCGCCGCCGCCAGGCCGTCGTGATCGACCTCATCGACGAGGACTTCTCGCGCGTGATCCTCACCACCAACCACGCTCCAGACCTGATCGCCTCGCTCAAGCTGTAGCCGGTCGCCGGTCGCCGGTCGCGGGTCGCGGGTCGCGGGTCGCGGGTCGCGTGCTACGGGCGCACTCCGCTCGTGGTGACGATCTTCGTCCAGGGCCCCGGCGGGACGTCGGCCGCCTCGACGAACTGCCAGTCGACCGTGTCGTTCTCCCCGTTGATGTCGCTGAATCGCAGGCAGCCGTTCAGGGCCGGGGAGACGTCCATGCCCGCTCCGTTGAACTTCTTGTTGGCCGGCCGGGCATCGTCCGCACCGAACACGTATGCGGCATCGTGGTACTGGCCGGGCCCGGCGTCCTCGATCTGGCCGTAACAGGTCTGGCCGTTCGAGCGGATGCGGACCCACCTGTTCTTCATCAGGCTCACGGTGTCATCGCCCGCCGAGCCCGCGTACGCAGACTGGCCGGCCCACGGCACGACCTTCCCGCGGGTCGCGAACGCCTGGGCGTCGTTGAGGTCGTCGAACGGGAGATCGAGGTAGAACGGGTTCTCCTTCGGAGCCAGCTGGGTCGGGAAGTAGTCGTTGGCCGCCGTCCGCACCTCGGTCTGGCAGTCGTCCGCCGTGCGGACGCCGTCGCAACCGCCATAGCTCGCCATCCACCCCGAGTCATACGTCGAATAGACCTGGCTGCCGTCCGCGGCGTTCGGGTCGAAGATCTCGCCGACCCAGAACGTCGTCGAGACGATCCCGGTGTGCCAGGGGTACGCCCCGACCGTGGGAGCCGTCGGGGCCGCGCTCGCGGACGGCGCGGGGGTCACGGATGGTGCGGGGCTCCCGCTGGGTGTCGGAGTGCCGGGGGACCGGCTGGCCGAGGGGGGAGCTGTGCTCTGGCCGGGTCGCGGAGCGGTCGACACCACGATCGTCAGCACGGCCAGAACCGTCAGGCCGATCGCGAGGAGACTGATCAGGAGTGCGCGCCGGCGAGGGGTCCCGCCCGCTGGCTCATCGTCTTCCGGCATTCGCCCTCCTCCAGCACACAGAACGTCCACATCGGTTCGGCAGCCGATGGCGTTGAGATGCTACCCGGCCTCTCGCGCGCTCACGGGTCATCTTCACCACCTTCCCAGCGGACCGTCGGCCGGCTCGCACCGGCCGCCGGCCGCCACCGCCCCGCTCAGTCGACGGTGACCGACTTGGCGAGGTTGCGGGGCTTGTCCGCGTCGAAGCCGAGCTCGACGGCGAGGCCGAGAGCGAGCATCTGCAGTGGAACGACGGCCGCGAGCGGCCCGCACGGTGCTCCGAGCGACAACGGGACTTCGACGCTGCTGCCCGGCCGGCCGATCGTGATGATGCGCCCGCCGCGCGCGCGCACCTCGGCGATATTCCCGGCCAGCCGGGGATCGTCGTCGTCGATCACGACGACAGGGGTGCCCTCCTCGACGAGCGCGAGCGGACCGTGCTTGAGTTCGCCGGCCGGGTAGGCCTCCGCCCAGCGGTACGTGATCTCCTTGAGCTTGAGTGCGCCCTCCGCGGCGTATGCGACGCCGGCACCCCGCCCGAGGAACAGGAACCCCTTGGCGCCCCGCACCTCCTCGACGAGGGGAGGAAGCAGCGCCCGCGCGGCGGCTGCGGCCTCCGCGAGTTGTTCCGGAATCAGGTACAGGTCGTTGACGAGCCGGTGGGCCCTGGCCACATCCATCCTGCCGCTCGCGACGAGCGACGAGATCACGAGCCCGGTGCCGACGATGACCTGGCAGACGAACGTCTTCGTCGCGGCGACACCGATTTCCGGCCCGGCCGCGCAGCTCACGACGGCGTCGACCTTGCGACCGAGCGTCGAGTGCACGTTGTTGACGAGGGCAAGCACCGGGGAACCCTCCGGTCCCTCCTCCAGGGCGCGGAGCACGTCCGCGGTCTCGCCAGACTGGCTGATCATCACCGTGAGCGTTCCCGGTTCTACGACGGAGCCCGCCGCTTCGCTCGCGACGACGGAGGAGTGCCCGAGCCCGCCGAGCCGGCTGAGAGCGGAACCGATGACCTCTCCTGCGTTGAGGGAGGTCCCGCACGCGACCACACGCATCCGGTCGAACCGGGGCAGGCCGAGGTCGTTCCAGAGCTCGCCGGTCGCGATCCGGCCGCCGACCTCGTCGAGCAGGCGGGCCGCGGCCTCCGGCTGCTCCCGGATCTCGGCGGCCATATGGTCGTCGGCCTCGACGGTCAGCGAGAACTGCGGCCGCGGCGGCCGCGGGATGGCCGGGGGAACGGCGGCCGGGATCCCGGAGTTGGTCCAGACCAGGTCGTTCGTGACCTCGACGACGTCGCCGTCCGCGAGGATGTGGAATTCGTCGACCCAGTCGCCGATCGCAGAGATGTCGCTCGCGAGGAAGATCCCCGCCGCGGAACGGGCAGCGAGCAACGGCGAGCGGTGTGCGGCGGCGACCATGCGCCCTGTCCGTGCGTCGAGGACGACGAGGGCCCACGAGCCGGTCAGCTGGGCGACCGCGGCGCTCACCGCACCGAGCAGGTCGTCGGAGTCGAGCAGGCGGTCCTCGACGAGGTGGCAGATGACCTCACTGTCGACCTCGGAGGAGAACCGGTGCCCGGCATGCACGAGCTCGGCGCGCAGCCGGTCCGCGTTGTCGAGGATGCCGTTGTGAACGACGCTCAGGCGGCCCTCGCAGTCCTGGTGAGGGTGCGCGTTCTGAACGCTCACGCCGCCGTGGGTGGCCCAGCGGGTGTGGCCGATGCCGGTGCCTGCGAGCAGGGGGCCGCCCCACTCCTCGACAAGCCCGGTGAGGGAGTCGACGCGCGAGATCGTGCGGAACACGGCCGTCGTGCCGTCTTCAGCGGACACGGCGATGCCCGCAGAGTCGTAGCCGCGGTACTCGAGGCGTTTGAGTCCCGCGACGAGATAGCCGGGCGCAGGTTCGATGGCGCGACAGGCGATGATCCCGCACATCAGAGCAGCCCGGGGATCTGGCTGCCGGCGGCGACGAGGCCGGGGGCGTGCGGATGCAGCGGCGAGCCCGCGAGGGCCATGGCCTCGTTGGCGTTTCCGCCGGCCGCCGCGGCGCCGGCCACGTTCCGGATCACGTCGTCGAGCGGGGTACTCGGTTCGAAATCGACGAGCTTCCGAGCGAGGCCGTTGTTGGGGACCCGGCGACGCATGTCCTCGTAGCCGGGGGCGTACGCCTGCTCGTAGGGAATCAGACTGATGTCGCTCGTCGAGCCGAGGACGTCGATCACGCGCTCGGCGAGGCCGAGGATCGAGATCTCCTGGGCGCCGCCCATGTTGACGGCCAGGCCGTACGCGGCCGGAGTCTCTGCGAGCCGGACGAGGGCGGGCACGATGTCGCCGACGTAGGAGAAGCAGCGGGTCTGTCGTCCGTCGCCGAAGACCGTGAGTGGTTCCCCTCGCTGCGCCTGGCCGACGAGGTTGGGAAAGACCATGCCGTAACGCCCGGTCTGCCGCGGCCCGACCGTATTGAACAGGCGCACGATGGCAACCGAGAGTCCGAACTCACTCCAGTAGGCGTGCGCGAACGCCTCATCGATCCCCTTCGCGGCGGCGTACGTCCACCGGGACTTGAGGGCGGAGCCGAGGATGCGGTCGGACTCCTCGTCGAGGCTGTCAGCGGTGTTCTTCCCGTAGACCTCGCTCGTCGACGCGAGCAACAGGGTCGCCCCCGCGGCGACGCACGCGTCGAGGACGTTCTCGGTGCCGTGGATGTTGGTGCGCAGGCTCGTCAGGGGCTCCTCGACGATGAGCTTGACGCCGACGGCCGCGGCGAGGTGGAAGACCCGGTCACGCCCGGAGATGAGGTCGGTGACGAGTGCCCTGTCGAGGATGCTGCCCTGGACGAACCGCAACCGGGGGTTGTCACTGACCCTGGCGAGGTTGCGGAGCGAACCCGTCGAGAGGTTGTCGAGCACGATGACGTCGTCACCCTGCTCCAGCAGGTATTCGGTGAGGTGGCTGCCGATGAAGCCGGCGCCGCCGGTGATCAATGATTTCACGGTGGTTCTCCGATCGAAGGGGTGGGCAGGGCAACGGATGCCGGGGGCCGAGCGGCCCCCGGCATCCGCCCGGGAAAGAAGGGGTCAGAGCTGCACGCGGCGGGGCAGGTCGGTGCGACGGTAGGTGGTGTCGAGCACGAGGACCTCCGGGGACAGCCATTCCCAGTCGACGTTGTCGTGGTCGGTGTGCAGGACCACGAGGTCGGCGCCGAATGCGTCCGGGTCGACCGTCGCGGTGAGCTCCCTGCCGTTCCTGAGCCGGACGGACCCGAAGAACGGGTCGTGGAACCCGACGTCCGCGCCCTGGTCGGCCAGCATGCTGAGGATATCCAGCGCAGGCGACTCACGGAGGTCGGCGACGTTGGGCTTGTAGGAGACTCCGACAACGAGCACGCGTGCGCCGCGGAGAGGCTTGCCCTGGTCGGCGAGGGTTTCGCGCACCCGCTCGAGGACCCGGCGCGGGCGGCCGGCGATCTCGCTCATCGCGTGTTCGATGACCGGCGCGTCGACGTGAGCCTTGCGGAGCTGCCAGAGCAGGTAGTGCGGGTCGCACGGGATGCAGTGCCCGCCGACGCCGGCGCCGGGGAAGAAAGGCATGAACCCGTAGGGCTTGGTCGCTGCGGCGTTGATGACCTCGATGACCGACAGCCCGAGGGCGAGGCACGCCTCGGCGAATTCGTTCGCGAGGGCGATGTTCACCGCCCGGAAGGTGTTCTCGAGGAGCTTGCTCATCTCGGCGACCTCGAGGGAGCTGACACCGTGGATGTTGCGGGCATAGCGGCCGAGGAGGGCGGCTCCCGCGGCCTGGCAGGCCGGGGTCGCGCCGCCGACCACCCGCGGCACGTCCTCGTGGGCGTAGCGGTCGTTGCCGGGGTCGATGCGTTCCGGGCTGAAGGACACGAAGATGTCCTTGCCTGCGGTCAGGCCGCGAACGAGCAGCGGGGTGACGAGGAGGTCCCTGGTGCAGCCGGGGTACGTCGTGGAAGTGAGCATCAGGAGCTGGCCGGGAACGGCGGCGTCGACGACCATCGTGCACGCGCTCGCGAGGATCTCGAGGTCGGGCGTGAGGTGTTCGTCGATCGGCGTGGGGACGCAGATGATGACCGCTGCCGCGTCGCCGAGGAGGTAGGTGTCACCCGTGATCTGGAAGTCGTCGCCCGACATCGCCGTCTCGAGGCGCTCCCGGTCTGACTCGAGGAGGTCGGCTTCACCGCTGCGGATCACGGCGAGCCGGCGTTCGCTCACGTCGACGCCGAGTACGCGGAGACCTGCGGCGTGCAGGGACAGCGCCGTCGGCAGCCCGACGTATCCCAGGCCCACGATGGCGACGTCGAAGTCGAACTGGGTGCGGGGGATGACCGGGATGAGCAGGGCGTCCGCGTTCGTGCGCTGGCGGCCCTGGTGCGTGAGCGGCAGGGAAGAGTCGTCGACGATTTCGATTGACATTCCAGGTCCTTTGTTCGGGTAAGTCTGTGTGGTTAGGTGCGGTTCGGTGGTTAGGTGCGGTTCGCGGATGCGCCGCCGTCAGTCGAGGAGTTTCGGGACTCGGCGAGGTGCGGCGTGTGGTGTTCCCGCGGCCAGTCTCTGCAGATGTTGCGATCCGGGCAAGCCATGGCCGGGACTCTGCGGGATCGTGTGGGCATCCCGCACCCGGATGTGGTTAACCGCACCTGTCTGCCGTGGCGGGCGCCCCGTCCCGCGTGTACGGTCGGACCACCGGAGCGACCCCGCGTCCGGCCGGTCGACGGAGAGTCACATGCTGAGCCTGGTCGTGGTGCTCGTCCTCGTGGTCGGGGTGAACACCGCCCTGTGGGGCACGGTCGGTCTGGGCCGTGTTGTCGCGCAGGCGTTCCGGAAGCGGCCGCGGAGTGCGCGCCACCGGCTCGCACAGCAGGCCGCTGGCGGGGCGGCCTCCGGAGCAGGCGGCCGCGTCACCCCGAAAGACGTCGCCGTGCTGATCGCGGCGCACAATGAAGAACTCGTGATCCGCAACACGATCCGCTCGGCCGCCAGGCTCGTGCCCGTCGGCAATATCTTCATCGCCTCGGACGCGTCTAAGGACACGACGGCGGTGATCGCGGAGGAGAGCGGGGCGAACGTCGTCGAGCTCCTGCCCAACCGCGGCAAGGCCGGTGCGCTCGTCGCCGCGATCACGCACTTCCGGCTTGCCGAACGCTTTGAGATCGTGATGCTGCTCGACGCGGACACGCAGCTCGCGGACGACTACATGGAGACGGGCCTGCCGTACTTCGATGATCCCGGGGTCGTCGCCGTCGCCGGCCGCGCCGCGACGGTGACGGACCCGCCATCGCCGACCCGGCTCGGCCGTTTTCTCGTGGCGTACCGCGAACGCTTCTATGTGGTCGTGCAGTTCCTCCTCAAGTACGGCCAGGCCGCCCGCTTCGCGAACGTGGTGTCGATCGTCCCCGGCTTCGCGAGCATGTATCGCAGCCGGATCCTCGCCGACATCGACATTTCCGCCCCGGGGCTCGCGATCGAGGACTTCAACATGACATTCGAGGTGCATGCCAAGAGGCTCGGCCGCATCGCCTTCCACCCCCTCGCGGCGATCGCGTACACCCAGGACCCCGACACCTTCCGGGACTACACGAAACAGCTGCGCCGGTGGACGCTCGGCTTCTGGCAGACGGTCCGCCGGCACGGTTTCCGGTTCGGGACCTTCTGGGGAGCCCTCGCCCTCTACGTCTTCGAACTCGTGACGAGCAGCATCATGATGCTGATCTTCCTGCCGCTGCTCCTGATGTCGCTTGCGGCCGCGGCCTGGGGCGAGGTCTCGGCAGACCCGGTGTCGATCGCGGTCGCGCAGGCCGTCCCTCCGGCGTCCATCGTCATCGGGGTGCTGGTGCCGGACTACCTGCTCACGATCCTGGTCGTGATCGTGACCGGGCGGGTGCACTACCTGGTGCTCGGGATCGGCTTCCCGCTCGTGCGCATCGTCGACGCGTTCATCTGCCTCCGGACCATCCCGCAGGCGTTCTTCGGCCGGTCGAGCGGCACCTGGAAGAGTCCGGAACGACGGAGCAACACGGCGGCGACACCCGGGATCGCGGTCGGCGACGCCCTGCCGGGGTAGCGCGACCTGACCGGTCCCTTTCGATCAGACCATCCCGTATATCAGACCATCCCGCTTGCCGCACCGTCTGACAGCACCGTGCCGGTGCCGGAGAGCAGCGCGATCAGGTGCGACCGGGACTTGGCACCGAGCTTGTTGTATGTGCGGGTGAGGCGTACCTCCACGGTGCGCAGGGAGACGAAGAGCTCGGCGGCGATCTCCTTGTTGCGCTTGCCCTGTTGCACGAGTTCGGCGACGAGCCGTTCGTCGGGGGCAAGGGTCGCGAGGAGGGGATTGACGCTCGGGGCGTGGGTGCCGAGACGGACGGCATCCGCTTTTCTGGCCCACGGGATGGCACCGAGCTGGGTGAAGATCATCCGCGCGGCCAGGTACTGGTCTGCGCCTTCCCTGCCGTGCCCGAGGCTCACGAGCCGGTCGGCGAAGCTCAGGAGGGTGCGGCCCTGCTCGAATTGCGAATCGCCAGGCTGCCAGAGGCCGGCGGCCTGTTCGAAGACGGCGATGGATGCCTCGCCGGGTGTCAGCAGGGCCTCGGCCCGTGCCGTGGCGAGCACCGTCCACCGGGTGTGGAAGGGCCGGGCCCTGGCCCGGAACTCACGGAACTGGATCACGGCCTCCCGCAGCCGGCCGGACAGCACGTATGCCTCGATCAGGTCGACCTGGCTCCGGAGCAGCGAGGGGTTGCGGAATGCTGACCCTATTGCTCCGGCCCGGTGCAGGAATGCGATCGCATCGTCGAACCTGCCCTCCATGAGGGCGAACCGGCCCTGGTCTGCCACGAGCCGGGCGGCGAGAGCCGGATGGTCGCTCGTCGCGAAGCTGCGGTTGCAGAGCTCGATCGCCGCGTCCGCGCGCGCTCGGTCTCCGCGGGCCTGCCAGTACCAGGCCGTCAGCAGCTGGAGCGGGCGGCGATGCACCTGTTCCGTCCCGGATCCTGTGAGCGATTCGATGATGGCCATGGCCTCGAATTGGTTGCCGGCGAGGATCTCGTTCTCTGCGAGGTAGTACCTGGCCGTCTGCAGGACGATCGGGTCCGGCGGGGGCTCGAGGCCGACGACGGTGCGCAGCACGCGCCTGGCGTCGCCGTATCGGTCGATGAACGTGAGGCTGCGGCCGAGGACGGACAGTGCCCTGGCGCTCGTCTCCTCGGTCCAGCCGTGCCGGGACAGCCGCTCGAACATCCGGGTCGAAGGGCCGGGGTCACCCTCGAGAGCAGACAGCAGCAGTGCGGACAGCTCGTGGAGTTCGACGGACTCCGGGGTCGCGCTTTCGAGGAGGTGACGGCCCCTGGCGAGGGCTTCCCGCGCGGCGTCGACTTCCCAGCGCTCGGCGTGACTGAGGGCGCTCATGCCGAGCAGGCGCGCGAGGTCTTCCGCCCTGCCGCTCGCGCCGCGCGGTCCGACCCAGTCGTCGAGGTCGGTCGTGAGCAGCTGGTGGGTCGACATGAATTCGATCCCGCTGCGGAGGGTCGCGAGCTTTGTGACCGTGGCGATCGAGCCGGGCCTGCGCTGGCCGAGCCTGGCATAGCGGGCCGCATAGGAGAGTTCGCCCTGCAGGTACAGCGCCTCCGCGACCTCGAGCAGGGCCTCGGGGCTTCCGGTGGCGTCGAGCGCGAGGGCGAGGGCGCGTTCGGCGAGTTCGACGGACTGCCAGATCAGGCCCCTGCGGCCGAATTCGGCAGCGGAGGCGAGCAGTTCGTCCGAGGAGAGGCTGCCGGCATCCGCCCAGCTGCGGTGCCACGCGGCGAGGCCGGGATCCCCTCCGGGTGCGTCCTCGCTGCGGGCGGCACGGGCATGGAATTCGGCGCGGGTACCGGCGTCGATGGACCAATAGAGGTGGGAACGCAGCGCTGAGTCCGAAATCCGGAGGTACCGGCCGTCGCGGATGACGGTTCCCGCGGACAGGAGTTCTTCCAGGGCGCCGCGGATGGGGTCGCCGCTCTGGCGGATCGGATCCTGGCTGCTGAGGTAGGAGCAGGACAGCATCGCCAGGAGGAGGTGCTGGTCGTCCGGTTCCTGTGAGGTCCGGGTCGAGGGAGCGCGGGAGGCGCGGAACGGCAGGGCGACGGGGGCGGCGTTCCCGAGGTGCCTGCTGGTCAGGAGCCGGGCGTTCCTGGCGATTTCGGACGGACTTCCCGATGAGGAGGATGCCAGCATCCGCCGGAGTGCCTCGTCGGACTGGGGCCCGAGAAGCTCGGTGGCGAGGAGCATCGATTCGGCGAAGGTGAGGCGGTCGAGGGTGATGCGCGGGAGCGAGGCGAGCGGGCCGACGGGGGGCTCCGCGCACACGGTGCCCACGAGGCGCAGCCCCGTGCCGCCGAGGCGCGCCGCGACCATCGCGAAGACGGTCTGGCTCGGGAGGTCCATCAGGTCGAGGTCGTCGATCAGGAGGAGGGTTGTCTCGGGGGTGAAGTCGCGGATCAGGGCGAGGAGTTCCGCCGCGCGGGCGGCGAGCTGGGCATCCGCTTCGCCGGGGATGAGGAGTTCGCTCGAGAGCGCTGCGGCGGCCGGGGTCTGGAACGAGGCGACGAAGGCCGAGAGGCCGGAGAGCGGGAAGCCGGCTTCCGCAGGATTGATCCTGACCCGGAAGATCTCGATCCCGGGGATCGGTTCGACGGAGGCGAGCAGGCGCGATTTGCCGGATCCGGGCTCCCCGACGACCAGCATGGCTGACTCATGAGGGGCGGTTGCGAGTTCGAGGATCGCGCCCAGCGTGTCGCGGTGGATGCTGGACTTCATGCGACGACCCCAGGAATCATTCCGGGCCATTCCGGGGGTCGGTGAAGGAGTTCATTCATGAGACGGCGCTTCGTTTCGGGTAACGAGTGCGTGCGGATCACTCTGTTGGGGGAGTACAGCAGCCGCCTCGGGGATGAGGCGGTGCTCTGCATTACTACCTGTGTGCGGTCCCGGAATGGGTGGTCCGGGACCTGTCACCCCCGGTGAAGGGGGTTCCTGTTATGCAAGGTACGCTCATTTTCTTCCAAGGTATCCCCCACTAGTGGGGGATTACGGCGCGCCGAAAGCCTGGGGGTGCGCGGAGGGGCATCCGCTGTGATAGCGGTACTGGGCGGTTCTGCCACGACTAAATCGTGTTTGACCGCGCTATTCGTGGATCGCGACGACCGTGCGCCCGTGCAGCCGACCCGCGAGGATGTCATCGGCCGCCGGGATCGCTTCCTCGAGCGTGATGCTCGACGTCAGGCCGTCGAGGAGCGCCAGGTCGAGGTCGGATTCGAGCCGCGACCATGCCTGTTCCCGGAGGGCCAATGGAGCCTCGACGGAATTGATGCCGACAAGGCTGACCCCGCGCAGGATGAAGGGCATCACCGTCGTCGGGAGGTCGGCGCCCTGGGCGAGGCCGCACGCGGTGATCACGGCCCCGTAGTTCGCCTGGGCGAGGACATTGGCGAGGGTGGCGCTTCCGACGGAGTCGACGGCCGCGGCCCAGCGCTGGGCCTGGAGCGGTTTTCCCGGCTCGGAGAGGGTGCTCCGGTCCAGGATCGCCTCGGCCCCGAGGCCGCGGAGGTAGTCGCCGAGTTCGTCGACGCGACCGGTCGATGCCGTCACCCGGTAGCCCCTGGCCGAGAGCAGGGCCACCGCGATCGAACCGACTCCGCCTGCGGCGCCGGTGACGAGCACAGGGCCGGAGTCCGGCGTTGTCCCGGCGCGTTCGAGCGCGAGCACGGCGAGCATGGCGGTGAATCCGGCCGTGCCGATCGCGGCGGCCCTGAGGGCGCTGATTCCGGCGGGCAGGCGTACCAGGGACGCGCCGGAGACCCTCGCGCGTTCGGCGAGGCCGCCGTGGTGGGTCTCGCCCAGGCCTGAGCCGTTCAGGATGACCCGGTCTCCTGGCGCCCAGCGCGGGTCCTCGCTCGACTCGACGGTGCCGACGAGGTCGATCCCGGCGATGAGGGGCCAGGAGCGAATGACCCCGGGGCGACCGGCGAGCGCGAGCCCGTCCTTGTAGTTGAGGCTCGAGTAGTCGACGGTGATGGTCACGTCACCCGGCATCAGGAAGGAATCGTCGACGAGCGTGAGCGCCGCGTGCTGCGACGTGGCGCCGTCCTCCGCAACGGTTCGTTCGACGACGATGGCGCGGAACTGAGTCTCAGGAGTCATGCTCCGAGCCTACTTCCCGCCCCTCGCCCGCGTTCGGCCTAGTCGGTAGCATGAGCGCTATGACCGCCGCCGTCGTGCCAGAGAAGGTGCGGGTCGTGCCGCGCCGGCTCTCGGTGAGCGCGGGAATCGACGCCTTCTTCTTCGTCTTCGCGGGGTTCGCCGCGGTCTGGCTCGCCGTTCTGCTCGTGAACGAGAGTTTTCAGCTCGGCTGGGGTGCGCTCTGGTTCGCTGTGCTCTTCTGGGTGCTTCTGGCCTACCTTGTGCTTCCGCGGCTGCACCGGATCCTGACCCAGTTGTACGTTCCCCACTACTTCATCGGCAGGACCCGCACGAGCGACGGCCTCCTCGGCGACCCGGTCAACCTCGCTATCACCGGCACGGCGGAGCAGCTGCAGCAGGCGCTCGCCGCGGCAGGGTGGACGCGGGCGGACGACATCACGCCAGGCACGACCTGGAGGATGGTCTCGGCGACGCTCGCGAGGCGCAGCTATGACGAGGCGCCGGTCAGTCCGCTGTTCCTGTTCGACCGGATGCAGGACTTCGCCTACCAGCAGGAGGTCGCCGAGAATCCGGCCAAGCGGCACCACGTGCGGTTCTGGCGCTGCCCCGACGGCTGGCTGCTCCCCGGTGGGACGAGGGTCGACTGGCTCGCGGCGGGGACCTTCGATCGTGCCGTCGGCTTCTCGCTGTTCACCCTGCAGATCACGCACAAGATCGACGAGAACACCGACATCGAGCGGGACCACATCGTCGACTCGCTTCTGCACGCCGGCTCGGGGGCTCGGGTGCACCTGATCCGGGACTTCTCGAGCGGATACCACGCACGCAACGGCGGCGGCGACACGATCCAGACGGACGGCGACCTGCCCGTCGTCGATGTATCCGGCATCGCGGTCTCCGGCGCTGCGGCTGCACGTGCGGGGTCTGCCGCGCCGGAACCGGCACCGACCGCGGCAGTGGCATCGGCGTCGACGGTGGCATCGACGGCGGCACCGACCGGGAACGCGGTGCCGTCCGAGCCCGGCGCCCACCGGCGGCGGCCGGCATCGATCAGCGTCGGAGCGCTGATGCTCGGCGCGCGGGTCCTGTCCGGTCTCGGTGTCATCGTCCTCGCGGCGCTCGACTGGCCGGAGTTCGTCTCGGCCGTCGCCCTCGACGGCACGCCGGCGGGCACCGTCGACCCCGCGACGGCCGGGGTCGCCCTCGGGATCCTGCTGGCCGGCTACGGGGTCGTCCTCGCCCTCAACATCGGCTTCGCCGCATTCGTGTACTTCGGCCGGAACTGGGCACGGATCGTCGCGATGTCCTTCGCGACGGTGAGCATCGTCACGAGCTTCGTCGACTATGCCGTCAACGGGGCCGCGATCACCCTGCGGACCTCGCTCGTGAGCGTCACCTTCGACATCCTGATCCTGCTCGCCCTCTCGGCCAGGGACGCGAGGGAGTTCGCCCGCGCGCGGCCGGTCAGGAGTGCGCGGGGCAGGCGGGCGCCGTAGCGGCGCAGTCAGGGCAGACGACGAGCTGTGCGCGGCAGGACGGCTCGCGGCAGTTCTGCATCCGGTTGGTCGCTGCCGCGCAGCAGGCGCAGCGGCCGAGGACCGCGGTGTCCCCTGCGAAGTCGACGGACATCCGCTGGTCGAAGACATAGAGCGAACCGTCCCAGAGACCGGCATTCCCGTAGGCCTCGCCGTACCCCACGATGCCGCCATCGAGCTGGTAGACCTCGCCGAAGCCGCGGTCCTTCATCAGTGAGCTGAGCACCTCGCAGCGGATGCCGCCGGTGCAGTACGTCACGACCGGCCGGTTCTTGAGGTGGTCGTACCGGCCGCTGTCGAGCTCTGCGGCGAAGTCGCGGGTCGTCGCGACGTCGGGAACGACGGCGCCCCGGAAGCGTCCGATCTCCGCTTCGAAGGAGTTGCGGCCGTCGAAGAAGACCAGGTCGTCGCCGTGCTCGGCGGCGAGTTCGTGCAGCGCGGCGGGGGAGAGCCGGGTGCCGCCGCCCTGCACTCCTGCCGCGGTGACCGTGAGGTCGCCGGGAGCGCCGAAGCTCACGATCTCCTCGCGCACCTTCACCACGAGGCGCGGGAAGTCGAGGCTCAGGCCGGCCTCGTCGAGCCCGGTGCCTTCGCTCCACCGGAAGTCGATGTCGTGGAACGCCGGGTACTCGCGCGTCTTCCGCACGTAGCGTTTCACGGCCGGGAGGTCGCCGCCGATCGTGCCGTTGAGCCCGTCCTTCGAGATCAGGATGCGGCCGCGGAGGCCGAGGGCTTCGCACAGGTCGCGCTGCCAGAGCCGTACGGCCTCGGGGTCGGCGAGCGGCGTGAAGACGTAGTAGAGCAGGATCTTCGGAATGGCCACCGCGCCATGTTACCCGTCCTGGTTCGGCATAACTCCTGCAGATTCCCGCGGTTGACGGCCGGCGCCCCGGAATCACGCGGCAGGAATTCCACCGCCGGGGAATGTGCAGGAGTCATGCCCAGGGGTTGGAGGACAGCCGGGTTTCCTCGAGGTCGAGCATGCGCTGGGCCCTCTCGATGAGGTGCGAGCCGTATGCCCCGGTCTCACGGGCGTCGAGCAGGGCGGCGCGCTCACGTGCGAGCACGTGCAGCCGCAGCGCACGGTGCTGGTGGTGCGGGGCGCCGGTGGCCGGGGCCGCCGTCTCGTCGAGCGCCTGTGCACGGCGGATGCTGTCCGCACGCACCCGGGACAGCGCCTCCGCGGTGAACGGTTCACCACCGTCCTGCGCGAGCGCAGGGTTGCCGAGGCTCTCGAGACCGGCCGCGCTGATCTGGCCGACGAGGGCTGCGAAGCCACGCTGGTCATCCGCCTCGGCGCTTCCGGTGAGCCCGAGCCTGCGGATCAGCAGAGGCAGGGTGCCGCCCTGCACGAGCAGGGTCACGAGGGCAACGGTGAACGCGATGAAGATCAGCTGCGGCCGGTAGGGGATGCCGGTCGGCAGCGACTGCGCGGCGGCGAGTGCGACGACGCCTCGCATCCCCGACCAGCCGAGCACAGCGCCGTCCCGCCAGCCGAGGCTCTCGACCGTCTGGAAGTCGAGGTCCGCCCGCTTCCTGGTCAGCCTCCTGTGGGCCCTGGCCTGGGCGACGTCCTCGTGCCTGGCCGTGCGCAACCGCCGCAGTGCGGAGTCGACCTCCCGGCCGCCGGCGCGGGCCCTCCGCTCTTGTCGTTTGAGCTGGGCGATAAGGGGGACGACGAAGGCGCCCCGGACGACGACGAGGACGACGGTCGCGAGAAGCCCGATGCCGACGGCCTCGATGACGCTGACATGGTCCTCGTGCACCTCGCCGACCAGGTATTTCAGTTCGAAGCCCATCAGGAGGAAGACGCCGTTCTCGAGCACGAACTGGATCGTCCGCCAGTTCACCCGTTCGCTGATCCGCACCTCCGCCGTGAAGACCAGCGGCCCCCGATGCCCGGTCACGAGCCCGGCGACGACGACGGCGAGCACCCCGGACGCGTGGACGTGGTCGGTCGGGATGAACGCGAGGAACGGCACCGCGAATGAGATCGTCGTGTTGAGTACGACGTTCCCCAGGCGCGACCTCAGCCACACGGTCAGGTGCCCCACGACGAGACCGATCCCGATCGCGACTCCGACCGCGAACGCGAAGTCCCCGGCCACGCCGATCAGGGACACCCCGCCTGCCGTCGCCGCGATCGCACAGCGGAGCAGCACGAGGGCCGAGGCGTCGTTGAGCAGTCCCTCACCCTCCAGCAGGGTCACCACCCGGGGTGGAAGTCCCAGCCGGCGCCCCATCGAGGTCGCGGCGACCGCATCCGTCGGACTCACGACCGCACCGAGCGCGAGGGCGCCGGGAACGCTGAGTCCGGGCAGTAGCCAGTGGAACAGTGCTCCGCTCGCGACGGCGCTCACGATCACGAGCAGCACAGAGAGTCCGGTGATCGCCGTCGCATTGCGGCGGAAGTCGTGCAACGGCACGTTGACCGCCGCCGAATAGAGGAGTGGAGGGAGGACGACCGCGAGGATGAGCTCGGGCGGGAAATCGAAGGCCGGTACGCCGGGGACGAGGCTCGCCGCGATCCCGATGAGCACGAGGAGGAGCGGGGCGGCGACTCCGAGCCGCGGCGCGATGACGGCAACCGACACGATGGTCAGGATGCCGAAGACGCCGAGAAGGGGATAGTCCATTGCTGGACCGTAGCGAGCCGGGCTGGACCCGACCGCTGTGCGACCTTGGCGGCGCCTGAGGATCTTCGAAGCGAGGGCGCCTGGCGCCTAAACTGGGGGCAGCCCGCACAAGAACCCCCGCCGCCAGGAGGACCCATGACCACCGCCGATCCGCTCGCCGTCTACGGCGAGGTGCCGCTCTTCACGCTCTCGAGCACGGATGTGACCGACGGGGCACCGCTTTCGGCCGCGCAGTTCGGCGAGGAAGCCGGTGGCCTCGACCGGTCCCCGCAGCTGTCCTGGAGCGGGTTCCCCGCCGACACGAAGAGTTTTGCGGTCACTCTCTACGACCCGGATGCCCCGACCGGCTCTGGCTTCTGGCACTGGGCGGTCTTCAACCTCCCGGCCGCCGTCACGTCCCTTCCCGCCGGAGCCGGCGCCCCCGGCGGTGCCCAGTTGCCCGCCGGCGCGGTCACCCTGCCCAACGAGCTGCGGCTCACCTCCTTCATCGGTGCCGGCCCGCCGCCCGGAACCGGCACCCACCGCTATCAGTTCATCGTGCACGCAGTGGATGTCCCCACTCTCGACCTCGACCCCGGGTCGACTCCCGCCGTGCTCGGCTTCACCCTCCGGTTCCACACCCTCGGCCGCGCGGTCATCGAGGCGACCGGAGCATTCGGCGGGGCGGCGCTGCACCCCTAGAAGGCCTGTCCCCGACACGAACATGAGGGCTTCTCAGGTCGCTCACACGCGCGGGACCTAGGTTCGTGCTGTGAACCAGATCCGCAGCACCCTCGCATGACCGCAGGAACCACCCTGAAACCCCGAGAAACCAGCCTCCGCCGTGTGCCCGTCTGGGTCTGGCGGGCCTTGATGATCCGGCTCTCACCCGGCGAACTGCACAAGTTCAACCTCCAGCCGATCGATACTGTGGACTACCACATCGACGTCGACTACGTCGGGGATGAGAGCCGTGACCACCGGCTCGACGTGATGGTGCCGCACGACCCTGCCGGGCCGCTTCCGGTCTACGTGTATTTCCACGGGGGCGGCTGGACCTCCGGCGACAAGGCGCCGCTCACCAAGTACTGTGCGAGCCAGGCCGCAGACGGCATGGTCGTCGTCAACGCCAACTACCGGATGGCCACCCGGTTCCAGCTCAGGCACATGCTCGAGGACGGCAATGCGGTGCTCGACTGGGTGGCCCGCAACATTGCCGACTTCGGCGGGGACCCCACCCGGATCGTGCTCGGTGGGGATTCGGCCGGCGGTCACATCGCGGCGCTCCTGGCGGCATCCGCTTTCGAGCCGGAGCTCGCGGCCCACTACGGCATCGAACCCCACGTGGATCCGGGCAACCTCCGCGGCCTCGTGCAGCACTGCAGCATCGCCGACCTCTCGGTGATGTTCGAGCGCGGCTTCGTGCTGAGCCTCAACTTCCTGCGCATGCTGCTGCCCGAGCGGGGGCGCGGAGTCGTGCTGCGGGCCGCGGCGCGGTTCATGAACCCGATCGAGTGGCTCGACAGCGGGTTCCCTCCGGTCTTCGTCACGACGAGCGAACGGGACTACTTCTACCGGGCGAACCTGAACTTCATCGCGGCGCTCAAGCGCAGGTCGATCCAGGTGGACAGCCTGATCTACGACCGGCGACAGGCGAACACCCATCACACCTGGCAGCAGGACGCTCGGCATCCGGAATCGCAGGAGGTGTACCGCCGTCTCGGCGCGTTCGTCCGTCGCGTCGCGGCCCTACCCGTCCCGGTCCCCGTCGCCGTCTAGGGACGGCGGGTCAGCTCTGGGCGCCGGTCGCGGCGAGGACGCCGCCGAGGCCGATCATCATGACCCCGCCGCCCGCTGAAAGCTTCTCCAGCCGTTTCGGCGACTTCGCGAACCAGTCCCGCGCCGAGCCGGCGGCGATGGCCCAGACGCTGTCTCCGGCGAGGGCGAGCACCACGAAGACCGTGCCGAGGGTGAGGAGTTGCAGCGGCACCGCGCCCGCACGGTAGTCGACGAACTGGGGAAGCACGGCGACGAAGAACACGATGGACTTGGGGTTTGTGGCGCCGACGACCGACCCTTCGGCGAGCAGCCGCCACCACGGCCGGGCGACGAGCGTGACGCCGCGGGTCCGGGTGACCGCGCCGCGGTACCGGATCGCGTGGATGCCGAGGTAGACGATGTATGCGGCCCCGACGACCTTGACGATCGTGAACACCACGATCGACTGGGTCACGATCGCGCCGAGGCCGAGCGCGACGGCCGCGATGAGGGGCAGCATCCCGAGGGCGTTCCCGAGCACGCTCAGGAATCCGCCGAGGCGCCCGAGCGCCAGGGAGCGTCCGATCACGAACAGCACGGTCGGCCCCGGAAGCGCGATGAGGGCGACGGAAGCGAGCGCGAAGGTGAGCAGGTGATCGATCGGGACCATACCGGAATGCTACCCAATCGCCCGAGGCGTTAACATCGCAGGATGCATATGCTGATCCGCACCCTCTTCCACGGCTGGCTGTCGAAGCGCGGCCCCCGCGTCGGGTCCTACGACGTCGTCAGAACCCGGTTCGTGACCCTCCCGACCGACCAGGACATCCTGCGGCACATGAACAACGGGGTGTACCTGTCGATCATGGACATCGCCAGGCTCGACCTGCTGCACCGTACCGGCATCTGGCCGATCTTCACCGCACGCGGCTGGTACCCCGTCGTCGTGAGCGAGACCATCAGCTTCCGTAAATCGCTCACCGTCGGCCAGCGGTTCACCGTCGAGTCGCGCATCCTCGGTTTCGACGAGAAGGCCGTCTACGTGGAGCAGCGCTTCGTGCGACCGGATGCCGACGGTAACCCCGAGATCCTCGCGCTCGGCTTCATCCGGGGCCGCTTCCTCAAGCGCGGCGGGGGCGTCGTCGGAATCGAGGAGCTGCTCGCCGCCGTCGGACCGGCGCCCGCCGGCCTCACCGTCCCGGCGTGGCTGCTCGAGTGGAGCGCCGACGTCGCCCTGCCCGCGACCCGCGCGGCCGCGCCGAGTCTCTGGGAGTAGCCGGCGGCAGCGGCCGTTTCGGCAGCGGGCACAGCCGCTTTGGCGCGCCGACGTCCGGGAGGGCTCGCACCCTCGGGGACGGTCGGCAGGACTATGCGTGCGGCGGTGCGGGGACGGGAACGACCGGGGGCTTGTCCGGGACGATGAGCTCGGAGTAGTAGAGCTCGTGCGCGCCCGCGTAGTGCTCGTGGCCGGGCACGGGGTGACCCGTGCGCATCGCGACGAGGCGATCCAGGTAGTAGTCCCAGAACGGCCCGACGCGTGCCGCATCCGCAGCGGAGTGCAGGCGCTGCCCGAGGGTGAGCGTGGTCATGCCCGCGCCTTCGACGAGGTGCAGGATCAGGTGCCTCGCCGCGTCCCCTTCGCCGAGGTTGACGGTGAACCGCTTCGGCGGGATGCACTTGAGGATCGTCACGTACGTCCACTCGGCATCCGTTTCGGAGAGCTTGAAGCGCACGGCGCCTGTCTCCGGCGCGCCGGTGTATGTGCCGATCCACCCGGCGAGGCCGCCTGGCCGGCTGACGCTCGCCCAGACGTCGTCGATGGGGGCGGTGAAGAGCCGATCGAGCATGAGGTACAGCCCGTCCTCGCGATGGGCAAGGCGACCGGTGGGTTTGGCTGACATGGGGACCTCCGCGATGAGTGAAACACGAGCCGTGCCTTCAGGCTAAACCCGTTGGGCGTCCCCGTGCCACAGCATCGCCCGACGGCTCCGTCAGCGGGCCCCCGGCCGCGGGTTCGGCCGTCGTTTCAGTCGTCGAGCTCTGCCTCGAGGACCGCCATTGCGGCGTTGTGCCCGCCGATGCCGCTGACCCCGCCGCCGCGCCGGGCGCCCGCGCCGCAGACCAGGATGCGCGGGTGCCGGGTCGCGACGCCCCAGCGCTCCGCCGCGGTGTCCCTCGGGGCGTCGTCGTCGAGGAACGGCCACTCGAGGGGACCGTGGAAGATGTTCCCGCCCGGCATTGCGAGGGCGTGTTCGAGGTCGAGGGTCGTCTTCGTCTCGATGCAGGGCCTGCCGGCGGCATCGGTCAGCAGCAGGTCCTCGATCGGCTCGGCGAGCACCGAGTTGAGCGAGGCGAGCACAGCCTCCTGCAGCCTCGCCCGGGTGGCGTCGTTGTTCTCGTCGCTCAGCCAGCGGTTCGGCGCGTGCAGGCCGAAGACGGTGAGGGTGTGTGCGCCGGATGCCGCGAGTTCCGGCGAGAGGATGCTCGGGTCGCTCAGGGAGTGGCAGTAGATCTCGCAGGGCAGCCGGTCCGGGATGATCCCGCGGACGGCCTCGTCGTACGCGCCTTCGAGCTGGGTGTACGTCTCGTTGATGTGGAAGGTTCCGCCGAACGCAGCCTCGGGGGAGACCGTCGTGTCGCGGAGCCGCGGCAGCCGGCGCAGCAGCAGGTTGACCTTGACCTGGGCGCCCTCCGGCTTCGGCCCGGCCCCTGGCGCGTCCGCACGCGCGGCCCCTGTCGTGCCCCGGCCGCCGGCATCCGCTTCGAGGAGCTGCTCGAGTACCCAGGGGGCGACCCCCGAGAGCACGACCGTCCCGGCGACCTCGCGGATGCTGCCTCCGCGCCGGTAGCGCACGGTTCCGTCCGGGCTGACGCTCGTCACCTCGGCGTCGGTCACGATCCGGGCGCCCGCCTGCCGCGCCGCCTTCTCGAGTTCGCCCGTCACGGCGCCCATCCCGCCGATCGGAACGTCCCAGTCCCCGGTCCCGTTGCCGATCACGTGGTAGAGGAAGCAGCGATTCGCGGCAAGGTCGCCCGCCTCCGCCGACGTGAAGGTGCCGATCAGGCCGTCGGTCGCGACGACGCCGCGCACGAGGTCGTTCGTGAATGCCTCGGTGATGGTCCGGCCGAGCGGATGTTCGACGAAGCGCTCCCACAGGGAGTCGTCGCCGAGCAGGAGCCTGGCCTCTGAGCGGGTCGGCAGGGGTTCGCAGACCGTGGGGAAGAGCGCCAGGGCGAGCCGCCCGGTGTCGGCGTAGAAGGCGGCCCAGGCATCGGAATCGGCTCCGGCGCCGATCCGGTCGAAGCTCGCCCTGGTGGCTTCGGCGTCGCCGTTGTCGACGAGGAGGCCGCCGGCCGGGTCGGCCGGGTTCGGCGTGTATGAGGAGAAACGCCTGCGGGCGAGGCCGATCTCGAGGCCGAGTTCCTCGATGATCCGTTGCGGCAGCAGGCTGACGAGGTAGGAATAGCGCGAGAGGCGGGCGTCGACGCCCGCGAACGCCTCGGCGGAGACCGCGGCACCGCCGACGTGTTCCGCGCGCTCGAGAACGATCACGCTGCGGCCGGCGAGGGCGAGGTACGCGGCGGCGGTCAATCCGTTGTGGCCGCCGCCGACGATGACAACGTCATGAGTGGGTTCCGTCACGCCTCGAGACTAGCAACGGGTGCCGCAGCGTGCGGGCCGGCGCGGGACATCCGGCCCGGACGGCGATCAGGGAACGATGTGCCCGGCAGCGCGGAACAGCTCGTACCACTCGGCCCTGGTGAGGGTCACGTCGGACCCCTGGGCCGCCCCGGTGACGCGTCCGGGGGTGGTGGTGCCGAGAACGACCTGCATCCTGGCGGGGTGCCGGAGGATCCAGGCGGTCGCGATGGCGATCGGCGGGACGCCGTAGTGGGCGGAGAGCCTGTCGATGACGGCGTTGAGTTCGGGGTACTCGGGAGAGCCGAGGAACACCCCCGAGAAGAAGCCGGCCTGGAACGGCGACCATGTCTGGATGGTGATGTCGTTCAGGCGGCAGTAATCGACGATTCCGCCCCCGTCGCGGGTCACGGCCTGCTCCTGCCCGCTCATGTTCGCGGCGACCCCCTGCGCGATGATCGGCGCATGCGTGAGCGAGAGCTGCAGCTGGTTGACGACGATCGGCTGGCGCACGTGCTTCCGGAGCAGGTCGATCTGGCGCGGTGTGTGGTTCGAGACGCCGAATGCCCGGACCTTGCCCGTGGCTTCGAGTTCGTCGAACGCGCGGGCGACCTCCTCGGGTTCGACGAGGGCGTCGGGGCGGTGCAGCAGCAGGATGTCGATGTGGTCGGTCCGCAGGGCTGCGAGGGACCCCTCGACGGATTCGATGATGTGCTCGTAGGAGAAATCGAAGTACGGCCCGTCCCCGACGATTCCCGTCTTGGTCTGGATCGTGATCTCGTCACGCTGGGAGGGGGTGAGCTGCAGCGCCTCCCCGAAGCGGCGTTCGCAGCCGTGCAGTTCGGAGCCGTAGATGTCGGCGTGGTCGAGGAAGTCGATCCCGGCGTCGCGGGCGGTGCGCACGAGTTCGCGGACCTTGTCGTCGCTCTTCTCCTGGATGCGCATCAGGCCGAGGATGACGTTCGGAGCGACGATATCGGTGCCGGGCAGGGTGAAAGTCTTCATGTGGATTCACGCTAGGCGAGGCGGGTACAGAAGTAAAACAACTGACGGTGATGCGATTGAGAAGGGCGAACGATCAATGTGTCGGCCGGGGCGGCGCGGTCGCCAGCGCCGCTCACCGCGGTCGCCGCTCCTCGCTGGCGTCGCCGATCAGGTCGGGCTGCTCGTCGGCTGGCGTTCGAGGGTGCCGATCTCTTTCCCGCCCTGGTCCGTGAGGGTCATCGTGGAGCCGTCGATGGTCGCGGACGTCGCGGATCCCAGCCAGGTATCGACACCCTCGCAGGCCATCAGGGTCGAGGCGATGGGCCCGAACTCGATCCGGTCCCCGCTCGTCTTCCAGGTGCCCACGAGCCGGTTGCAGCCGTCGGTGCCCGAGAGCGAACGGTCCTCGTGGAGCTCGAGGCTCGGCATCCGCGTGGCGTTGGGGTCGCCCCAGACGCCTGTCGCGGCGCTTTCGGCGGATGCCCCGCACCCGGACAGCGCGACGGCGACGCTTGCCGCCGCCGCGCCCACGAGAATTCTGCGGGCGAGGATGGTGATCACGGATGCTCCCATTCCGCACGCTGTCGCGGGCGTGCTCACCCCATTGAAGGCCCGCCCGTGACCATCGTCAAGGCGCGACCGTCGTCACGGCGCGACCGCCGTCAAGGCGCGACCGTCGTCGCGGCGCGACCGTCGTCACGGCGTGACCGCGCGGGCGAGCGCGTCGCGCACGGCGACGACGCCCGGCCGCTTCGTGCTCGAGCGGCGTGCCGCCGAGAAGAGGGTGCGGCGCGGGTGGCCGGGCAGGTCGACGAGGCGCACCGTGGGTTCGGCGCCGGCCCAGACCAGGTCGGGCAGGATGCCGACGGCGTTCCCCGATTCGATCAGGCGGATGTGCGCGATCAGGTCCGCGGTCTCGAACCGGACATCGGGTTCGAACCCGGCTTCGCGGCAGAGCTGGCTCGCCCACGACCGGGAGACGGTTCCTTCCGGTTCCATGACCCACGGCATCCGCGCCAGGCCTGCGAGATCAGCGCTCGCGCTCGCGGACGGCAGCGCGAGTCGCAGCGCATCCGTCGCCAGGTTGACCCTGTCGAGGTCCGCCCTGTGGGCACGCCCGTGCCCCGGGTACTGCTCGGCGAGGACGAGGTCGAAGTCCCTGGCACTCACTTCGAACAGGCCGCGCTCCGGCTCGCGCTCGGTCACCTCGACACGCAGCTGGGGGAATTCGGCGGCCAGGAGGGTCAACGCCCGGGGGATCACGGCGTGGGACGCGGACTGGAAGACCGCCACCCGCACGGTGCCCGAGACGGTCGTGAGCGAAGCCATCATCTCGGCCTCGGCGATCTCGAGCCGTTCGAGCAGGTGGGTGGTGTGGTCGACGAGGATCTCGGCCTGCGCGGTGAGCTGCACGCGGCGACCCACCTTGTGCAGGAGCTCGACGCCCGCCTCCTTCTCGAGCAGGGCGAGTTGCTGGGAGACCGCGGACGGGCTGTACGAGAGCGCCTCGGCGACCCCGGCGAGGGTCCCGCGGATCTTCAGTTCACGCAGCAGGCGCAACCTCCGGACGTCCAGCATCCCGTGCACCTTCCGCTCGGCTCCATTGCACACAAATCCTAACCACTACTCTGCACAAACGGTCGCTTTTACTTATCGGAAGTTCCCGCGACACTGGACTCAGATTCCGTCCCCCCGGAACGGCTCCCGGCCGTTGCGCGAGCGAAAGACTACCCTCGTGACCATGAGCAACTCACCGTCCGTCGTGCACCAGGCCCAGAGCGCGGAGGTTGTCACGCTCGTCAGGAAGTGGCTCGCGGAGAGCACCGCCATTCCGGCGGACGTCTCCGCGGAACGCCTCGCCGGCGTGCTCAAGGACCCGAACGGCCTCGACTTCACGGTCGGCTTCGTCGACGGCGTCATGCGCCCCCAGGACCTCATGGTCGCCGGCTACAACCTGCAGGCCGTCGCGAAGAAGGCCCCCGGCTTCCTGCCAGGGTACCTGCGCGGCGCCATCGGCCTCGGCGGCGTGCTCGGCCCCGTGCTGCCGTGGGTCGTCATCCCGGCCGCCCGCAAGGTGCTGCGACAGATGGTCGGCCACCTCGTCGTCGACGCGACGCCGGACAAGCTCGGTCCCGCGATCGCGAGCCTGCGCGAATCCGGCAACCGGCTCAACATCAACCTGCTCGGCGAGGCCGTGCTCGGAGAGAAGGAAGCCCTCCGCAGGCTCGAGGGCACGAGGGAACTGCTCGCCCGCCCCGACGTCGACTACGTCTCGATCAAGGTGTCTTCGATCGCGAGCCAGCTCTCGATGTGGTCGTTCGACGAGGCCGTGACCCGGGTCGTCGAGAGGCTGACCCCGCTCTACGAGCTCGCCGCGGCATCCGCTGTGCCGAAGTTCATCAACCTCGACATGGAGGAGTACCGCGACCTCGACCTCACGATCGCGGTCTTCGAACGCATCCTGGACCAGCCCCGCCTGCTCGGCCTCGAGGCCGGCATCGTGCTGCAGGCGTACCTGCCCGACGCGCTCGGCGCCCTCCAGGGCCTGACCCACTGGGCGCAGAACCGGCGCGCGGCCGGGGGAGCCCCGATCAAGGTGCGCGTCGTCAAGGGCGCCAACCTCGCCATGGAACACGTCGACGCGATCGTGCACGACTGGCCGCTCGCGACCTACGGCACCAAGCAGGACGCGGACACGAACTACAAGCGGGTGCTCAACTGGGCGCTGACCCCGCAGAACACGGATGCCGTCCGCATCGGCGTCGCCGGGCACAACCTCTTCGACGTGGCGTGGGCCCACCTCCTCGCCAAGCGGCGCGGCATCGACGACCGGGTCGAGTTCGAGATGCTGCTGGGCATGGCGACGAGCCAGGCCGAGGCCGTGAGCCGGGACGTCGGCAGGCTGCTGCTCTACACGCCCGTCGTCAACCCGGCCGAGTTCGACGTGGCGATCAGCTACCTGATCCGCCGCCTCGAGGAGAACGCGAGCCAGGACAACTTCATGTCCGCCGTGTTCGAACTCACGACCTCGCCCCCGCTCTTCGAACGCGAGAAGGAGCGCTTCCTCGCCTCACTCCGGGCACTCGAATCATCGGTCGGCCCCGAGGCCTTCGTGCCAGCGCCGAACCGAAGCCAGGACCGTTCTGCGGTCACCCAGCTCGAGGCGACAGAGTCTGCGGCCGAAGCGGCGCAGCACACCGACGATGACCTCGGCCTCACCAATGCCGTGCTCGGCTTCACCCGCGGCTCGCTCAGCGACACGGCCGCGGTCCTGACCCACGCGGGCGCGGGCGACGTGGCCGCCGGCATCCGCCGTTTCCACAACGAGCCGGACACCGACCCCTCGCTTCCGGCGAACCGCGCGTGGGGGCGCCGGATCCTCGCCCAGGTCGAGGGGTCACGCCTCGGCATCGACACGATCCTCGCCGCCCGCGTCGATACAGAGGAACAGCTCGACGCCATCATCGACACCGTCGCCGCGAGCGGCAACGAATGGGGCCAGCGCCCCGGCGGGGAGCGGGCCGCGATCCTGCACCGCGCCGGCCTCGCGCTCGCCGCGAACCGCGACCGCCTGATCGAGGTGATGGCCGCAGAGACCGGCAAGACCATCGCAGAGGGCGACCCCGAGGTGAGCGAGGCCATCGACTTCGCGCACTACTACGCCGAGAGCGCCCGGGCGCTCGACGCCGTGCAGGGCGCCATCTTCGTGCCCCCACGCCTCACCGTCGTGACCCCGCCGTGGAACTTCCCCGTCGCGATCTCCGCCGGCGGGGTGCTCGCCGCACTCGCGGCAGGCTCCGGCGTCATCGTGAAGCCCGCGAAGCTCGCCCAGCGCTCCGGAGCGGTCATGGTCGAGGCGCTCTGGGAGGCCGGAGTGCCCCGCGACCTCCTCGCGCTCGTCGACCTCGCCGACCGGGAGCTCGGCACCCGGCTGATCGGGCACCCCGCGGTCGACCGGGTCGTCCTCACCGGAGCATACGAAACCGCGCAGCTGTTCCGGAGCTTCCGCGAGGACCTGCCGCTGCTCGCAGAGACGAGCGGCAAGAACGCGATCATTGTGACCCCGTCCGCCGACTTCGACCTCGCCGCCGCCGACGTCGTCAAGAGCGCGTTCGGGCACGCCGGACAGAAGTGTTCCGCAGCGAGCCTCGTCATCCTCGTCGGTTCCGTCGCCAGGTCCGAGCGTTTCCTCGGCCAGCTCGTCGATGCCGCGACGAGCCTGCGGGTCGGACGACCCTCCGACCCGGTCACCCAGATGGGCCCGCTCATCGAACCTGCCAACGGCAAGCTCCTGCACGCCCTCACCGAACTCGGCGTCGGCGAGAGCTGGCTCGTCGAACCGAAACAGCAGGGCGAGGACGGCGCGCTGTGGTCGCCGGGCATCCGCACGGGAGTCGCTCCCGGTTCCTACTTCCACCTCACCGAGTTCTTCGGGCCCGTGCTGGGAGTGATGCATGCGCGCACACTCGAGGAAGCCATCCGCTTTCAGAACGCGGTCGACTACGGGCTCACCTCCGGACTGCACTCGCTCGATCCCGAGGAACTCGCGACCTGGCTCGAGACGATCGAGGCGGGCAACCTGTACGTCAACCGGGGGATCACGGGCGCGATCGTGCAGCGCCAGCCGTTCGGCGGCTGGAAGCGCTCGTCGGTGGGAGCAGGCACGAAGGCCGGCGGCCCGAACTATCTCTACGGCCTCGGCAGCTGGGTGACCAACCCGGGCAGGAACAGTTCGACCCTGCACCTGCGCGGCCTCGAACCGAGCGTCACGCAGCTCATCGAGGGGTCGCAGCCCGTGCTCGACTATGCCGACTTCGACGTACTGCGCCGCTCGGCCCTCAGCGACGCGCTCGCCTGGCGCGAGGAGTTCGCGGCGGTCAGGGACGTCTCCGCGCTCGGCGTCGAACGCAACCTGTTCCGCTACCGGACGTTGCCCGTCACGGTGCGCCTCGCCGAGGACGGCACCCTGTCGAACCTGCTGCGGGTGCTCATCGCCGCGACCCTCTCGAAGTCGCGTTTCACGGTGTCGAGCGCGCTGCCGATGCCGCCGATCGTGCGGGGCGCCCTCGCCGAGCGTGAGATCCCGGTCACGGTCGAGAGCGACGCCGAATGGCTCGCCCGCGCCGCAGCCGGCGGCATCACGACGAGCCGGGTTCGGCTGATCGGCGGCGACCCGCTGACCGGGGCGACGGATGCGGCGGCCCAGCTCGCGCACGCCCTCCGCGGCAGCCCCGACGTGGCCGTCTACGCCCACCCGGTCACCCAGGCAGGCAGGGTCGAGTTGTTGCCGTTCCTCCGTGAGCAGGCGATCTCGATCACGGCGCACCGCTTCGGCAACCCGAGCACCCTCTCCGCCGGCATCATCTGACCGCCCCGCCCCGCCCCGCCCCGCCCCGCCCCGCGCGCTCACCCGAACCGCGAGAGCGGAGATTTGGCCCTTAAACCACGATGTTAAGGGCCAAAACTCCGCTCTCGCGGACGGGGTGGGCGGTCAGGGGGGAGCGGCACACAGCCTGCATACGAGGAACGATCAGTTGAGTGGGGGATAATACCGGGGACCGTGGCGTGCCAGCGGCGCCACAATTCGACAGGGGAACAGCACTTGGACGGAAACGCAACGACGTCGCACACAAACGTCGCGCTCTTGGCGGTCGCGAGCACCCTCGCACCGATCGTCACTACCTCGATCGAGATCGACCGTCGACTGCAGCCGGCCCTGAAACGCCTGCGTCTCCCGAGCGGCCTGCTCCAGCGCGTCGCCGGCGTCTACGAACGCCGCAACTGGGGCAGCGACCTCGCCTTCGACGACGCGGCCGTGTCAGCGGGCAAGCGTGCCCTGAGCGACGCGGGCGTCGAGCCGGGCCAGGTCGGTCTCCTGATCAACACCTCGGTCACCCGCAAGCACCTCGAGCCCTCCGTCGCCGTGCGCATCCACCACGGCCTCGGCCTGCCGTCGTCCGCCACCAACTTCGACATCGCGAACGCGTGCCTCGGGTTCGTGAACGGGATGACCCTCGCCGCGCAGCTGATCGACTCCGGCCAGGTCGACTACGCCGTGGTGATCGACGGCGAAGACGCCGACGAAATCCAGTCCAACACGATCGACCGGCTCGGGCGGCCCGACATCGGCCGCAAGGACTTCATGAGCGAATTCGCGAGCCTGACCCTCGGGTCAGGGGCGGCCGCGGCCGTCCTCGGACGTGCAGACCGGCATCCGGAAGGCCATCGCATGCTCGGCGGCGTCACCCGCGCCGCTACCCAGTTCAACGGGCTCTGCGTCGGCAGCGTCGACGGCATGTTCACCGACGCCAAGGCGTTGCTCAAGGGCGGCATGGAACTGGTCGTGTCGGCCTGGACGGAGGCGAAGCGCGACTGGAACTGGTCGAGCATGGACCGCTACATCCTGCACCAGGTCTCTGACGTGCACACCAACGCGATCGTGAAGGCCACCGGGCTCGACCGGGCGAGGGTGCCCCTCACCTACCCGCTGTTCGGCAACGTCGGGCCGGCGTCGATCCCGATCACCCTGGCCGAAGAGGCCAAGACCCTGCGTCGCGGCGACCGGGTGCTGCTCATGGGGGTCGGCTCCGGCCTCAACACCGCCATGATGGAACTGGCCTGGTGACCGGGCGCACCATGACCCACCCCCGGCAACAGCACCAGTACCGTCTGCCGCGCGCCGCGGCGACGCCCGCGCCGGCGTCCCTGCCGCCCGAGGGGCTGCCGGGACTCGACCCCGCGTTCTCGAGGCTGGTCGAGGCAGGGGAGCCGGGCGCCGGCATCCGCACCTGGCACCTGCTCGACAACGGGCCCGTGCTCGCGTCCCGCGGCATCACCCCGGTCGGCACGGTGCTGTGCGTGCACGGGAACCCGACCTGGTCGTACCTGTGGCGGTCGCTCGTGACGCAGGCGACGGATGCCGCCACGCGCGGCGAAGAGGCCTGGCGCGTGATCGCCGTCGACCAGCTCGAGATGGGCTTCTCCGAGCGCACCGGGACGGTGCGCCCGCTCGCCCGCCGGGTCGCAGACCTGGGCGACCTCACGGACGCGCTCGGCGCGGAACCGCTGGGACTCACCGGCCCGGTCGTCACCTTCGGCCACGACTGGGGCGGAGTCGTCTCGCTCGGCTGGGCGATCGACCACCCGGACCTGCTCGCGGGCGTGCTGCTGCTCAATACCGCCGTGCACCAGCCGGAGGACGCCGCGATCCCGGCGCCCCTGCGGCTGGCACTCCAGGGCGGCGTGCTCGGCACCGCGACCGTCACGACGCCCGCGTTCCTCGACACGACGCTCGCGCTCGCGCATCCGCCGCTGTCCGCCGCCGTCAAACGCGCCTACCGGGCGCCGTACCGGGGAGCGGCCCGCCGGGGCGGGATCGGCGCGTTCGTCGCCGACATCCCGGTCGGTCCCGGATCCGTCAGCACGCCGGAACTCGACCGCATCGCCTCTGGCCTTCGCGGCCTCGAGGTGCCGGCCCTGCTGCTCTGGGGTCCCACCGATCCGATCTTCAGCGACCGGTATCTCGACGATCTCCTCGACCGACTGCCCGACGCCAACGTTCACCGCTTCGAGGGGGCCGGGCACCTGGTGGCCGAGGACGTCGACTACGCCGCGGCCGCACTGACCTGGCTCGCCGACCGCGCCCCGCTCGCCGCCGTGCCCGCCGCCCTCACCGCCGCCGGGCCCGTTCCGGACGAGAGCGCCCGATCAGCCGGTCACTCTCGACCGGAACAGGACGTTTCGGACGGGGAACCCGCGCCCGAATCCGGCCGCGGCGACTACCGGCCGCTCTGGCACTACCTCGATGAATTCCGGGAGAGCGACGACATCGCACTCGTCGACATGGCGCCCGGTCACGGTGCCGCCCAGCTCAGCGTCAGCTGGCGCGAGCTGTCCGCGCGCGTGCGCCGGCTGGCCGCAGGGCTCTACCAGATCGGCGTCCGCAAGGGCGACCGGGTCTCGCTTCTCGTTCCTCCGGGCGCCGACCTCACGGCCGTGTTGTACGCCTGCGTGCGCATCGGCGCCGTCGTCGTGGTCGCGGATGCCGGTCTCGGCCTCCGCGGCCTGACCCGGGCCGTCCGGGGCGCGCGCCCAGACCACGTCATTGGAGCGACCCCCGGGTTGGTCGCCGCCCGGGCGCTCGGCTGGCCCGGCCAGAAGATCGCCGCGGTCACCCTCGCCAGGCCGCTTGCCAGGCTCCTCGACGTCTCCTTCACCGTCGCCGAGCTGGAGTCGCTCGGCGCGGATGAGGGCCTGCCACCAGAGCCCACCGCGGCAGACACGGCAGCCGTGCTCTTCACGTCCGGGTCGACAGGGCCGGCCAAGGGCGTCGTCTACACGAACGGCCAGCTCGCCGCCGTCAGCCGGGCGCTTCGCGAGCAGTACGGCGTGGGCCCAGGGACGGGCCTCGTCGCCGGCTTCGCGCCGTTCGCCCTCCTCGGCCCCGCCCTCGGCGCACGCTCGGTGACCCCCGACATGGACGTCACGTCGCCGAAGACGCTCACCGCGACCGCGGTGGCCGCCGCTGTCGCCGCGATCGACGCATCCGTCGTGTTCCTGTCTCCGGCAGCCCTCACGAACGTCGTCGCGACCGCGGCACGCCTCACCCCCGTCGACCGGGCGTCCCTCGCCGCGGTGCGCAGCTTCCTGTCCGCAGGCGCGCCGGTCGCAGAGCCGCTCCTCGCGGCCGCAGCGCGGTTGATGCCGGACGCGACAGCGCATACCCCGTACGGCATGACCGAGGGACTCCTGATGACGGATATCACCCTCGAGGGCATCCGGGTCGCGACCGCGGCCTCCGCTGGCGGCGTCTGCGTGGGATGCCCGACCGGGACCACCCGGATCCGGATCAGCGCTCTCGACGACCGGGGCACGGCCACCGGCGCACTGTCCGAGGAGACCGGTGTCACCGGTGAGATCGTCGTCTCCGCGCCCCACGTCGAAGACCACTACGACCGGCTCTGGCTCACCGACCGGGCCGCCAGGCGCGGCGCGATCGCGGGCGAACGCTGGCACCGCACCGGCGACGTCGGCCACCTCGACGCCGACGGCCGGCTCTGGGTCGAGGGTCGGCTGCCACACGTCATCGTCACCGCGGAGGGCGTCGTCACGCCGGTCGGCCCCGAGCAGGCCATCGAACGCGTCCGTCTGACCCCGCGCGATGCGGTCACCGCGGGCATGTCCGGCAGGCCGAACCCCGGACACCCCGGTGTCGCCCGTGCGGCCCTCGTCGGGGTCGGACCGGTGGGCACCCAACAGCTGGTCGCCGTCGTCGAAACGAGCCCGCCGGCCCGGCGGGTCGGACTCGCGACGGAGGCACTTGCTGCCGCGATCCGAACGGCATCGCCGGCACCTCTCGCTGCGGTGCTCGTGGTTCCCCAGCTGCCGACGGACATCCGGCACAATTCCAAGATCGACCGCAGCCGGCTCGCCCGGTGGGCGGGCGGCATCCTCTCCGGCGGGCGGATGACGCGACCGTGACCCCGTTGCGGGTGCTCGTCACCGGGGCGAGCGGTTTCCTCGGTCGCGCGGTCGCGGCAGAGCTGGTCGCGGCCGGACACGAGGTGAGCTGCTTCCAGCGGCGGCCGTCCGGCGTCGCAGGGGCCAGGGACCTGCTCGGTTCCGTGACCTCGGCCCGGGACGTGGATCATGCCGTCATCGGCATGGACGCCGTCGTTCACCTCGCGGCCAAGGTCTCCCTCGCGGGCGACCCGCGCGATTTCGAGGCCGTCAACGTCGGGGGCACCCGCTCCCTGCTCGCCGCGGCCGCGGATGCCGGGGTCTCGCGCTTCGTCTTCGTGTCGTCTCCCTCTGTGGCCCACGCCGGGACATCCATCGTCGGCAGCGATGCCGGCCCGGCGGATCCCGCTCGTGCCCGCGGCGACTACGCCCGGACCAAGGCCCGCGCGGAATTGCTCGCGCTCGACGCCGACTCTCCACTCATGCGGGTCGTGGCCGTGCGGCCGCACCTGGTCTGGGGCCCCGGGGACACCCAGCTCGTCGCCCGGATCGTCGAGCGGGCCAGGGCGGGGCGCCTTCCCCTGCTCGGGCACGGCGCAGCTCTCATCGACACGACCTACGTGGACAATGCGGCCACGGCGATCAGTGCAGCCCTCGACCGGGCGCGCGAGGTGCACGGCAACGCCTACGTGATCACCAATGGCGAGCCCCGGCCCGTCGCCGAGCTGCTCGCCGGCATGTGCCGGGCGGCCGGGGTCCGCCCACCGGCCTGGTCGGTTCCCGCCGCGCTCGCACGCGGCGGCGGCTCCGTGATCGAGGCCGCCTGGCGAGTGCGCCCGGGAGCCGACGAGCCCCCGATGACCCGCTTCCTCGCCGAACAGCTCTCGACCGCGCACTGGTTCGACCAACGCCGCACGCGCGCCGACCTGCACTGGACCCCCCAGGTGACCCTCGACGAGGGCTTCCGCCGCCTCGCCGCCGCATACACCTAGCTCCCCGCTTTCGCGGCTGGGCTGGGCGGGGCGCGTGCGGAGTGATCAGGGGCGGATGCCGAGCGCGGCCGAGACGAGCGCGAGCGCGTCGTCCGCGCCGAGGCCGAGCACGCGCATCCGTTCGGCGAAGTCGGCAGCGGCGCGTTGCGCCTGGCGCAGGGTCGGGTCGCCCGTTGCGGCGATGAAGGAACCCTGGCGGCCGCGGGTCTCGATCACCTCGCCCCGCTCGAGCTCGCGGTAGGCCCTGGCCACCGTGTTCGGGGCGAGTCCGAGTTCGTCGGCGAGCCGGCGCACGGTCGGCAGCTTGTCTCCGGGCGCCACGGCACCGGTCCGAACGGCCTCGAGCACCTGAAGCCGCAGTTGCTCGAACGGCGGCGTGGGGGAATGCTCGTCGATGGTCAGCTTCATGGTGCCGCACCCGGTTTCCTTGTGTTGGTTATGTACCAAGCTAGCCCGCAGGGACCCGTGCGCGGAACCGCTCGCTGCGGCATACTCGGTTCCATGAGATTCACGACCGTCCTCGAGCTTTCCGGCAAATCGGCAACGGGCATCCGCGTTCCCGAGGAGGTCGTCGCGGGCCTCGGCCCCGGCAAGCGCCACGCCATCACGGTCACGATCGGCGGTCATACCTACCGCAGCTCCGTCGCCCCCTACCGCGGCGCATTCATGATCGCGCTCAGCGCCGAGAACCGTGAACAGGCAGGCGTCGCCGCAGGGGATGAGATCGAGGTCGACGTCGAGCTCGACACCGAACCCCGGGTGGTCGAGGTGCCCGCAGACTTCGCCGCAGCGCTCGACGAGCAACCGGATGCCCGGGCCGCCTTCACGGCGCTGTCGTACAGCAACCAGCGCGCCCACGTCCTCGCGATCGAGAGCGCGAAGACGCCGGAGACCCGCCTGCGCCGGATCGAGGCGGCCCGGTCCGCACTCACGCCGGCCGCACCGACTCCCTAGCCTCGGGCCCGCCGTCGATTCCCGGTTCGGGAAGTGCTTTCCACTCAGAGGGCATGACTGACCCCGTGTGGAGCGAGGTCGAACCGGATGGCTCGCTAGGCTCAGAAGGTGACCTGGCCCGCCGACCTCCCCGCCGAACTGGGCGGACTCCTGCCCAGCCTCATCGGGGTGCTGCTGCTGATCGCGGTCGTCACCGCCCTGCTTCGCGGCTTCCACGTGCCCCGCCCGTGCGCACCCGCCCTCGCGATCCTCCGGGGCACCCTCCAGCTCGCGGCGATCAGCCTCATCCTGAGCGGCATCATCTCCGATCCGCTCTGGGTCGGAGTCGGGCTCAGCGTGATGTTCATCGCCGCCGTGAGCACGGTCAACCGGCGTCTCGGGGCGACCCGGCAGCACTTCGGCTGGATCGCCGCAGCGATGGGCCTCGGCATCCTTGCGACACTCATCGTGGTGTTCTCGGTCGGCGCCATCGAATTCTCGCCGCGGTATGTGCTCTCCTACGGCGGAATCATCATCGGCAACGCGATGTCGATTGCGACCCTGACCGGCCGGCGCTTCGGCGAGGCCGTCACCGAGCACTGGGACGAGGTCGAGGGCTGGATGGCGCTCGGGGCGACCCCGCGGCAGTCGACGCTCGACCTGGCGCGCCGCGCCGTCTATTTCGCGATCATCCCCACGACCGACCAGACCAAGACCACGGGCCTCGTCACCCTGCCCGGAGCGTTCGTCGGCGCGATCTTCGGCGGAGCCTCGCCCCTCGAGGCCGGGCGCTTCCAGATCGTCGTGCTCGCCGGCATCCTCTGCGCCGGTGCGATCACGGCCGTCACCCTGATCCAGTTCCTCGCGCCGATCCGCATGAAGCCCGCCACGATCCCCACCTAGTCACCACCGACGAAGACCGCTCTCGCGGGCAGCGGCGCGGCTACTCGGCGGCGCGGTGGATGAGCCGGGAGAGCACGATCGCGCTGCGGGTGTGGTCGACGTTGGGTGCGAGGCGCACCTTCTCGAGTGCGGCCTCGAGCCCGGGAATGTCCCGCGCCCTGATGTGTACGATCGCGTCGGCGCTTCCCGTGACGGTGCCTGCGTCGACGACCTCCGGTACGCCGGAGAGGATGCGCAGGAGTTCGTCGGGGGCGACGGTCCCTCGGCAGAAGAGCTCGACATATGCCTCGGTGCTCATGCCATCGATCGCGGGGTCGACCTGGATCGTGAACCCGCGGATGATCCCGTCGGCGACGAGCCGGTCGACCCGGCGCTTGACCGCGGAGGCGGACAGCCCGACGACCGAGCCGATGTCCCCGTAGCCCGCGCGCGCATTCTGTCTCAGAAGGTCGAGTATGCCGCGGTCGAGGTTGTCCATTCCGAGAGTCTAGGGGGAATTCCGCGCACTGGCGTGGAATTCCTGCGCATATGCCGACGATCACGCCGATTATGCGCGCATATTGGCGTGCAACGTTGATTCACGCTGTGTGAGAATGAGCACGGCGTCTTTGCGCGGTGCCGTTCACCCGTTCGTTGTTCACTGTTCGACGTTCACGTTCGACCGCGCGGAGCTCTCATGAGTGACCTGGTCCGCCATCCACCCCGCGTTCCGATTCCGTCAGTAGCAGACGGAGCGCAGCCGAAGGAGACCTCATGACCATCGATCTCGACCCCACAACGACGCCGGAGACCGCGGCCACCGCCCCGGTGCGCACGGCCGTCAAGCGCACGGTGCTGATGTGCAAGCCCGACTACTTCACCGTCGTCTACCGGATCAACCCGTGGATGGACCCCGCCATCCCGACCGACACGAGCCTCGCCGTCGCCCAGTGGCAGACCCTCTACGACACCTACATCGGCCTCGGCTTCGACGTGCACCTGGTCGACCCGATCGACGGCCTGCCCGACATGGTCTACGCCGCCAACGGCGGTTTCGTCATCGACAACATCGCATACGGCGCCGCGTTCACCTACCCGGAGCGCCAGCCGGAGGGCCCCGCCTACATGGACTGGTTCCGCGACAACGGCTTCGACGTCCGCGTGCCCGTCGAGATCAACGAGGGCGAGGGCGACTTCCTGCTCGTCGGAGACGTCATCCTCGCCGGCACCGGCTTCCGCAGCGCCTCGAACAGCCACGAAGAGGTGTCGGCGATCTACGGCCGCCCGGTGATCACGCTCAACCTCGTCAACCCGAGCTTCTACCACCTCGACACCGCGGTCGCCGTGCTCGACGACACCAACATCGCCTACCTGCCGAGCGCCTTCGACGAGCAGAGCCTCGCCGTGCTGCGCGAACGCTACCCCGACGCCATCATCGTCACCGAGGAGGACGCGGCGATCCTCGGCCTCAACTCCTACTCCGACGGCTACAACGTCGTCATCGCCGCCCGCGCGAAGGACTTCGAGCGCCAGCTCCGCGAACGCGGCTACAACCCGATCGGCGTCGACCTCTCCGAGCTCCTGCTCGGCGGCGGCGGCGTCAAGTGCTGCACCCTGGAGCTGCGCCGATGAGCACCGACACGAACATCCGTCCGGACGCGAACCGGGCCGACCAGACGAAGGATGCCGCACTCGGCACGCCGGGACAGGCATCCGCAACGCCCGCCGCCTTCATCGCCCTCGAAGAGGAGCATGCGGCCCACAACTACCACCCGCTTCCCGTCGTCGTCGCGACCGGCGACGG
The DNA here is from genome assembly GCF_004402675.1 of Cryobacterium sp. MDB2-A-1. Taxonomy (NCBI): domain Bacteria; kingdom Bacillati; phylum Actinomycetota; class Actinomycetes; order Micrococcales; family Microbacteriaceae; genus Cryobacterium; species Cryobacterium sp. MDB2-A-1. The sequence continues at coordinate 108,926 of NZ_SOFK01000044.1, read as the reverse complement.
CGCCTGGGTGACGGATGTCGACGGCAAACGCTACCTGGACTGCCTCGCGGCGTACTCCGCGGTCAACTTCGGCCACTCGAACCCCGTGCTTCTCGATGCCGCCCGAGCCCAGCTGGGCCGGATCACGCTCACGAGCCGCGCGTTCCACAACGACCAGCTCGGCCCGTTCGTCACGGCTCTCGCCGAGCTCGCCCACAAGGACATGGTGCTCCCGATGAACACGGGCGCCGAGGCCGTCGAGTCCGGGATCAAGGTCGCCCGCGCCTGGGGTTACCGCGTGAAGGGCGTCGCGCCGGACCAGGCGAACATCATCGTCGCCGGGGGCAACTTCCACGGCCGCACCACCACCATCATCAGCTTCTCCGACGACGAGTCGGCCCGCGCCGGCTTCGGCCCGTTCACGCCCGGGTTCCGCACCGTCCCGTTCGGCGACGCCGCGGCCCTCGAGGCCGCGATCGATGAGAACACGGTCGCCGTGCTGCTCGAACCCATCCAGGGCGAGGCCGGCATCGTCGTGCCGCCCGCCGGGTACCTCCCCGCTGTGCGCGAGATCACCACGCGCCGCAACGTGCTCTTCATCGCCGATGAGATCCAGTCCGGTCTCGGCCGCACCGGAGCGACCTTCGCGTGCGACCTCGTCGGCGTCGTGCCCGACCTGTACCTCCTGGGCAAGGCCCTCGGCGGCGGGATCGTGCCCGTCTCTGCGGTCGTCGGCAACCGGGACGTCCTCGGCGTCCTGCAGCCCGGCGAGCACGGCTCGACCTTCGGTGGCAACCCGCTCGCCGCGGCCGTCGGCCTCGCCGTCGTGCGGATGCTGGCCGAGGGCGAGTACCAGGAGCGCGCCCGCGTGCTCGGTGCGCACTTGCACGAAGCCCTCAATGGCCTCGTCGGGCGAGGAGTCGTCGCGGTCCGTGGCGCCGGGCTCTGGGCCGGAATCGACATCGACCCGTCGCTCGCGAGCGGCCGCGCCGTGTGCGAGGCACTCATGGTCCGCGGCGTCCTGGCCAAGGACACCCACGGCTCCACGATCCGGCTCGCCCCGCCGCTCTGCGTGTCCGAGGCCGACCTCGACTGGGCCGTCGCCCAGCTCGCGGCCGTCCTCGACGGGTTCGCCGTCGCCTAGCGTCCGCGTCAGGTCGGCGCGAACTTCAACGAGTCGGCTCGGCTGAAACGGGCAGTATCGGCCTCGCTAGCTTCGCGTCGCGGTCACGCCCTCCGGCCGGGCGATACGGCTCAGCCGGGCCAGCTGGGTGACGTGCCCGGGCTCGAGCTCCTCGAGGGACTTCACGCCGAGCAGTCGCATCGTGCGGGTGATCTGCTCCGACAGGATCGCGATCGCCCGGTCGACGCCGGCCTCGCCGCCGGCCATCAGCCCGTAGAGGTAGGCCCGGCCGACGAGGGTGAACCGTGCGCCGAGGGCCACGGCCGCGACGATGTCCGCGCCGCTCATGATGCCGGTGTCGAGGTGCACCTCGAGGTCGTTGCCCACCTCGCGGGCCACCTCGGGCAGCAAATGGAACGGGATCGGCGCGCGGTCGAGCTGGCGACCGCCGTGGTTGGAGAGGATGATCGCGTCGATGCCCATTTCGGCGAGCCTGGCGGCATCCGCCACGTTCTGAACGCCCTTGACGACGACCTTGCCCGGCCACTGCGCCTTGATCCAGGCGAGGTCTTCGAAGGTGACGGTCGGGTCGAACATGGTGTCGAGCAGTTCGCCGACGGTGCCGCTCCAGCGGTCGAGGGAGGCGAAGGCGAGCGGCTCGGTCGTGAGGAAGTTGATCCACCACTCCGGGCGCGGCAACGCGTTGACCACGGTGCCCACGGTGAGCTGCGGCGGGATGGAAAAGCCGTTGCGCTTGTCGCGGAGGCGCGCTCCGGCAACGGGCACGTCGACCGTCACGAGCAGCGTGTCGAAACCGGCCTTGGCGGCCCGGTCGACGAGCGCCATCGAACGGTCCCTGTCCTTCCACATGTAGAGCTGGAACCAGTTGCGTCCTGTGGGGTTGGCGGCCTTGACGTCCTCGATAGCGGTCGTGCCCATCGTGGAGAGCGAGAACGGGATGCCGGCCTTCGCTGCCGCGTGCGCGCCGGCGATCTCGCCCTCGGTCTGCATCATCCGGGTGAACCCGGTCGGTGCGATCCCGAACGGGAAAGCGACCGGAGCCCCGAGCACGTCCCAGCCCGTCGAGACCGTCGAGACGTCGCGGAGGATGGCGGGGTGGAACTCGATGTCCTCGAAGGCCTGGCGGGCGCGCGCGAGCGAGATCTCCGCCTCCGCTGCCCCCTCGGTGTAGTCGAAGGCAGCCTTGGGAGTGCGCCGCTTGGCGATCGCGCGCAGGTCATAGATGGTGAGGGCGCTCTCGAGGCGGCGCTTCTTCGCGTTGAGCTCCGGCACCTTGAACTGCATGAGTGGGGCGAGGTCTTTGATCTTGGGGATGCGTCGTTGGACCATGGTCAGGATTTCCGTTCTGGGGTTGGGCAGGGCGGGTCGGGGGCTGCGGCGGTCGGGAGATCGGGTGATCGGTGGGTCAGGTCAGGTCAGGTCGGCTCGGGAGGGGAGCGGCGCCCGGACGGGGTCGGGATCGCGCGGTCCCGCCGTGAGCCGGGTCTCGGCGTAGTACCCGGCGATGTGGGCCTGGACGGCGCGGCGGGCCGCGGCGGGGTCGGCCGCGCGAATGCACGCGACGATCTCGCGGTGTTCGAGCCTGAGGCGGGCGGATGTCTCCGCCCACGACCCGAGCGCGGCAACGCCCGCACGTGCGTACGCTTCGATCGCACTGCGGAGTCCGGCCATGGTCGCGGTGATGACCTGGTTCCCGGTTGCCTCGGCGAGGGCGAGGTGGAACTGGGCGTCGAGCGCGAGGAACTCGGACTCGGTCCGGCCCGGCGCATCCATCGCGTCGAGGAGCTGTTCAGCCGGTTCGAGCGACGCCGGTTCGAGCGACGCGGGGTCGTGCGCCTCGGCGAGTTCGGTGACGACGGCGGCCTCGAGCACGAGCCTGGTCTTCACGACGTCCTCGACCGGGAAGCCCTGGGCCGCGACCTGCAGTCGCATCAGCGCGGACATCCCGCCGCCGGGAAGCGCCACGATGATCGCCCCCGATGTCGGCCCGGAGCCCGTCGCGGTACGGATGAGTCCGAGCACCTCGAGCACCCGGATGGCCTCGCGCACGCTCGACCGGCCGACGCCGAGGGAGGCGGCGAGGGAGCGTTCGGGTGCGAGGCGATCCCCGGGTCGCAGCCGACCCGAGAGCAACTCGCCCTCGATCGATTCGAGCACGAGTTGCCAGGCCCTGCGTTCGTCGGGGAGTGCGCCCTGCGCGGGCACGGCGTCAACGGTCACGGGCTCCTCCTCGGCAATGGGGTGGTGTCGGTCGTTGCGGCGGCGGCCGTGAGACGAAGCCGCTGTGGTCTGACCACACACTACACGGCGACGCCTGCCCGGGTCCAGCCCTCTCCCCAACCCGCCCCTCCAACCGCGAGAGTACGAAAATGGCCCCTTCACGTCGTGCGGAGGGGCCATTTTCGTACTCTCGCGGAGTCGAAGGCGCGAACCATTGCGATAGGGTTCCTCCAACCCGAGCACGTCCAGGCCAGGAGGCCCCATGACCGCGAACCCAGCTCCCCAGCTGATCGACCTCGAACTTCCGGCCGCGAACGGCGGAAGCGCCGGACTCCGCGCGGTGCTCGGAGTGCCTGCCGGCTCCGGTCCCTGGCCCGGGGTTGTGCTCGTGCACGAGGCCTTCGGCATCAGTGACGTGATGCGCCGGCAGGTCGAACGACTGGCGGCGGCCGGCTACCTCGCACTGATGCCCGACCTCTTCACGGAGGGCGGCGCCCGGAAGTGCCTCGTCGCGACCTTCCGCGCCCTGACCGCGAGCGAGGGGCGCGCGTTCGTCGACATCGAGAACGCGCGGCACGCGCTCATCGCCCGGGCGGACTGCACGGGTGAGGTGGGTGTGCTCGGCTTCTGCATGGGCGGCGGCTTCGCGCTCGCGGCCGCCACGCGGGGGTTCGCCGCGGCATCCGTCAACTACGGCCGGCTGCCGAAAGACCTCGACGCAGCCCTGGCGGGTGCGTGCCCGATCGTCGGCAGCTATGGCGGCAGGGACCGCTCTCTCGTCGGCGCCGCTGCCCGGCTCGAGGGCGCGCTCGAGGATGCCGGCGTGCCGCACGACGTCAAGGAATACCCCACGGCCGGGCACTCCTTCCTCAACGATGCCGAAACAGGCCCGGCCGCGGTGCGCTTCCTCACGCAGCGTATCCTCGGCGCCGGCCCCGACCCGGAGGCCGCCGCTGACGCCTGGATCCGCATCGAGGCGTTCTTCGCCGAGCACCTCGCCTCGGCCGCGGACCCCGCGCCCGCCGACTGACCGGTCTCAGCGAGCCGATGCGAGGGCGGGTTCGGTGGGAGTGACACCGGATGCCGCGAGCAGCTTCATGAATTCGCGCATCCAGCTGGGGTGGTCCGGCCAGGCCCTGCCGGAGACGAGGTTGCAGTCGACGACGCCCGCGCCGTTCTCGAAGACGCCCCCGCCGAGTTCGACGTCGATCTGCAGGGCCGGGTACGCAGTGCTCGTGCGGCCGTGGAGCACCCCGGCGGCGGCGAGCAGCATCGGGCCGTGGCACAGTGCGGCGACGGGAGCGTTCCGTTCGAAGAAGTGCCGGACGATCCGCTTCGCGTCCTCGTCGTTGCGGATGTACTCCGGTGCGCGGCCGCCGGGGACGACGATGGCCGCGTAGTCGGCCGGGTCGACGTCCTTGAACGCAACGTCGGCGTCCCAAGTGTGGCCGAGCTTCTCGGTGTAGGTGTCGAAGCCGTCCACGAAGTCATGGACGACGAACTGGAGCTTCCTCTTCTCCGGGGCGCCGATATGCACCTCGAAGCCCTCCTCGAGCAGCCGCTGGTAAGGGTAGAACACCTCGAGGGTCTCGGCGGCGTCGCCGGTGAGAATGAGGATCTTGGTCATGACGTTCCTCTCTGAACGGTGTGAATCTGAACGTTGCTGAACTCAGCGGACGGGTCGTCCGTTGACGCCTTCAGTGTTCCCCCGACCGGCGCGCCGGGCAAGTGCCACCGGCGCAGGCCGGTGCGGAACAGCTGGGAAAGGGTCCAGGCCGGCTCAGACGAACATCAGCACGACGCCGAGGACCGCCGATGCGAGCCCGGTGCCGAGCAGGATCAGCCCGGTCAGGCGCAGGGCCTTGCCCTCCGATTCCGGGGCATGCGTCACCCCGCGGGATGCGTCACGGGAGTGGTACCAGACCTGCACGTCGTCGCCCGGCGCGAGCCGGTGGCTCTCGTGCGTGTTCGCGGCCCGCTCGTGCACGTCCCCCGAGCGGTCGAACCAGCGGATGACCGTGTGCGATCCCGAGGACGCGATCACGCCATCCGTGGCGACCCAGCCGCCCTTGACACCGCGGATCGCAAGCCCGAGGACATAGAGGACGGCGCCTCCGACGAACCCGACGAGGGTCAGGACCTCGCTGATGAGCCCGATGAGGTCGTGCGCGTCCATTCGCCCCACTCTCGCCCGCACGTCTCGTGCTCGTTCGCCCTGTGACCACGATCGTATCGTGCCCCGGCGCGGCGCCGTGAGGGTCCCCGATGCCCCTGATCCGGGGGCCAGCGGATACAGTCGAGAGATGACCACGGTCGAAAAACCCGTCCCCGCCCACAAAGACCGCAGCTTCTTCGGGCAGCCGCGAGCTCTCGCCAATATCTTCGGCGTGGAAATGTGGGAGCGGTTCTCCTTCTATGGGATGCAGGGCATCCTGCTCCTGTACCTGTACTACTCCGCCGCCGAGGGCGGCCTGGGGATCGAGCAGGCGACGGCCGCCGGCATCGTCGGCGCGTACGGCGGAGGGGTCTATCTCTCGACGATCCTGGGCGCCTGGATCGCCGACCGGGTGCTCGGCAGCGAGAGGGTGCTGTTCTACAGCGCCATCGTGATCATGCTCGGGCATCTCGCCCTCGCCCTCGTGCCCGGCGTCGCAGGCGTGACCGTCGGACTCTTGCTGATCGCGCTCGGCAGCGGTGGCCTGAAGGCCAATGCGACGAGCGTCGTCGGTTCGCTGTACACACGGGACGACCCTCGCCTCGACGCAGGCTTCTCGCTCTTCTACCTCGGGATCAACCTGGGCGCGTTCTTCGGCCCGATCCTGACCGGGCTCCTGCAGACGACGGCCGGCTTCCACTTCGGCTTCGGCCTCGCCGCCGTCGGTATGGCGATCGGGCTCACCCAGTATTCCTTCGGACGCAGGAGCCTGCCCGAGATCGTGCACCAGGTTCCGAACCCGCTCCCGCGCTCGCGCTGGACCCCCTACCTCGTCGGCGCGGTTGCCGCCGCGGCGCTCGTCGTGGTGCTCGTGCTTGTCGGCGTGATCACAGCGGACGGCCTCGTCACCCTCGTGATCGCCCTGACGGTCATCGCGACGATCAGCTACTTCGTCGTCATCCTGCGCAACCGACGGATCAGCATCGTCGAGCGCAAGCGGGTCTACGCCTTCATCCCGCTCTTCCTCGCGAGCGCCGTGTTCTGGTCGCTCTCCCAGCAGCAGTTCACCGTCGTCACGATCTACACGGACGAGCGCCTCGACCGACACTTGTTCGGATGGGAAATCCCGGTGTCCTGGATCCAGTCCTTCAACCCGGTCTTCATCATCCTGCTCTCCGGCGTCTTCGCCGCGCTCTGGACCCGCTGGGGTAGCCGCCAGCCGTCGACTCCGGTCAAGTTCGCGCTCGGCACCGCGGTGATGGGCGTGGCCTTCCTCGGCTTCCTGCCGTTCGTGGGCGGCGGTGCCAACTCGACGCCGATGCTCGCGATGATCGGCATTCTCTTCGTGCTCACGGTCGCCGAGCTCCTGATCGGCCCTGTCGGCCTCGCGCTCACCACGAAGCTCGCGCCCGCGCCGTTCCGAACCCAGATGGTCGCCCTGTTCTTCCTGTCGATCGCCCTGGGCACTGCCGTGTCCGGTTCGCTTGCCCAGTGGTACACCGAGGTCCCCGAGACGCTCTACTTCAGCGTGATCGGCGGCGTCGCGATCCTGTTCGGCATCGGGCTCGCGGTCTTCGCCCGTCCGGTGCTCCGCCTCATGGGCGGCGTGCGCTAGCGGGGTCCCTGCCGCCCTGCGTATCGGCGAGCGGATGCCGCTGGCCGGGCCCACGGCATCCGTCGCCCCGCCGGTGCGGTCGCCGCCGCGCCGCTTTCGTCAGCCCGCTCCCGAAACGGCGGGCGCGGCCTGCCGAAACCGGCGCGGGCGCGACCTAGCGGGTCGCCTCGATGATCGCGATCTCGCGGGTGGCGGTCTCCACGTCGATGGGGTCGTGGTCGCGTCCGTCGCCGTCGTGGTGCACCTGCATGTGGGGCACGACCCCTCTGCGGTACCGAACGCGCAGGCTGCGGTACCTGATCAGCCAGAACAGCATGGCGCCCGCGGCCAGGATGCCCGAAAGAGCCGCGACGCCCAGCGCCCAGCGCGGGCCGAAGCGGTCGGCGACCCACCCGACGAACGGGGCGCCGAGCGGGGTGCCGCCGGCGAAAATGGCCATGTAGAGCGCCATCACCCGGCCACGCATCGCGGGCTTCGTGGTGGTCTGCACATAGGCGTTCGCGGTCGTCATGAGCGTGAGCGAGAACAGCCCGACGAAGACGAGCGAGACCGCGAAACTGAGATACGTGGGCATCACCGCGGCAATTCCGCACGCCACGCCGAAGAGCGCGGCGCCGGCGACGACGAGGCGCAGTCGCGGGCGGCTGCGACGGGCCGACAGCAGCGCGCCCGCGACCGAGCCGACGGCCATGATGGAACTCAGCAGCCCGAATTCGCCGGCGCCCATGTGGAATTCGACCGTCGCCATGGTTGCGGTGAAGATCGCGAAGTTGAGCCCGAAGGTTCCGATCAGGAAGACCGCGATCAGCACGACGATGATGTCTGGCCGATGCGCGACGTAGCGGAACCCGGCCATCAGCTGGCCCCGCTTCCGCGGCGCCCGCGGCTGGGGGCGCAGCTCGCTCGTGTGCAGCAGGGTCATCGCGACGACCGTCGCGGCGAAGGTGACGGCGTTGATCAGGAACACCCAGCCCGCGCCGACCGCGACCGTCAGCAGGCCGGCGACGGCCGGGCCGATCAGGCGGGCGCCGTTGAACGAGGCCGAATTCAGTGCGACCGCGTTGGACAGGTTGCTGTCGGGGACGAGCTCGGAGACGAAGGTCTGCCGTGCGGGAGAGTCGATCGCGGCGACGATCCCGAGTCCGAGCGCAAAGAGGTAGACATGCCAGAGCTGGGCGACGCCGGTCACGACGATCAGCCCGAGCCCGAGGGCCAGGACGCCCATCAGGCTCTGGGTCATGATCAAGAGCCTGCGCCGGTTGAACCGGTCCGCGATCAGGCCGGACCACGGCATCAGCAGGAGTTGCGGCCCGAACTGCAGGGCCATCACGATCCCGACCGCCGTTGCGTTGTGGTCGGTGAGCATCGTCAGGACGATCCAGTCCTGGGCGGTGCGCTGCATCCACGTTCCGATGTTCGACACGAGGGCGCCTGCGAACCAGATTCGGTAGTTCGGGACGCTCAGGGAGCGGAACATGGTACTCAACTGTCGGTGAGCTCCTTCATGACGGTGATGGCCTCGGTGAGCACGCTGCGCTGTTCGGGGTTGAGCTTGGCGATGCGGAGGGCGAGCCAGGCATCCCGTCGGTTGCGGGTCTCGTGCATGAGGGTGCGACCGGAGTCGGTCACGGTGAGGATGATCTTGCGGCCGTCGTCCGTGGAGCCCGCCCGGTGGACGAGGCCGGCCGATACGAGCACCCCGACGGTGCGGCTCATCGAGGGCGGAGTGACCCGCTCATGCTCGCTGAGTTCGCGCAGGGTGAATGGACCGTTGAAGAAGAGGGAGCCGAGGGCGGAGAACTGGCTCGCGCTCAGCTCGTTGTCGGCCTTCTCCTGGCGCAGGCGGCGGGCGAGGCGACCGTTTGCGACGCGGAAGTCATGGCTGAGCTCTGCAACGCTCGGCCGGTGTCCGGCGTGGGTGTCCGGCGGGGTCACGGCCGGTTCGAGCATGGATTCCATAACTCATAACTGTAACCGTTTAGCGAGGCTAAGTATTCCCGTGAATTCTCCGGTTCTGACAGAATTCTCCCGTTCTGACAGACTGGCCGCGTGCCTACCTATACGGATGACTATGGCGTCACCTTCGAGTACTACGTCTGGCCGGTGCCGCGCCCGCGGGCGGTCGTTCAGGTGGTGCACGGCGTCGGTGAACACGCCAACCGCTATACCGAGCTCGTCGGCCGGCTGAACGAGGCCGGCTACACCGTGTACGCGGACGACCACCGCGGCCACGGGCAGACCGGGCTGCGACAGTATGCCGGCGACACGACCAGGCTCGGACGGCTCGGCCCCGGCGGGTTGCGGGCCGCGGTCGCCGGCGTGTATCAGCTGAGCGGCATCATCCGCTCGGCGCACCCGCACCTGCCGCTCGTTCTGCTGGGGCACAGCTGGGGCTCGTTCATGGCGCAGATGATCCTCAACGAGCACGCGGATGCCTATGCCGCGGTGGTCCTGACCGGTACCGCCTATCGCTGGCCGGGCTACCTCAACGGCGGGGACCTCAATGCGCGGCACAAGCACCTCGGAACGACGGGCGTCGAATGGCTCAGCCGTGATCCCGCGGTCGCGGACGCCTTTGTCGCCGATCCGCTGACGACCATGACGCCGCTCGCGAAGCTCTTCGGCCTCCGGGAGGCCGCGCGGCTCTTCGGACGTCCGGCGCGCGGACTGCCGGCCGACCTCCCGCTCCTGATCCTCGTCGGCGGGGACGACACCGTTGGCGGGGAGCGCAGCGCAACCATGCTCAAGAACGCATACGCGCGGCGCTCAGGCTTGCGGGACATTCGCCTGGTGGTATATCCCGGTGCCCGGCATGAAGTCTTCAACGAAACGAACCGCGCCGAGGTCTTCGACGAGCTGATCGGCTGGCTCGACAGGCAGTTACCCCCGGGGGTCGGCGGGATCGACGGTTAGGCTGGCCTCATGCATGGTGAATACAAGGTCCCTGGTGGCAAGCTCGTGGTCGTCGACCTGGACGTCGTCGACGACACGATCGTCAATTTCCGGCTGGCTGGGGACTTCTTCCTCGAGCCAGACGATGCCCTCGGGGCGATCAATGCGGCCGTGACCGGCCTGCCGGCCGGCACAGATGCTGCAGGGCTCGCCGCCGCGGTGCGCGCGGCCCTGCCACCCCAGGCCACCCTGCTCGGGTTCTCCCCCGAGGCCGTGGCGGTCGCGATCCGCAGGTCCCTCGCGCAGGCGAGTGGCTGGCGGGACTACGACTGGCAGCTCGTGCACTCCAAGGCCGTGCCCCCGGTGATGCAGATGGCGCTCGACGAGGTGCTCGCGATCGAGGTCGGCGAGGGCAGGCGTAAGCCCACGCTGCGGATCTGGGAGTGGACGGAGCCCGCCGTCGTCATCGGAAGCTTCCAGTCGCTCCGGAACGAGGTCGACGCCGAGCAGGCGGAGGCCCACGGCTTCACCGTCGTCCGCCGGATCAGCGGCGGCGGCGCCATGTTCATGGAGGCAGGCTCGGTCATCACATACTCGATCTACGCTCCCACCGCGCTCGTGCAGGGAATGACCTTCGCCGACTCCTACGCCTTCCTCGACGAATGGGTGCTCACCGCGCTGCGCTCGCTGGGCATCGACGCGCACTACCAGCCGCTCAACGACATCACGAGCCCGACCGGCAAGATCGGCGGCGCCGCGCAGAAGCGTCTCGGCAGCGGTGCCGTGCTGCACCACGTGACTATGAGCTACGACATGGACGGCGAGAAGATGGTGCAGGTACTGCGCATCGGTCGCGAAAAGCTCAGCGACAAGGGCATCACGAGCGCCGTCAAACGGGTCGACCCGCTCCGCAGCCAGACCGGCCTCAGCCGTGCCGAGATCATCGACAGGATGAAGCAGACCTTCACAACCCTGTACGGCGCGGTAGACGGGGACATCACCGAGGCGGAATACGCCGCCGCCGAGGCGCTCGTGGCGAGCAAGTTCGGCACCGACGAGTGGATCGCCCGCGTCCCCTGACCGACGGTCGAGGCCTGCTCGAGGGGGGGACGGCGGCTACCGGCCGCGGGTCAGCAGGTCCTGGTATTCGGCGTGCTTGTCGATCCACGCGACGACATAGGGGCAGACGGCGACGACCGTCAGGTCAGTGCGCTCGCGCATGTCGTCGAGGGCCTGCTCGACGAGGATGCTCGCGAGTCCTTCGCCCCGGTGCCGGGGGTCGACTTCGACGTGGGTGAAGAGCACCCGGGAGCCGTCGATCTCATAGTCGGCGAAACCCGCGGTCGTGTCCCCGAAGAGCAGGCTGTACCGGGAGAGGGCCGGCTCATGCCGGAAGGTGGGCCGCGCGGTATCCTGCGTCGTCGCATCCGCCGGAGTCGTTGATTCGGTCGTCGGGGAGTCTGTAGTCATCCCCATAGAGTAAGCCGACTGACACAATGAGGGAATGCAAACCGCGTGGTCCCCGTCCTCCCCCAACCGTGTCGTCCATGCAGACAACCTCGAAATCCTGCCTGCCCTTCCCGACGGGGCGTTCACGCTGATCTATCTCGACCCGCCCTTTAATACCGGTCGCAAGCAGAATCGGCGCACGACCACTTCGGTGCGAGTGGCTGCGGTGACCGGGTCTGTCCCTGACCCGGCATCGGCGGACGCCCCCCTGATTGGGGTCGCTGTGTCTTCGCCGCGAGCGGGCGGTTTGGCGGCCGCCGGCACCATCACGGGGTTCAAGGGGCAGCTCTACGAGCGGATCAAGGGCGACCTGCTCGGCTACGACGACCAGTTCGAGGACTACTGGGCCTTCCTCGAACCCAGGCTGATCGAGGCCTGGCGACTCCTCGCCGAAGACGGCACGCTCTACCTGCACCTCGACTACCGCGAGGCGCACTACGCCAAGGTCCTCCTCGACGCGCTCTTCGGCCGCGACTGCTTCCTCAACGAACTGATCTGGGCATACGACTACGGCGCGAAGTCCAAGAACCGCTGGCCGACCAAGCACGACACGATCCTCGTCTACGTGAAGAACCCGCAGCACTACTACTTCGACTCGACGACGGTCGACCGCGAGCCCTACATGGCCCCCGGCCTCGTCACGCCGGAGAAGGTCGCGCGCGGCAAGCTGCCCACGGATGTCTGGTGGCACACGATCGTGTCGCCGACGGGCAAGGAGAAGACCGGTTACCCCACGCAGAAGCCGGTCGGCATCCTGCGGCGGATGATCCAGGCCTCGAGTCGCGAGGGCGACTGGGTGCTCGACTTCTTCGCGGGCAGCGGCACGACGGGTGCCGTCGCCGAGTCCCTCGGCCGCCGCTTCCTGCTCGTCGACCAGAACCCGGAGTCGATCCAGGTGATGCGCACCCGGTTCGCGGCCCTTCCGGAGGTCGAATTCCTCGACGCGTCCTGATTCCGGGCCGTCTGGGAGACTGGACGGATGAGACTCCGCATCTTCACAGAACCCCAGCAGGGCGCCAGCTACGACGATATCCTCGCGGTCGCGCAGGCCACAGAGGCGCTCGGGTTCGATGCGTTCTTCCGCTCAGACCACTACATGGTCATGGGCGACGGCGGCGGGCTTCCCGGACCGACGGATGCCTGGACGACCCTCGCCGGACTCGCCCGCGAGACCAGCCGCATCCGCCTGGGCACCCTCGTCTCCTCGGTGACCTACCGCGCGCCGGGGATCCTCGCGATCCAGGTCGCCCAGGTCGACCAGATGTCGGGAGGCCGGGTCGAGCTCGGGCTCGGCACCGGCTGGTTCGAGAAGGAGCACCTCGCCTATGGCATCCCGTTCCCGGCCAAACGCTTCGGCATGCTCGAGGAGCAGCTCGAAATCGTCACCGGGCTCTGGGAGACGCCTGTCGGCGATCGGTATGACTTCACCGGTGAGCATTACACCCTCGTCGATTCCCCCGCCCTCCCGAAACCCGCCCAGCAGCGGGTTCCCGTGATCGTCGGCGGCGGCGGGGCGAAGCGCACCCCGGCCCTCGCGGCCCGCTTCGCGACCGAGTTCAACCTGCCGTTCCCCGAGTTCGCCGATATTCCCGGCAAGTTCGCCGGCGTGCGGGCGGCGTGTGCGACGATCGGGCGGGACCCGGGGGAGTTGCACTATTCCGTGGCGCTCATCGCGGTCGCCGGGCGCGATGAGTCCGAGTTCGCACGCCGGGCCGCCGCGGTCGGCCGGGAGCCCGCCGAGCTGCGCGAGCACGGCCTCGCCGGTACCGCCGCGGAGATCGTCGACCGTCTCGGCGCCCTCGCAGAAGCCGGCGTCGACACCGTCTACCTTCAGATCATGGACCTCGCCGACCTGGACCACCTCGACTTCATCGCCCGCGAGGTCGCACCCCGGCTTCCCTGAGCGTTCGAGCGGCTGTGGCCGGGCGCGAAGTTCCGCGAGAGTACACTTTCGGCCCCTAAACCGCGGGTTTAAGGGCCACAAGTGCACTCTCGCGAGCAGGGGGCGGTGCGGGGCTGATGCTGCGGAGCGGGTCAGGCGGACTCGCGCAGCACCAGGCTGGTCGGCATGATGTTGCGGTGCGGCACGGTCTCGTCGTCCGCGAGCAGGCGCAGGAGCAGGTCCGCCATTGCGAAGCCCATCTCCTTCGAGGGCTGGCTCACGGTGGTCATCCCGATCGGCCCCGAGGTGGCTGCCGGGCTGTCGTCGTATGCGACAACCGCGATGTCCCTCGGCACGGCCCTGCCCAGCTCGGCGAGGACGCCGAGCGCGCCGGTCGCCATCAGGTCACTCGCCACGAAGAGGGCGTCGATGTCCGGGCAGCGCTCGAGCAGGCGGCGGGTGGCCGCCGCGGCCCCTGAGGCCGTGAAGTCGGCGTGCTCGACGGCATCCGTCGCGAGGCCCGCGTTCTCGAGCACCCGGCGGAACCCGGTGAGGCGGTCGATGCCTGCCGGCATGTCGACGGGCCCGGTGATCGTGCCGATCCGGCGCCTGCCGATGTCGACAAGGTGCTGGACGCCGCTCATGGAGCCCGCGATGTTGTCGACGTCGACGAAGTAGTTGTTCGCGCCGGAGTCGTTGGTCGGGCGCCCACCGAAGACGACCGGCATCGTGGATTCGAGGTCGGCGACGAAGTTGTCCCCGGTGTGGTGCGAGATGACGAGTGCCCCGTCGACGTTTCCCGCGCGCAGGTAACGCATGGTCTTGTGACGCGGGTCAGTCGAGGCGACCAGAAGGTTGAGCGTGTAGTCGCTCTCGTCGAGGCGCTGGGTGATGCCCTGCACGACGGCGGCGAAGTAGGGATCGCCGAAGAACTTCGTCATGTCTTCCGGCACGACGAGGGCGACAGACTGGGTCTGCCGGCTGGCAAGCGAGCGGGCAGCGCGGTTGGGCACGTAATTGAGCCGTTCGATCGCGGCCGTGACCGACACGACGACCTCCGGCCGCACCTTGGGCGACCCGTTGACGACGCGGCTCACGGTGGCGCGGGACACGCCGGCCTCGGCCGCCACCATTTCGAGCGTCGGCTGCGGCGGACGCGCGTTGCGGACTCCCGATGTCATGGGGTCAGTCTATTTGGATGCGCGCAGCGCGCTGGCACACCGGAGCCGGAGCGCCGTCCCGAGGCGGGCGCGGGGCACTCCGCAGGGTCGCGGCCGAATGGGTTTCGTGTCGCCTTGACAAGGGATCGGTGGGTGACCTAGTGTTGCGTTGATCAGTGAGAGCGCTCTCATACCAAAATGAGAGCGCTCTCACAACCCCGTTGGGCGGGCGCCTCTCCCTGAGAGCCACCCGCCAGGCGCCGGTCGCTTGCAACACACATTTCTCGCAGTACACACACGCACAAACACGCACACAAAGGAGTGACAGTGAAGTTCTCACGACGCACCAAGGTCGGGGCAGCAGTAGCCTGCGCCGCATCCTTCGCCCTCATTGCGACGGGCTGTTCATCGGCAGGAACCGGCACCTCAGCCAGTGCCGCACCGGTCGAGCTGACCGTCACGACGTTCGGCACCATGGGCATGGATGCTCTCTACGCCCAGTACGAGGCCTCGCACCCCGGCATCACCATCAAGGCCAACAACATCGACACCGGTGGCAATGCCCAGACGGATGCCTTCACCAAGATCGCGGCAGGCAGCGGCCTCTCCGACGTTCTCGCCGTCGAGGAAGGCTGGCTGGGCGCGATTCAGAACGTCTCGAGCCAGTTCACCGACCTCAAGGCTTACGGTGCAGACTCGGTCAAGGACCGCTGGGTTTCGTGGAAGGTCGACCAGGCCACCGACAAGGACGGTCGCATCATCGGATACGGCACGGATATCGGCCCGGAGGGCATCTGCTACAACAGCAAGGCCTTCGCAGCAGCCGGTCTCCCGACCGACCGCGCCGCAGTCGCCACCCTGCTCGGGGGCAGCGGCTCCACCTGGGACAAGTACTTCGCGGTGGGCGAGCAGTACCAGAAGGCAACCGGCAAGGCGTGGTTCGACCAGTCCGGCTTCATCTGGAACTCGATGGTCAACCAGCTCCCCGAGGGCTATTACACCAAGGACGGCAAGCTCAACGTCGAGAACAACGCAGACCTGAAGTCCGCATGGACGAAGCTCGCCGCCGCAAACGCGGCCGGCCTCTCCGCCAAGCAGACCCAGTGGGACTGGAACAAGGGCACGTCGTTCACCGACGGCACCTTCGCAACCTTCATGTGCCCGGGCTGGATGCTCGGAGTCGTCCAGGGCCAGGTCAAGACCGCCGGCGGCGACGCCGTCGGCGCGACGGCCGGCTGGGACTTCGCCGACGTCTTCCCCGGAGGAGCCGCCAACTGGGGCGGTTCGTTCCTGACCGTTCCGACGCAGTCCAAGCACCCGAAGGAAGCCGCTGAACTGGCCACCTGGCTGACCGACGCCAAGCAGGAAGTCGCCGAATTCCAGGCGGCAGGCGCGTTCCCGAGCGTCACGGCCGCCCAGACCGATCCTGCACTCGCTGCGGGGTCCGGCATCTCGGCCTTCTTCAACGACGCACCGATCGCATCCATCCTGAGCAAGCGCGCCGACGGCGTGAAGGCCCAGTACAAGGGACCGGATGACTCCACGATCCAGGAGAAGGTCTTCGGACCGTCCACGATCTCCCTCGATCAGGGCGTGTCAGGCGACAAGGCCTGGTCCGACGCCATGACGCTGTTCAACCAGCTCATCGTCAACAAGTAGCAGCAAGCATCCGCTCGGTGGGAGTGCCCCGGTACCTGCGCCCGCAGGCGCCGGGGCACTCCCGCTCGAAGGCAGAAAGCCACCATGACACTCACACGTGAACCAGAAGCCAGCAGCCCGCCGCGGCCCGACCGTACCGGTCGCAAGAGCGCCCTCACCTACAAGCACCGGCTCAGCCGCCTGGACGTGAAGCTCTCGCCCTACCTGTACATCTCGCCGTTCTTCGTGCTCTTCGGCGTCGTCGGCCTGTTCCCGCTGGTCTACACCTTCGTGGTGTCGCTCAACCACTGGAACCTGCTGAGCGGCCCGGGGGAGTGGGTCGGATTCGACAACTACGCCGCCGAACTGAACGACCCGCTGTTCTGGAACTCGCTGTTCAACACGATGAGCATCTTCCTGCTCTCGAGCATCCCGCAGCTCATCGCCGCGACCTTCATCGCGGCGGTTCTCGACCAGAACCTGCGGGCCAAGACCTTCTGGCGCATGAGCGTCCTGATCCCGTACGTGGTGACTCCGGTCGCCGTCGCGCTGATCTTCTCGAACATGTTCAGCGAGCAGAACGGCATGATCAACCACCTCCTGAGCTTCGTCGGCGTCGATCCGGTGATGTGGAAGACGGATGTCTTCCCCAGTCACATCGCGATCGCCAGCATGGTGAACTGGCGCTGGACCGGGTACAACGCCCTCATCCTCCTCGCCGCCATGCAATCGGTGCCGCGCGACATCCACGAATCGGCAGCCCTCGACGGGGCCGGATTCTTCCGCCGGTTCTTCTCGATCACGCTGCCGAGCATCCGCCCCACCATGATCTTCGTGATCATCACCGCCACCATCGGTGGCCTGCAGATCTTCACGGAGCCTCGCCTGTACGATGCGACGACCCCGACGCCGGGCGGCGCCCACCGGCAATTCCAGACCACCGTGCTCTATCTCTGGGAGATGGCGTTCCAGCGGCAGAACTTCGGCAAGGCCTCGGCCGTCGCCTTCATCCTGTTCCTCATCATCGTGGCGTTCGGCGTCCTGAACTTCCTGATTTCTCAGCGCATCGCCACCACGGATTCCCGCACGGACGTCAAGTCTGCGAAACGGGTGCTGCGGCGCAAGGCCGCGGCCGACCGGGAGGCTGCACTGGCGGCATCCGGAGCGGGCGAGCCCGTTGATTCCCCTCCATCCAGCACGCTCCCCACCGGCGCGAAGGAGCCCAGATCATGACCGGCACACTCACCCCAACTCCCACCGAGCCGGTTCGGCCGGCCCGGCCCGTCAAGCCCCGCGCCGAGAAGAACCCCGCCGGGCGGATGAAGGGCCACAAGGGCCTGGGGATCGACAGACGACCCGGTTTCCTCACGTACGGCATCCTGCTCGCCCTGTTCCTCGGTGGTGCGTACCCGCTCTGGTGGTCGGTCGTCGTCGGCTCGAGCTCGTCATCCGTATTGAGCCAGGAATGGCCGCCCCTCCTCCCGGGCGGACAGTTCTGGATCAACGTCGCCGCCGTCTTCGACACGATCCCGTTCTGGCAGGCGCTGCTCAACAGCGTCGTGGTGTCGACGATCATCACGGTCTCCGTGGTCTCGTTCTCCACGCTCGCCGGCTACGCCTTTGCGAAGCTGCGCTTCCGAGGCAGCAACGGGCTGATGGTCTTCGTCGTCGGGACCATGGCGATTCCCACCCAGCTTGGGATCATCCCGTTGTTCATCCTGATGCGTCAGTTCGGCTGGACCGGTTCCGTCGGTGCCATCATCATCCCGACCCTCGTCACCGCGTTCGGCGTGTTCTTCATGCGGCAGTACCTCGTCGACGTCATCCCCGACGAGCTCATCGAGGCAGCCCGTGTCGACGGCGCGAACATGATCACGACCTTCTGGAACGTCGCGGTGCCCGCGGCACGACCGGCGATGGCGATCCTCTCGCTGTTCACCTTCATGATGGCCTGGACGGACTTCCTCTGGCCGATGATCGTGTCCCCGCAGAACCCGACACTCCAGGTCGCGCTCAGCCAGCTCCAGTCCGCCAAGTACGTGGACTATTCCGTCGTCCTCGCCGGCGCCGTGCTCGCGACGCTTCCCCTGCTGATCCTGTTCGTCCTCGCCGGCAAGCAGCTCATCTCCGGCATCATGGCGGGCGCCGTCAAGGGCTGATTCCCGTCCGATCAGAAACGCGAAAGCGGGTGAATCGTCGTTCTCGAATGGTGAGAACGACGATTCACCCGCTTTCGCGGTCTACAGCGCCGGTCAGGCGAGGGCGGAGACCGCGGCCTGGACCGGCGTGCGGCCGGAGACCAGGTACAGCGTCTCGAGGGCGCCGGAGCCCGAGACGATGAGCGCGGCGAGCACCGCCGCGACGTCCGCGCGCGGGATCGTGCCGCGCACCTCCGGGATACCCGGACCGGTGTGCTCGAGGGTCACGAGCCCGGCGGCCGGCTCGTCGGTGAGACCGGCCGGGCGCACGATCGTCCAGGCGAGGTCCCGGCGCACGAGATCCTCCTCCGCGGCGAGCTTGGCGCGGAGGTAGGCCACGAAGTCCGCGGGCACTCCGGCCGGTTCGGCGTCGTCGCGCACGAGGTCGGCCCCGGTCGACGAGACCTGCAGGAACCGGCGCACGCCTGCGGTCTCCGCCGCATCGGCGAGTAGAACGGATGCCCCCAGGTCGACGCTCGTCTTGCGCGCGTCGCCGCTGCCCCCGCCTGCGCCTGCGGCGAAGACGGCCACGTCGGCCCCGGACAGAACCTCCGCGAGCTCGGCGGGAGTCGTTGCCTCGAGATCGAGCACGACCGGGGTCGCGCCGTCGGTGCGGAGGTCGTCCGCCTGGTTCGGGTTCCGGATCAGTCCGATCACCTCGTGGCCGTCAGCCGTGAGGTCCCGGGTCAGAAGCCGGGCGATCTTTCCGTGTCCACCTGCAATTATAATACGCATCTCAGGGACAACGCCGCCGGGCGCTCCCGAATTCCCGCGCCCGGCATCCGCCCGCCAACCGCCCGTGTCGGGCGCCCGTGTCAGGCGCGGCCCGGGCGTTCGAATTCGTCGGTGTCGAGCCCCGGCTCGACGAGGGCTCCCATCGTGTCGGCGGCGTGCTGCGCGATCATGGCCTCGGAGGCCCGCTCGGTTGCCTGTGTCGCGGCGTGCTCGTCGGCCGCTTCCTGCATGGCGCTCGTCTTGCGGAGCGGATCGACCTTGAGGAAGAGGCTCAGTACGAAGGCGATCAGCACGACGACGAGGCTCACCCAGAACACCGTGACCGTGGCGTCGTTGAAGCCGACGAGGAAAGGCTGCGAGAGCCGAGGGTCCGCCGCGTTCAGGAACGAGGTGTCCCCGTCGAGGGCCGTCCCGAGCCCGGCCGGTTTCTGCAACAGGGCCAGGATGCCGGCGTTGGCTGGGTCGGCGAGCACGGCCGGATCGGAGGCGGCCGCCTTGACGCCGGCGACGATCGTCGGATTGCCGAATGCCGCGCCGAGGGTGTCCGGGATGCGGGTGAAGAGCACCGAGAACAGCACGGCGGTGCCGAGCGTGCCACCGATCTGACGGAAGAACGTCGAAGCGGATGTCGCGACGCCGATGTCCCGCGGTCCCACCGAGTTCTGGCTCGCGATGGTCAGCGTCTGCATGAGCTGGCCGAGACCGAGACCCACGAGGAGCATGCCCGTCATCATGAACCAGACCGGCTTGTCCGCGGTCGCGAAGGTGAAGAGCAAGAACCCGCCGGCCATGAACGCGGTGCCGACCGTGGGGAAGACGCGGTACTTGCCGGTGCGGGCGATGATCTGGCCGCTCACGATCGAGGAGATCATCAGGCCGAGGATCATCGGGAGCATCATGAAGCCGCTCTCGGTCGGGGTGGCGCCGTTCACGAGCTGCAGGTAGAGCGGGACGGTCATCATCGCGCCGAACATTCCGAAACCGACGAAGACGCCGAGCACTGTCGCCATCGAGAACGTCGCCGACCGGAAGAGCTTGAGCGGGATGAGCGCGTCATCGCCCATCAGTCGCTCGGCCACGATGAACAGCACGATGCCGAGCACGCCGGTCACGTAGCAGGCGACCGAGGTGAACGACCACCAGCCCCAGGTGCGGCCCTGTTCGGCGACGAGCAGCAGCGGCACTGCGGCGACGATGACTGTAACGGCACCCCACCAGTCGATCCGTACGGGACGCTTGAAGTGCGGGATGTGCAGGAAGCGGATCACGATGATGAGCGCGACGATGCCGATCGGGATGTTGATCAGGAACACCCACCGCCAGCCGGTGATGCCGAGGATCGTCGTCGCGCCGGAGAGGACACCGCCGATGAGCGGGCCGATGACGCTCGAAATGCCGAAGACGGCGAGGAAGTAGCCCTGGTACTTGGCGCGCTCCCGCGGCGCGAGCATGTCGCCCATGATCGTGAGCGGAAGGGCCATCAGGCCGCCGGCGCCGAGGCCCTGGATTGCCCTGAATACCGCGAGCTCATACATCGAGTGCGACATCCCGGCCAGGAGGGACCCGATCAGGAACACGGTGATCGCGATCAGGAACAGCGGCCGGCGCCCGAAGATGTCACTGAGTTTGCCGTAGATCGGCGTGCTGATGCACGAGACGATCAGGTACGCGGTCGTCACCCAGGCCTGCAGCGACATTCCGTCGAGGTCGTCGGCGATGGTGCGCATCGACGTCCCGACGATGGTCTGGTCGAGAGCCGACAGGAACATCCCGGCCATCAGGCCGAAGATGACGAACAGGATCTGCCGGTGCGACATCAGGGGAGCGGAGGCGGGCGAGGAGGCGGAAGCGGGAGGAGTTTGCATCGTCTGCAAAGTTACACGACGGGCAGGGAATCATCAACAGATTCCCGGACCCCGTTCCCGGCCGTTGGGGGGTGTTTCGGCACGCTCGTGGGGCGAGTCCCGGGACTAGGCTCATGAGCGTGCGTACAGAAGGTCAAACGGGGGGTTCACACAGGATGGGTTGGCGACGGATCACGGCTATCTCCCTCGCTGCCGTTCTCGTGGCCGGCGGGGCCGTCGCGCTCGGTTTTTTCGCGACGCACGCCCCGGCATCCGTCGCAACGGCGCTGCCCGGCGCGACGCCAGACCCCGGGTCTCCCGCGACGCACACGCCCGGCGACCGGCCGACACCCATGGATGCCGCGCGCCCGGCCCCGACCGCATCACCGACGCCGATAGCGTTGGTCCCGCGCTTCGACAAGGCGGCGCGTTCGCACGATGACCCGACCAGCATCTGGGTCGTCGTCGACAAGGACCGCCCCCTGCAGCCGGCCGATTACACCCCGCCGGATCTCGTGACCGTGCCCGTGCCGCACGTCTGGGAACCGCAGCTCCGCCGGGAGGCATCCGACGCCGTCGTGGCCCTTTTCGCCGCCTTCACGGCCGAGACCGGGCTGAAGCTGCAGTCGCAGAGTTCCTACCGCAGTTATCCCACCCAGGTCGCGGTGTACAACGACGACGTCTCGGCCCACGGGCAGGCCGTCGCGGACACGAGCACCGCCCGGCCGGGCACGAGCGAACACCAGACCGGCCTCGCGATCGACATCAGCGCCCTGCCGGCGAGTTGCTCCCTCGACGCCTGCTTCGGGGCGACTCCCCAGGGCACCTGGCTCGCGCACAACGCCTGGAAATACGGTTTCCTGCTCCGTTATCCGGAGGACAAGGTCGCCGTGACCGGCTACGCGTATGAACCGTGGCATTTCCGCTACATCGGCGTCGACCTCGCGACCGAAATGCACACGGATGGCGTGACCACTCTCGAGGAATTCTTCGGTCTCCCGGCGGCCCCGACCTATCACTAGGTCCGGCTCACGCATGGGTTTCGGAGGTTCCGCACAGGGTTCTGGCATGTGCGCGTGTTCGCATGTCGGGTCCCCGTCCGCCGTCCAGAAACGATTTCGTGCGCCCCCATACACGTCCTGAAGGTCCCGCCCGCTCCCGCCATCGCCGGGAAGATCCACTGCCCCTCCGCCCCATCAGCCCTCCACGGCCGACCGATTCGCCGTCCTCGGACTCCCTGTCGACAGGCTCCCTGGCGACCGCCGCCCGCTCCTCCGACTCCCTCGGCGTCGTCCGTTCCCGGCACCGCCTCGAGAAGGCGCCGTCCGGCCACCGCCCGCTGATCTGGCTGGCCGGCTCGGCCGCCGCCGCCAGCCTGTGCTTCGGCCTCTTCGTCCCGCTCTCGAGCCAGGCGTCCCCCGGGGTCGCCACCGCGGCATCCGCCCCACTCGCGGCCTCGCGCCCGGTGCCGGCGAGTGTCGTGGCCGCCGTGCCCGTCGTGGCCGGCAGCCCCGTCATCTACAGCGCGGTGAGCGCCGGCGACGGCGGCTCTGCCGGACCTGTCACCGGCGGAACGGTCGTGAGCGTCACCGGCTCCGGGCTCGCGGGAGTGTCGGGCGTGAGCTTCGGCGGCAACGCCGGCACCGTGCTCTCGGCGACCGACACGACGGTCACCATCTCGACGCCCGCGTCGACCGACTACGGCACCGGTTCCGTGGCGGTCTCGCTCGTCGACAGCACCGGGGCGATCGTTCCCGTCGCGAGCACCCCTGCGGATGCCGCGAACGCCGCCGCAGCGGCCGCGACAGCAGCCGCCGCGTCGAAGGCGTCTTCGGTCGCGTCGCTCTCGCAGGCGATCACGCCCCTCGTGGATGCCGCGGCCCCCCTCGCCGCCGCGACCCCGACCCCGGCCCCGAGCGGCGCAGCGAGCACCGGCGCCGCGGCCGACACCGCACCCGCTGTGGCCGTCGCCGCCGGCGTGAGCCCGCTCACCTTCCAGTACGTCCCCGACCCGCGCATCACGGCCCAGATCGGCTACGTGCGCGCCCACTGGAACTCATACAACTCCGCCGTCTACGGCGCCATCGGCGGCAACGACTGCGTCAACTTCACGAGCCAGTCGCTGATCGCGCGCGGGTGGACGATGGACGCCGAGTGGTCCTATAGCGCTGCAGGCGCCGGATACAGCTCCGCCTGGTCGAGCTCGACCGCGTTCGCCGCGTACCTGTCCGCCCACCCCGAGCGTGCCACGCCGCTCACCGCCGGCGAAAGCAGCCGGGTCAAGGTGGGCGACATCGTGCAATTCGACTGGGACCGCTCCGGCGACAAAGACCACACCGGAATCGTCACCCGCGTCGTCAAGGACGCCTCGGGAACGCACCTCTATTACGCAGGTCACACCGAAGATAGCCTCGACAAGTCCGTCGAGGAATCCCTCGCGAACACCGGGGGAACGGTGAGCTACTGGAGCGTCGCCTAGCCCGGCGATTCAGCGACACTTCATAGCTTGGCGGGCAGTTTTCCCATTGAAGTGTGATTATCTGGATATATCCCCCCCCAAATGAGACGAGGAATTCGTGCAGTTCACCCGACGCTTTCGCATCAGCGCAGCCGCGCTCGCGTTCGCTGCTCTCGTGATCGGCACCGCCGCCGTCGCATCCTGGGGCGACGACGATTCAGACTCGGCGCGAGCGGAGATCGCCACATCGGTGACCCCCACAGACACCGCGACCCCTCGGGCGACGCCGGCGGATGCCGGTGCTCCCGTCGCCGTCGACACCGCGCCTGTCGCGACCGCAACGCCGACACCCGCTCCGGCGCCCGTGACGACCGCCGCGCCCGCCCCCGTCGCGGCGGCTTCGACCGGCGGAGTGCAGGCCCAGGTCGACTACATGATCGCGCACTGGACGAACTACAACACGGCGGACTACGGCGTCGTCACCGACAACGACTGCGTCAACTTCACGAGCCAGTCCCTGATCCAGCGCGGCTGGGCCATGGACGGCAGCTGGTGGTCCAAGGGCACCGGCTCGTCCTTCACCCACTCGAACGCCTGGGTCAGCTCGACCGCGTTCCGCAACTACCTCGCGAGCTCTGGGCGTGCGACCGCGCTCACCGACCAGCAGCGCGACCAGGTCAAGGTCGGCGACGTCGTGCAGTTCGACTGGGACAACTCGGGCGACCGCGACCACACCGGCGTCGTGACCCGCATCGAGGGCAGCGGCGACGACATCGTCATCTACTACGCAGGCCACACCGACGACACCGACTACCGTTCCGTCGACTACGCGATCACCGTGAAGCACCCGGGCGCCACCGCGTACTACTGGAGCATCCCCTAACCACCGGCCGCGTCACACGACGGATGCCGCCGCCCGCGCCCGCCGACCGGCGAACGTGCGCGACGGCATCCGTCTACGAAAGTGTCTACGCGATGGCGGCGTCGACGATCGCCTTCGCCTCGAGCTGCACCTGGCGGAGGTGCTCCGGGCCCTTGAAGGACTCGGCGTAGATCTTGTAGACGTCCTCTGTGCCGCTCGGCCGGGCGGCGAACCAGGCGTTCTCGGTGACGACCTTGAGGCCGCCGATCGCGGCCCCGTTGCCTGGGGCGTGGCTGAGCTTCGCGAGGATCTTCTCGCCGGCGAGTTCGGTCGCGGTGATCGCGTCGCCGTCGAGCTTGCCGAGCTGGGCCTTCTGCGCGGGCGTCGCCGCGGCATCCACCCGGGCGTACGCCGGGTCGCCGAAGTGCTCGACGAGTTCGGCGTAGCGCTGGCTCGGGCTCTTGCCGGTGACGGCGAGGATCTCGGAGGCGAGCAGGGCCAGCAGGATACCGTCCTTGTCCGTCGTCCAGACCGTGCCGTCGAAGCGCACGAAGCTCGCACCGGCGCTCTCCTCGCCGCCGAACGCGACCGAACCGTCGATGAGCCCGGGCACGAACCACTTGAACCCGACCGGCACCTCCCAGAGGTCGCGGCCGAGGAAGCCGGCGACCCGGTCGATCATCGTCGAGGAGACGAGCGTCTTGCCGATCGCGGCGTCAGCGCGCCAGCCCTCGCGGTGGCTGTAGAGGTAGTCGATCGCGACGGCGAGGAAGTGGTTCGGGTTCATCAGGCCGCCGTCCGGCGTGACGATGCCGTGCCGGTCGGCGTCGGCGTCGTTGCCGGTGAGGATGTCGAAGTCATCCTTGTGGGCGATGACCGAGGCCATCGCGGAGGGGCTCGACGGGTCCATCCGGATCTTGGAGTCCCAGTCCAGGGTCATGAAGCGCCAGGTCGGGTCGACCTTGGGGTTCGTGACGGTGAGATTGAGCTCGTAGCGGTCGCGGATCGCTCCCCAGTAGCCGACGCTCGCGCCGCCGAGGGGGTCTGCGCCGATGCGGATGCCGCTCGCCTTGATGGCGGCCATGTCGATGATGTTCTCGAGGTCGTTCACGTACGCACCGCGGAAGTCGTAGGTCTCGACCGCGCTCGGTTCGCTCATCTTCACGTCGACGAGTCCGCCGGCGATGAGCTCGTTGGCGCGCGCGGCGATCCAGGAGGTGGCGTCGCTGTCGGCCGGTCCACCGTGCGGGGGGTTGTACTTGAAGCCGCCGTCGGTCGGGGGGTTGTGGCTGGGGGTGACGACGATGCCGTCGGCCTCATCGGTGTTCCCTGCCCGGTTGTAGGCGAGGATCGCGTGCGAGAGCGACGGGGTGGGCACGTAGTCGTCGAACTCGTCGACGAGCACGCGCACGCCGTTGCCGACGAGCACTTCGAGCGCCGTCGTGTACGCCGGGGCGCTCAGCGCGTGCGGGTCCGTCCCGATGAAAAGGGGGCCCGTGATGCCCTGATTGGTGCGGTACTCGACGATGGCCTGCGTCGTCGCGATGATGTGGTTCTCGTTGAAGGCCGTGTTCAGCGAACTGCCACGGTGCCCGGAGGTGCCGAATGCCACCCGTTGGGCGGGCACGGTCACATCGGGTTTCAGGTCGTAGTACGCCTTGACCAGCGCGTCGACATCGATCAGGTCTGATTCCAGGGCCGGAGTGCCCGCACGTTCATTCATGTCCCCAGTCTGGCACTGCAAGTAGGCTGTGAGCCATGTCCGAGACGCGCAAAGCCAGCTACAGCTTCCTGGGGCCGGCGGGCACCTTCACCGAGGCGGCACTCGCCCAGGTGCCCGAGGCGCGCGGCCAGGCCTGGCGCTCCGTCAACAACGTGGGCGAGGCGCTCGCCGACGTCGTCTCCGGTCGCAGCGTCGCCGCGATGATCGCGATCGAGAATTCCGTCGACGGCGGCGTGTCCGCCACCCAGGACGCGCTCGCGAAGGTGCCGGACCTCCGGATCATCGGCGAGTATCTCGTGCCGGTGAACTTCGTGCTCGTGGCCAGACCGGGCACGACGCTTGCCGACGTGAAGATCGTCGCCGCGCATCCGGTCGCATACGCCCAGTGCCGGAACTGGCTCGAGACGAACGTTCCGCACCACGGCCACATCCCCGCCTCGAGCAATGTGGCGGCGCCGGCCTCACTGCTCGAGACCGAACAGGCGGATGCCGCGGTCGCCCCTCCGGGGATCGAGAACCATCTCGACCTCACGGTTCTCGCCACCGACATCGGTGACAACCCGAACGCCGTCACCCGGTTCGTGCTGGTCAGCCGCACGACCGTGATCCCGGAACGCACCGGTGCGGACAAGACGAGCCTCATCGTCGAGCTGCCGGAGGACCGCGCGGGGGCGCTCCTCGAATTGCTTGAGCAGTTCGCGACCCGCGGGGTCAACCTTTCGCTGATCCAGTCGCGTCCGATCGGCGACGCGCTCGGTCGCTACCGGTTCGTGATCGACGCCGACGGGCACATCCACGACGAACGCGTCGCCGACGCCCTGCTCGGCCTGCGCCGGTTCAGCCCGAAGGTGATCTTCCTCGGCTCGTACCCCCGGGCCGACCTGCAGCAGAACGAGTACACCAAGCGCTACGACGACGACGTCTACATCGGCGCGCGCGCCTGGCTCGACGCCCTCCTCCGCGGCGCCTGACCCGCCACCCCCGCCCCGCGCCCCGCCGCGCCGCTCCCCGGTCTCCTTCGGTCCGCGAGAGTACACTTTTGGCCCTCAAACCGCGGGTTTAAGGGCCAAAAGTGTACTCTCGCGAGCAGGAAAGCAGGCGGAGTGGGGCGGGGCCGGGGGGCGTTACGCGGAAGCGGGCGCGGGCATCCGCACCGTGAGCGCGCCGGGGTCGGCACGCAGGGAGACGGCGCGCACCGGGCCGAACTCGTCGCCGTCGATCTCGAACTCCTGCGGGTGCTCGAGCACGATCCTGATCCGTGAACCCCGAAGCGTCGTCATCACCCGTTCGTTGCTCGACTCGCTCTGGGCGATGATCCTGCGCCCGACCGCGGAGCGGCGCAGCACGCCGTTCTCCCACGTCACCCTGCGCCAGATGGTCAGCCAGCCGAGGACGCCCTTGGGCTGCAGCACGGCGATGTCGAGAATCCCGTCGTCCACCTGGGCATCGGGCAGGAACTGGATGTTGCCCGGCAGGACCCCGCAGTTCGCGACCAGGATCGTGCTCACGTGCGCCGGCCGGTCGGTGCGACCCTCGAGGCTATAACGGATGCGGAATGGCTTCGACTTCGGGATCACCCGCATGCCGGCATCGACATACGCGAGCCAGCCGACCTGTTTCTTGAGATCGGCGCTCGTGTTGGCGATCATCTGGGCATCGAGCCCGAGGCCGGCCATCACCAGGAAGACGTGTTCGGCTTTCTCACCCTCGGTGTCGGTGAGCACTGCGACGCCGAGGTCGATCGCCCGGTCCACGCCGCCGAACGCGATCTCCACCGCCGCATCGAGGCTCGCGAGCGGCAGCGCCAGGTTTCGGGCCAACAGGTTCCCCGTGCCGGCCGGCACGATCGCGAGGGCAACGCCCGTGTCGCGCAGGGCCTCGGCGACCGCGCGCACGGTGCCGTCCCCTCCCGCCGCGAGCACCACGGATGCCCCTTGTTCGATCGCCGTCCGGGTCGCCCGCTGACCGGCATCCGTCTCGGTCGTCGACAGCCACACCGTGCCCGACCACCCGGCGGCGGACTCCGCCGCTGCGACGCTCGCGCGGAGCTTGACCACGTCAACCTTGATCGGGTTGTACACGACGGCCGCTCGACGGCCGCTCGGAGTCTCACCGGGAGTATTCACGGGGTAAGGCTAGCAAGGCGCTCCGGCGGGCGCTTGTAGACTGGCACGGTGATTGATCCTGTACTGCTGCGAGAGAATCCCGATCTGATCAAGCGTTCGCAGAAGGCGCGGGGCGCTTCGGTCGAAGCTGTCGACGCCGCGCTCGCCGCGGACACGGCCAGGCGCACCTCGATCAAGGCCTACGAAGACCTGCGCGCCGCCCAGAACCAGTTCGGCAAGCAGGTCGCGAGCGCGCCCCCCGCCGAGAAGAAGGCCCTCGTCGCCGAGGCCCAGGCCCTCGCCGCCCGGGTCAAGGCCGCTGCGGCGACCGCGACGGATGCCGAGGCGGACTTCACCGGGATCGTCCGCACCCTCGCCAATCCCATCATCGACGGCGTCCCGGCCGGAGGCGAGGAGAACTTCACCACGCTCCGCACCCACGGCGAGATCCCCACCTTCGACTTCGAGGCCCGCGATCACCTCGAGCTGGGCGAAATGCTCGGCGCGATCGACATGGCCCGCGGCGCGAAGGTGTCCGGAGCGCGCTTCTACTTCATGCGCGGCATCGGAGCCCGGCTCGAGATCGCCCTGATGAACATGGCCCTCGACCGCGCGCTCCAGGCCGGGTTCATCCCCCTGATCACGCCCACGCTCGTCCGCCCGGAGATCATGGACGGCACCGGCTTCCTCGGCGAGCACGCCGACGAGATCTACTACCTTCCCGCCGACGACCTCTACCTCACCGGCACGAGCGAGGTCGCGCTCGCCGGGTACCACTCCGACGAGATCCTCGACCTGAATGATGGCCCGCTGCGCTACGCCGGCTGGTCCACCTGTTACCGCCGCGAGGCCGGCTCCGGCGGCAAGGACACTCGCGGCATCATCCGGGTGCACCAGTTCAACAAGCTCGAGATGTTCACCTACGTCCTCCCCGAGAACGCCGAGGCAGAGCACGACCGCCTCGTCGCCCTGCAGGAGGGCATGCTGCAGTCCCTCGGTCTCAGCTACCGCGTGATCGACGTCGCAGCGGGCGACCTCGGGTCGAGCGCGGCCCGCAAATTCGACATCGAGGCGTGGGTGCCCACCCAGAACGCCTACCGCGAGCTGACCAGCACGAGCAACTGCACCACGTACCAGGCCCGACGTCTGGACATCCGCTATCGCACCGAATCGGGCAAGACCGCGCCGGTCGCCACCCTCAACGGCACCCTCGCGACCACGCGTTGGATCGTCGCGATTCTCGAGACGCACCAGCGAGCGGATGGCTCGGTGCTCGTCCCCGAGGCGCTGCGGCCCTGGCTCGGCGGCCTCGAAGTCCTCGAGCCGATCCGATGACCGCGACCGTCTCGCCCTGGCTCGTCGCCCTCGACATCGACGGAACCACCGTGCACGAAGACGGTTCGATCAGCCCCGCCGTGCTCGAAGAAGTACAGCGGCTCACCCGCTCCGGGCACGAGATCATGCTCGCAACCGGTCGTTCGACGGCGGCCACCCTGCCGGTGCTCGAGCGCCTCGACATCACGCCCCGCTACGTGGTCTGCTCGAATGGCGCGATCACCCTGCGCCGGGATCTGACCGCGCCGACCGGGTATCGCCGCGAATGGGTCGAGACCTTCGACCCGAGCGAGGTGCTGCTCTCGATCCGCTCGCACCTCGGCGACGCACGCTACGCCGTCGAAGACGAGCACGGCTTCTACCGGTACACCGAGCCCTTCCCGGATGCCACCATCGGCCTCGACAGTGAACACGTCGAGTTCGACGAGCTGCTCCGCCACGAGGCCACCCGCGTCGTCGTCATCTCGCCTGACCACGAGATGGAAGACTTCCTGCAGGTCGTCGAGCAGATGGGCCTCAACCGGGTGAGCTACTCGATCGGCTGGACCGCGTGGCTCGACATCGCGCCCGACGGCGTCAACAAGGCCACCGCAATGGAGCGGGTCCGAGCCGAGCTGGACATCCCCCGTGCCCGGGTGATGGCCGTCGGTGACGGACGCAACGACATCGAGATGCTCGAGTGGGCCGGGCTCGAGGGCCGCGGCGTTGCCATGGGCCAGTCCCCCCATGAGGTGCTCGCGGCGGCCGGGGAGATCACGGGAGCCGTGCTCGACGACGGCCTCGCCACGGTTCTCGCGTCGCTCTGACGCCGCTCCGGCACCACTCCGAACCGCCTCGCTGCGGGCGTCCCAGCCTGCTGGCAGGGTGAGGAAGGCGCGATCGGCTAGAATCGGTCGGTATTCGTGTGTTGTCGACCGGGCGTTCTTCGCCGGACCGGGCCGCGAACGGGAGGGCTGTCCGAGCGGCCGATGGAGCCAGTCTTGAAAACTGGTGGACAGAAATGTCTCGTGGGTTCGAATCCCACGCCCTCCGCACGAACCCGTTACCCGGCCGGCACCACAGAAGGGATCTGAGTGAGCGACCAACCGAGACTCCGTTCCGCACGATCCCACAAGCTCAGCACCATCGCGCGGCACGGCCGGTTGAAGCACTCGAACCCGGTCGTCACCGTCGTCAAGTTCCTCGCAGCGGCCATGGCCGTCGTGCTCGTCAGCGGAGTCTCCGTCGCCGCGATCGCCACCCTCGACGTCGCATCGAGCGCGCAGCCCGGTGTGCACCTCGCCAATGAGACGAACGGCCCCGTCCCGCAGATCGGCGCCATCACAGGCGGCGTCAACCTCCTCATCGTCGGCAGTGACAGCCGCAAGGGCCAGGACCCGTCGTTCGGCCCGGAGGACTCCACCGGCGACCTCAACGACGTCACCATGCTCCTGCACATCTCGCAGGACCACACCAACGCCTCCGTGATCAGCTTCCCGCGCGACATGTTCGTGCCGATCCCGGCCTGCCCCGACCCGAGCGGCGGCACGTTCAATTCGATGAGCCGCCAGAAGATCAACACCACGCTCACGTACGGCGGGCTCGCCTGCACGGTGCTCACCGTGGAGAAGCTCACCGGTCTGACCATCCCCTTCGCGGCCGAGGTCCAGTTCAGCGGCGTGATGGCCATGTCCACCGCCGTCGGCGGCGTACCGGTCTGTGTCGCCGAGGAGATCCAGGACGAGTACACCGGCACCTTCCTCAAGCCCGGCATGCACACCCTCGAGGGTGTTGCGGCCCTGCAGTTCCTCCGTACCCGCCACGGTGTGGGCGACGGCAGCGACCTCACCCGGATCAACAACCAGCAGGTCTTCATGTCGGCCCTGGTGCGCACCATCAAGAGCGCGAGCACGCTGTCGGACCCGCTCAAGGTGTATTCGCTCGCGAAGGCCGTGACCGCCAACATGAAGCTCTCCGATAGCCTCAACAACGTCTCCGTGATCGCGTCGATCGCGGTCGCGCTCAAGGACATCGACCTGAACCAGGTCGTCTTCGTGCAGGTGCCCACCGGCGGCACGACCGGCGGAGTGCTCCCGCTCCAGCCCGACTTCAAGGAACTCTTCACCGCGGTCGCGGCCGACAAGGCCCTCAAGCTCGGCGGCACAACGGGGCGCGGCGCGACGCTCGACCCGAGCGCGACCGCGACTCCGACGCCCGCCGCGACGACGGATGCTTCCGCGACGCCCGATCCCACGGCATCCGCCGGCGCCACCCCGATCCCCACCCCGACGGACGCCACGACCCTGTCGGAGTCGGCGACCGGCCAGACCGCCGGGGAACTGACCTGCTCCGTCGGCCGCACCCTCAACAACCAGTAGGCGCGGGCCTTCGGGCACCCGTGCAAACGGATGCCGCCGGTACGGTTATGATTACACTCGTGTGTTTGCTCGGTGAATTCTGCGCAGGCGCCAAGGAGACGTCGCATAGTACGGCTTAGTGCACCACCCTGCTAAGGTGGAGTACCCTTCACAGGGTACCGTGGGTTCAAATCCCACCGTCTCCGCACTGTAAGGCCCCCGACATCCCAGTGTTTTCAAGGGATGTGGGGGTTTTTCTTGGCCAAAATCCTCCCGTGGCAACACTTTGGCAACACTTGAGAACGTGGCAGCCTGATTCAGGAGGGTGGCAACGGCGTACAGGTCGGCATCGAAGAGGTCCGCGTAGATGTCCAGGGTCATCGCGGCGGAGGCGTGGCCGAGCATCCGCTGCACCGATTTCACGTTCGCGCCGACGCTCACGGCGAGACTCGCGGCCGTGTGCCGGAGGTCATGGAGGGGCAGGTGACAGAGCGTGATCTGGCGATGGTCGATTGGCTGGGCATTGTGCGTTGGCGGAAGTCGATGCGATCCGGTGGGCCCTGGGCGCGATCTGGGCGACGCACGATGCGATCGGGCGGCAGCCGCCGAACCTGTTCCGGCAGACCACAAGGCATGAGGTCTCGGTCGCGACGGTCTCGGCCCGATATCTCGCTCTCGGCTGGCCATGCTCTTGAAGTGCCAACGTGGCTCGCGCAGTTGTCAGAGTCGAATCTTGACCGGAACGATAGACGGGGGCGCCGTCGGCCCTCTGCGATGCAGCTCCTGAACACCTGTTCCGATATTTGATGCGATGAGGAGTCGTTGAAGACCAAGGTGGTCGTGCGGCAGTTGGCTCACATGTGCTGCCGCACGACCCGTGGATCGTCCTTTAGCTTGCGCTGCGCGCTCCGACTACTCCGCCGTCGACGAGGAGGTCGGTGCCGGTGATGAAGGAAGCCGTCGGGCCGAGGAGGAAGGCTGCGGCGTCGGCGATGTCGTTCGGGGTTCCGAGTCGGCCGGCGCCGGAGGACTCGATCATGGCACGCATGACGTCGCCGTGTTCGCCGTTGAGTTCCTGCTGGCCGAGTGGGGTGGCGATAACCCCGGGGCTGATCGAGTTCACGCGGGCTCCGCGGCGGCCCCAGGCGACGCTCGCGGCCTCGACGCGCAAGATGTTGCCGCGCTTGGCGTAACCGTACGCCGCACCGGGGTCGGTGAGGGCGCTGATGAACGGCAGCTGCGCGAGACTGGCCGGGTCATCGTTAGCGAGCGCCTCCTCGTCCTGCTGTGTCAGGTCGATGCCGTATCCGGCCATGCTGGAAATGACGAGACCGGCACCGCCTGCCTCGACGACGGCCGCGAACTCCTCCAGCATGTTTGCCACACCGACCAGGTCGACGGCGGTGATTGCGGCGGCGGATGCCTGGACGGGCGACAGTCCGGCGGTGTGGATGACCTGGAACACGGGGCCCAGGGCCGCCGCCTCCGCCGCGAGCGCGGCCATCGATTCGCGGGAGGACACGTCGACCTTGCGGTCTGTCACGTCGTACCCGTCGCCGCGCAGGGCGGTGCGCACCCGGTCGAGGGCATCCTGGCTGAAGTCGGCGATGAGGAGGCGCTTGCCGGTGCCCTGGCGGCGAGCGATGAGCTCACCCATGCCACCGACCCCGATGACGACGACGACTTCGCCCCTCAACTTCGACGGGAGGTTGACCGGGGCTGCGAGGTCGCCCGCCTCCTCTTCGGCGTCTTCGGAGGGCGCTTCGCCGCCATTGGCGCGCAGGACGAGGTCATCGATCACGGACTGGGGCATCTGTCCCTGGCTGAGGCTGACGAGTTTCTGGAGTGCGAGCATGCGAACCGGCCTCAGCGCCAATTCGGTCTGTCCGCCGCCCGCGAGCAGGTCCCGGATCAGAGGAGCACCCACCGGATGCTTCAACCACTCGCCGATCGAGGACTTCGCGGTGAGGGGCTTGTCTGTCTTCGCCATGGGATTCTCCTTAGTTATTTCCGGTGATCGTGAGCTGTTGCTTCAGCCACGCGAGCGCGTCTGCAGAATATTTTTTTGCTATAGGAGCGCTGATGGCGACCGATTCGAAAGCGTGGGGTGCACCGGGGACGACGACGAGAGTGCAGTCGACGCCCGCCGCCGAGAGTCCTTCCGCATAGCTGCGGTCCTCTGTGAAGAACAGTTCGATGTCGCCCGTCCCGATCCACGCGGCAGGCAGGCCGGAGAGGTCACGACGTCGCGACGGCGCCGCGTAGGCAGGAACCTCGGGACCGCCGGGCGCGTCACCGAGGTACGCAGTCCAGCCGGTCAGATTAGATCGGTTGTTCCAAAGGAAATTGTTCTCGGCGTCTCGCGTGCGGTCTGCTGCCGTCCGATCGTCAAGCATCGGGCAGAACAGGAGTTGTGCGATGGGCTGCACCGGAAGTTCGTCGTGGATGCGCAGCGCGAGGCCCGCAGCGAGGCCCCCACCCGCGCTTTGTCCGCCTACCGCGATGCGCTCCGGGTCGATGCCGCGTGCTTTCGCATTGTCCTGCAGCCAGCGCCACGCCTGGAGGCAGTCGTCGAGTGGGGCAGGATAGGGATTCTCGGGTGCGAGGCGGTACTCGACGGACACGGTGACGATGTCGAGCTCGTCGGCGATCTGGATGAGGCGCGCGTCTTCCTGCGACGCCGCGCCGATCACCATGCCACCGCCGTGTAGGAAGAGCAATGCGGCGCCGGATCCCCCCGAAGCGGGAGTGAAGACGCGCACGCCAGCACCTGGTCCGAAGTCGATCTTCTCGAAGGTCATTCCTGTGGGGCGCTTCGGTTGGGGCGCAGCACGGAGGAGTCGACGGATGGCCCTGATCCGCCACAGTCGCCCGGTCGGCAGGTTCGGGACGAAACGATAGATTGCGCGCAGTTCAGGGTTGAGCTGGGAAGCCTTGATGGGAATCTCCTTGGTTGCGCGGCGGATGCGCTAGCGCCGATATTACGATACATCTGCCTCGTAATGCGAGTACGAACTTATACTAGACACATGACGAATGCTGCGCGAGGGAGACCCCGCAGTGAATCCGTTCGACGCTCCATCCTGGAAGCAGCCCGGGACCTGATCGCCGAGCGCGGCTATCAGCAGCTCAGCTTTCAAGCGATCGCAACGCGGTCAGGGTGCGGGCGCCAGACGATCTACCGGTGGTGGGCCTCCAAGGCCCTCATCGTCGCGGACCTCGTATTGGAGGGGCAACTCACGCTGCCCCAGCAACCGGTGCCGGACACGGGATCGCTCGACGTCGACTTGACTGAGTGGCTCGAACGGATCACGGCGTCCCTCCGGGACCCTGCCGTCGCCGCGCTCACGCGTGCGCTGATCTCGGCGGCCTCCGACGATCAGGGTCACGCCCAACTGCTGTACGCCATGACGACCGGTCCCTATCACCAGGGCCTGGTTGATCGGCTCGCGCGCGGCCAGTCGCTCGGCCAGCTTCGTGAGGCCGCGGACCCCGCGGCACTCGCGGATGCGCTCATCGGGACGGTGCTGTTCAGAACCCTCATCGCGGGTGCTCAGCCGGCGGGAGCGTCCGCCGTCATTCGGGCACTCACGGCTCCGTGATTATTCTCGCGCCGCGCCGCGCCGCGCCACGCCACGGCTGGCATGGACATCGTGGGCTTCGAGGTGCGGGACCGGGCTGTCGGAGCTAGTCACCAGGGCGGTCCCCGAGCGCGTCGAAGCTTGTACTGATGATGTTGTCCGGCCAGGCCGACGTGTCATCGACAAGCGGATTTGGAACGTCATCGACAATTCCAACCTAAACGCAGTTTGTGTTGGAGAGTGAACGACGAATCAAAGTCGAGTTGGAACGAGATCTCAAATGCAAACGAGATAGGTGTACTAGGCAATCGAGAGGAGGCCCGTGCTCACATCCTGCCTGCAGCTCAAGCAAAATGCGTTTGTCGCGAGTGAGTCAACAGCACCCTAACTCCGTGAATCTACGGGATTCGCGGACCCTCGGCTGTGCTTCGAGCAGCCGGTTTCGACTACGGATCAAGAGGTCGGGAGCGACGACCGCGTCTGGGCTCCAAGAAGGGCCGTGGCAACAAAATGGCAACACTCGTACAAAAACCACGTGATCGAGCGACGTCCGAGTTATCGAACTTCCGCGTAATTATGCGGTTCGTGAGCGTCGAAGAGTCCAGATGATTGCTCGGCCAGAGTCCAAATCCCACCGTCTCCGCACTGTAAGGCCCCCGAGATCCGCGTAATTACGCGGAAGTCCGGGGGTCTTTTTCATTGCCCGGATTAGTCGGGGTCGGATTCGGGAGTACGGCCACTGGCGGAACCGTCCCGGAGCTGGGCCCAGTGGCGAAGCCGTGCGGAAATGGCTCGCTCATATCCCTCGGCGGAGGGTTCGTAGAAGGTCTGTCGGGGTATGCCCTCTGGGAAGAAGTTCGCGCCTGAGAACCCGTTCTCGGTGTCCGGGTCGTACTGATAGCCCTCGCCGTACCCGAGATCTTTCATGAGGCGGGTTGGGGCATTGAGGATGTGCGCGGGCGGCATCAGCGATCCGGTCCGCTTCGCGGCGGCGCGGGCCTTGTTGAATCCGCGATACACGCCGATCGACTTCGGCGCGGTTGCCAGGTAGATGACGGCCTGCGCGAGTGCGAGTTCTCCCTCTGGTGAACCGAGGCGATCATAGACGTCCCAGGCGGCGAGGGCCTGTTGAACGGCGTTCGGGTCGGCCATGCCGATATCCTCGGTGGCGAATCGGGTGATGCGGCGGGCGATGAACAGGGGGTCTTCACCGCCGTCGAGCATCCGTGCCAACCAGTACAGGGCTGCGTCTGGGTCGGAGCCGCGCATCGACTTGTGGAG
Organism: Cryobacterium sp. MDB2-A-1; assembly: GCF_004402675.1. Classification (NCBI taxonomy): domain Bacteria; kingdom Bacillati; phylum Actinomycetota; class Actinomycetes; order Micrococcales; family Microbacteriaceae; genus Cryobacterium; species Cryobacterium sp. MDB2-A-1. Next base: position 72,274 of record NZ_SOFK01000044.1, on the reverse strand, counting down.
AGCGGAGATGAGGTTGTAGTGGCCTTCCTGCGCTTTGTCGTACAGCGGTGCCCGTCTCTGCACGGCGGCCGCGAGGGCTGCCGGGTCGACGGGTGCGGGCAGGGCGTGTACCTGCTCGATCATGTTCAGCAGGTACCGGCCGTCACCGTCCGCCATCGCGATCAAAGCCTGACGCGCCTCATCGGTCAGCGGTAGCGGCTGACCGATGAGCGCTTCGGCGCGGGTGATGAGCGTGCTGAGCGCAACGTCGTCGAGGCGCTTCAGAACGAAGACCTGGGTGCGGGAGAGCAGTGCTCCGTTGAGTTCGAAGCTGGGGTTCTCCGTGGTCGCGCCGACGAGGATGACGGTGCCGTCTTCGACGTAGGGAAGGAACGAGTCCTGCTGGGCGCGGTTGAAGCGGTGGATCTCGTCGACGAACAGCAGCGTGCCTTGACCGACCTCGCGCCGGCGCCGCGCTGCTTGAAACACTTTTCGAAGGTCGGCGACGCCGGCGAAGGTGGCAGAAAGGGGTTCGAACGCGAGGTTGGTCTGCTCGGCGAGAAGCCGCGCGATCGTGGTCTTGCCGCACCCGGGTGGCCCCCAGAGCACCATCGACATGAGTCTCTGTGCGTTGACCATTCGCCCGATCGGTGCGTCCGCCCCAAGAACATGGACCTGCCCGATGACGTCGTTCAGGGTGCGCGGCCGGAGCCGATCAGCCAGCGGCCGTGACTCGTCGTCGATGTCGAAGAGAGACGGTGTCTCGCTCACGACTGCCGCTTGTCAAAATAGTGACCGCTCGTGATCGTGCCGACGCTAGGGGTGTGCTGCTGCAGCTGCCCGCGCGAGAGCGTCACAGTCCGCTCCGGTGGCCGAACAGTTCGGGATCGACCGGGCGTTTTGCGCGTGGCAGATTCTCGACCACGAGGAGGTAGGACTCGGTGACGAGATCGTCGATGAGAGACTCGTGCAGGTCTCCGCCTGGATTCAAGGTGATCCAGTGCTGCTTGTTCATGTGGTAGCCCGGCGTGATGTCCTTGTGCTGCTGGCGGAGAGCTCGGCTGTCTTCCGGGTCCGCCTTGACGATCACGATCGATTCACCAGTAATTTCGGTGATCAGCATGAAGACCTTTCCACGGACTTTGAATACTTCCCAGTCGGGTCCGAAGGGGTGCTCGAGCTCCGCGCCGGGAAGCTCCCCGACGCGCTCTCGGGCGTGTTGCTGGAGTGTGTCACCCTGCATGTCGTCCTCCTGGGGTCACTGCCCGTTTCTGGGCTTTCTGAATCTGCGTACAATGGTACATACTTTGTCTGACATCGAGGAGGTTGTGTGAGGAAGGGCAAGCCGAATGACCCGGAGCGCCGAACCCGGATCCTTCGGGCAGCACTGGAGGTCATCGCGTCAGAAGGCGTGCACGCGGCGTCATATCGACGCATCGCCGTGCAGGCCGGCGTGCCGCTCGGGTCCACGACGTACTATTTCGCCGACCTGGAGACGTTGATCGTCAGCGCGTTCGAGACCTTGAGAGACGGACTCGAACCGCGATACGCGGCCCCGATGCGCGACGCCCGTCTCGACACTGATGTCGTTGACGCGCTCGTGGCCGCCACGTGCGGGTCGACAGCTCCAACGCTCACGGACATCCGCTTGTATGAGGAGATGCACCTCTACGGCGCGCGCAGTCCCCGGGTTGCGGAAGTCCTCCGCGACCTCCAAGAGGAGTCCCTCATGGTTCTTCGCCGCTCTCTGCCTGATGGCACGGCCCGTGCTGTCGACGCCCTCATGTGGGGGTGGTGGAGCTACCGGGCACTCCACCCCGGCGATCCGCTCGATCAGGGCATGGTGCGCAGCGCCTATCGAGCTCTGGTCGATATAGCCGTCACCCGCATGGAGCGCGGCGACCGGCGAGGAGTAGCCGAGAGCACCCCCGGCGTCTAACGGCGGGGGTGCACCGTGAGAACGGTCTTTCCGACAGCCCGTCGTTCATCCAGGGCGGCGACCGCTTCGGCGGCCTCCTCGAATGCCACCACCTCGTGGATCACCGGGGCGAGCGCGCCTCGAGCGACGACCGGTGCCAGGCGTTCCCATTGGGCCGTAAGCGAGACGGAGCAGGTCGGCATCAGTCCCTCCCACGCGACGCCGATGATGGTCGTGTTGTTCAGGAGCAGGCGGTTCACCTTCACGGTGGGGATGCTGCCGCCCGTGAAACCGAGAACGAGGAGCCGCCCGCGGGTCGCCAGCGCACGCAGCGAGTCGGTGAACCGTTCGCCACCGACAGGATCGAGCACCATGTCCACCCCGCGGCCGTTCGTGATTCTGCGAGTCTCGCTCAGGAAGTCGTGAGGCCGGATGACGTGGTCTGCCCCGACGTCTCGCGCCAGTTGCGCCTTTTCCGGCGTGGAGACGACGGCGATGACCTCGGCGCCGCGCAGCTTCGCCTGTTGGGTGAGTGCGACTCCGAGACCGCCCGCGGCGCCATGGATGAGCACCGTCTCGCCCGCACGGAGATTGCCGCGTTCCCCCAGGGCGAATTCTGCGCTCAGGACGTTGATGGGCATGGCCGCCGCCGCGATGAAGTCGATCTCATCCGGAAGGGGCAGGACGCGATCCGCAGGCGTGACCACAAAGTCTGCGAACGCGCCAGAACCGGCAACGCCGAGAACGCGGTCGCCGGCCGTGAATCCCGAGTCGGCATCGGCGTCGACGACGATCCCGGAGAACTCGCTCCCAATTGTGAACGGAACCGGGACGCGCAGCTGGTACTCGCCCCGAGATTGCAGCACATCCGGGTAGGCGATCCCTGCGGCATGAACCTCTACGAGCACTTCGCCTCGTGCGCGGACGGGAATCGGGATCGTGTGTGTTTCGAGTAGCCGGGGTCCACCGTGTGTGGTGTTCCGCACTGCCCGCATTGTCGTCGCACGTGAGTTCATACGTTCAATCATGCCGACAAGTGACTTTGCGTCGGCCGCCAGACCTGGGATCTTCCGCGCGCCAACAGAGCCCGGGGCGAAAGTCATCCCTGGAGCGGCACGGCGCCAGCGGTGACAGCCCCGAGAATTCAGGCGCCAGATTGGTGAATCAGCGCGATCCACCTGCGTCGACTCGACGCAGTTGCGTACCCACGATCAGAAAGAAGGCCCCGAGTCCGCCGGCGAAGGCGCTGACCCCGTAGGCGAGCACGGACGTCAGCAGCGAGGTGCGCAGCGATGCCCCTGTTGAAAGCGCCGCGCTCTGTTTGCGCAGCTCGACTGCCTCGTCGCTGGTCGCGTCAAGGCCTCTCAGGGCCGCACTGATATCGGCGAATGTGCGCCCACCCGCTCCGCGCTCAGCATTGTTCTTGATGACGAGCGCCTCGACGTAGGCCGTCACCGGCCCCTGCACCGTCTTGCCCGCGAGAATGGGCGCGTTGCCGGGTACTGTGATCTTTTCATCGCGCAGCTGCTTCGTGACCGTGAGCCACGCACCTGCTCCGACGGCGACGAAAAGCGAACCGGTCGCAATGGTAAGACCTGCGGTGCGGCGAAGGGCGATTGCAGTGGGCAACGACGACATCGATCATCCTTTCGTGAAGCGGAACACTCGAGTGTCACACAGTTCTGCATGCCGACTCCAGATGAAACTCGCTTGTGACGTGAGATCCGATTGCACCGAGCCCGCCGCCCGTCCCTGCTGCGTTCTGGTTGAACCGGTTGGCGTTAGACGGTCGCCGAACACGGCCATAGGCTGGTAAGCGGTCCGCCTCGCTGAACTGCGGGAGTCGCGGGCGGTTTGCTGATCCATTGTCCAGGAGGAATCCATGACCGAATTCGCCCCCGTTGATCCCACGTCTACCGACGCTTGGAGTCAGCTCGCCGGCATCGCCGAGGGATTCTCGCCTGATCTCCGCGAGTGGTTCGCCACCGACCCGGGACGAGCTGGTCGCTACACCTTGCAGGCCGGCGACCTCACGGTCGACCTGTCGAAGAATCTCCTGACCGAAGAGATCCTGGCCCACCTCGTGCAGCTCGCGAAGGACGTCGACGTCTCAGGCCGGTTCAACGCCATGATCACCGGCGAGCACATCAACGTCACCGAAGACCGTGCGGTTCTCCACACGGCGCTCCGCCGCCCGAAGAATGGCGCAGACCTCGTGCCGCCGACCGGCTTCGTCGTCGACGGTGCGGATGTCGACGCCGACGTCCACGCCACACTCGACAAGGTCTACGCATTCGCCGACAAGGTGAGGTCCGGCGCGTGGACCGGTATAACGGGCAAGGCCATTAAGACTGTCGTCAACATCGGGATCGGCGGGTCCGACCTCGGCCCCGTCATGGTCTACGAAGCGTTGAAACCGTATGTGCAGGCGGGCCTCGAGTGCCGCTTCGTCTCGAACATCGACCCGACGGATGTCTACGAGAAGACGGCGAACCTGGACCCGGAGACCACCCTTTTCATTGTCGCGTCCAAGACGTTCGGTACCCTCGAGACCCTCACGAACGCCCGGTTGGCACGCGAGTGGCTCTGGAACCAGCTCCTCGCCTCCGGCGCCATCGAGGACACTGACGCCGCCCGTGCTGCGGCCGTCGCCAAGCACTTCGTCGCCGTGTCGACCGCCCTCGACAAGGTCGCCGCATTCGGCATCGATCCCGAGAACGCCTTTGGATTCTGGGACTGGGTCGGCGGCCGTTTCTCGATCGACTCCGCCATCGGCACGTCCGTGGTCGTCGCCATCGGCCCGGACAACTGGCGCGAATTCCTGTCCGGTTTCCACACCATCGATGAGCACATGCGCACGGCGCCCCTCGAGCAGAACGTCCCGGTCCTGATGGGTCTTCTCAACGTCTGGTACTCCAACTTCCTCAAGGCCCAGAGCCATGCTGTGCTCCCATACGCCCAGTACCTCCACCGCTTCCCGGCGTACCTCCAGCAGCTCACCATGGAATCGAACGGAAAGAGCGTCCGCTGGGACGGGACAAGCGTCACGACCGACACCGGTGAGATCTTCTGGGGCGAACCGGGCACGAACGGACAGCACGCCTTCTACCAGCTCATCCACCAGGGCACGCGCCTGGTCCCCGCGGACTTCATCGCGGTCGCGAATCCCGCCCACCCGTTGAAGGATGAGACGGGCGACGGCGCCGCCGTCGAGCCAGGACAGGACGTCCACGGGCTGTTCATGGCGAACTTCTTCGCCCAGACGAAGGCGCTCGCCTTCGGGAAGACGGCCGCGGAGGTTCGTGCAGAAGGCACGGACGAGTCCGTGGTGCCGGCCCGCTCGTTCAGCGGGAACCGTCCGACGACGTCGATCCTCGCGCCGGCCCTCACGCCGAGCGTCGTCGGCCAGCTCATCGCGCTCTACGAGCACATCGTGTTCACCGAAGGCACGATCTGGGGCATCGATTCGTTCGACCAGTGGGGCGTCGAACTGGGCAAGCAGCTTGCGCTTCAGGTCGCTCCCGCCGTCGACGGGGATGCGGACGCACTCGCAGCCCAGGACTCCTCGACGAAGGCCCTGATCTCGAAGTACCTCGAGCTGCGCAACTGACGCCGACCGGGTACGTCACGCATGGTGACGTACCCGGTAGGGGTCTCCGGTCGCTCCTAGTCGTAGATGACCGCGAGACCCTGGCGCTTGAGTTCGGCGAGACCGTCGCGCATGGCCTGGAGCCGGTCGGGGGAGTGCCCTGTCCAGTCCTCGAGTTCGCCGACGATCGTGACCGGCTCCGTGGTGCGGTACGACAGGGTCGGGTTCCCGGGGAACTTCTTGTCCGTCACGTTGGGGTCGTCTTCGAGGGCACCCGTCGGTTCGACGATGTAGATCCGGCCGCGGCCGTCTCCGGCCGCGAGCTCGGCCCCCCACGTCGCGGCATCCAGGGTCGCCGTCAGGTAGACGTAGTTCGTCGTCCGTCCCGCTTCGAAGTTGGACCCGCGCCCGGGCACCAACAGGTCCCCCACGGCCAGGTCGGCTTTCGTGCCGTGAAAGAGGGCCCCCGATTCGTGGACTTCGAATGGTGTGGGTTCGTTTGTCATGCGCACTCCCTGAAAGGTCGATTCACGATCGTACCCGGCCGACCCCGTGCGAGAACAGGGCGGTCAGGCGAACGTCCGGATGGCGCTCACCCGCAGGAGGTCGAGCCTGGCAGCATCCGTTGAGCCAGGAACCACCGTGTACACGACGATCTTCAGGTCACTCCCGGGCGCCGCAAGGACATCGCAATCGAAGGTGATCGGGCCGACGAGGGCGTTCTGCACGGTCTTGCGGGACTCGCGGTGTTCCCCGAACGTCGCCGAACTCCATAACCGTTCGAACTCCTCCGAGGTCGCGCGCAGGTCGGCGATGAGTTCAGAGAGCGCGGTGTCGTCCGGGTACCGGGTCGAGGCCACGTGAACATCGGCGACGAGGTCCCGATGGAACTCAACGAGGTGCTCCGGGCTGTGCTCGACGAACGACGGGCCCCCGGCGAACCGGTTCCAGAGCAGGTTGGAACCGCGTCCCGCCGCCGGAGCCTCACCGAACAAGGTCAGCCAGAGGTCGTTGACCAGCAGGGCATCCCAGGCGGCAGAGAAGACCGCGACGGGGACTTCACTGAGCCGGTCGACGATGTGCCGAACTCCCGGCGTCACGTGCCGGGGGACCATGGTCTTCGTCGGCACCGCTACCCCGCCGATGCGGAACAGGTGGTCCCGTTCGTCGTTGGTGAGTCGAAGCGCGCGGGCGAGCGACCCGAGCACCTGCGGTGACGGATGCGTGGCGCGGCCCTGCTCGAGACGAACGACGTAGTCGACGCTGAGGTTGGCGAGCATCGCGAGCTCCTCGCGGCGCAGCCCGGGCGAGCGTCGGTCTCCACCGGACGGCAAACCCGCCTCAACGGGAGAGATCCGGTCGCGCCACGCGCGAAGCAGGGAAGCGAGTTCTGGCATGGCTCCACTCTGCCCTTCCCGGCTGGGCAGCGGGTGGTACTGGCAATCCCAGCAAGTGTCGCGGGCACGCCCGCAGGCTGGAATCATGACAACAACACTCATCACCGGTGCCAACAAGGGCCTCGGACTCGAAACCGCCCGCCGCCTCCTCCGGGCCGGACACACCGTCTATGCCGGCATGCGCGACACGGCCAACGGCACGGATGCTGCGGCTCTCGGCGCCCACGTCCTGCAGCTGGACGTCACGGACGACGAGTCCGTCGCATCCGCGATCGCCTCACTACCCGAGCTGGACGTTCTGATCAACAACGCCGGGATCGTCGGCTCGCACGCCGGAGTCGACGAATTCGGTGCGGACGACCTGGCCGCGGTCTTCGACACCAACGTGTACTCGATCGTCCGCGTCACCCGGGCCGCCCTGCCGCTGCTCAGAGCGTCCGGCAACGCCCGGATCGTCAACGTCGCCAGTGGGCTCGGGTTCCCGCGTTTTGTCACAGACCCCGCCCGCGTCGAATCGACGATCACCGGCCTCGGCTACATGACGTCCAAGGCCGCGGTGATCATGCTCACCCTGCAGTACAGCAAAATGCTGCCGTCGATGCGGGTGAACACGATCGATCCGGGCTACACGTCCACCGATCTCAACGGTCACAGCGGCCCGCAGACCGTAACCGAGGGCACGGATGCTGCGGTGGCGATGGCGACGATCGGTCACGACGGTCCGACCGGAACGTTCAGCGACCGTGACGGTCTCATCGCCTACTGACGTTCCGGGTACTGGCAGGACCTCCCACCCTCGAGGGATGTGACGTACCGTTTTGGCGTGGACAACAAGACCGAGATTCGTGACTTCCTGGTGACGCGGCGGGCACGCATCACGCCCGAACAGGCCGGGCTGCCTGACTTCGGTGGGAAGAGGAGAGTCGCCGGACTCCGCCGCGAAGAGGTCGCGATGCTCGCCGGGGTGAGTGTGGACTATTACGTCAGGCTCGAACGCGGCAACCTCGGCGGCGTCTCCGAGAGTGTCCTCGAGGCCCTGGTGCGTGCTCTCCAGCTCGATGAAACCGAGCGGGCTCACCTGTTCGACCTGGCACGGACGGCCAATGCTTCTGTCGGTACGCGGCGGCGACCAGCCGTCAGCCGGGTTCGCCCCGGTGTCATCATGGTGCTGGATTCGATCGCCGCACCGGCGTGGCTGCGTAACGGGCGGATGGACATCCTCGCGACGAACGCTCTGGGGCGCGCGTTGTACGCGCCGGTCTTCGACGGCCCGCTGACGCCCCCCAACACCGCGCGGTTCGCGTTCCTCGATCCGAGAGCGGTCGACTTCTGGCCCGACTGGAACCTGATCGCTTCCGGCACGGTCGCGACGCTCCGGGCGGAAGCGGGCAAGAACCCGTATGACAAGGGCCTGACCGACCTGATCGGGGAGCTCTCGACGAGAAGTGAGGAGTTCCGCATCCGCTGGGCTGCCCACGATGTCTACCAACACACGTCAGGGGAGAAACGGCTCCACCACCCCGTGGTCGGCGACCTCGAACTCACCTACGAGGCCATGCAGCTTGTGACGGACGAGGGGCTCACCCTGCTCGTGTACGGCGCCGAGCCGGGCACGAAGTCCGCAGACGCCCTCGGCCTCCTGGCGAGCTGGGCTGCGACAGAGGCGCGGGAATCTCGCGCCCTGTCGATCGATGAGCACCACGCGGGCTGAGGAACCCCAGCCCGCCAACGAAAGGAAGAACCAGATGGACTACCGCCTCTTGGGACGCACCGGTGTAGAAGTGAGCCCCCTGTGCCTCGGCACGATGATGTTCGGTGCCTGGGGCAACCAGGACGTCGACGACTCGATCCGGGTCATCCACCACGCCCTGGATGCCGGGATCAACTTCGTCGACACTGCCGACGTCTACTCCGGAGGCGGATCAGAGGAGATCGTCGGGAAGGCCCTCGCGGGACGTCGTGACGATGTCGTCCTCGCCACCAAGTTCTTCATGCCGATGGGGAAGGGCCCGAACCAGAGCGGCGGGTCTCGGAAGTGGATCATGCAGGCCGTCGAAGGCTCACTGCGCCGCCTCGGGACCGACTACCTCGACCTGTACCAGGTGCACCGCCCGAGCGCCGCGATGGACGTCGAAGAGACGCTCGGCGCGCTGACCGATCTGGTCAGGCAGGGAAAGGTCCGTTATATCGGCTCGTCGTCGTATTCCGGCAGCCAGATCGTCGAGGCGCAGGTGGCCGCACGCGACCGGAACCTCGCCAGGTTCGTCACCGAACAGCCGCCCTATTCGCTCCTCGTCCGCGGCATCGAGCAGGACGTCCTTCCCACGGCACGTCGCTACGGCATGGGCACCCTCACGTACAGCCCACTCGCCGGCGGGTGGCTCTCCGGCAAGTGGCGCAAGGACGCCGCTCCCGTCCCGACCTCGGCGGCACGCCCGAGCGCCCGTTTCGATATGACGAGCGTCGCCAACCAGCAGAAGCTCGAGGTCGTCGACGCCCTCGCCCGGGTCGCTGACGAGGCCGGTCTCACACTGATCCAGATGGCGATAGCATTCGTGATCAACCACCCGGGAGTCACCTCGGCGATCATCGGCCCGCGCACGATGGAGCAACTCATCTCGCAGCTTCCCGCCGCGGACGTGATCCTTTCCACCGAGGTGCTCGACGCGATCGACGCTCTCGTCGCCCCCGGCGTCACCTTGAACCCCGACGACAACAGCTACGGAGCGACCGAGCTCACCCCGGCCGCGCGCCGCCGCTGACGATCGCCGTCCTGTCTCCGCGAGAGCGGAGTTTTGGCCCTTAAACCATGGGTTTAAGGGCCAAAACTCCGCTCTCGCGGTAGGGCGGATGCTGCGAGGCCGACGATGAGACCGTGCGAAGGTCAGACCGTGCGCGGGGCCTTCGCGAGGTTGGCCTCGAGCTCGGCGGTGTTCTGGCGGATCACGTAGGCCGGGCGGTCGCGCTCGACTCGCCAGCTCTCGGAGAGCGGGCCGATGTTCACGGTGTCGAAGCCGAATTCGTCATACAGCTTCGTGACGAAGTCGGAGGCATCCGCGAAGTCAGACGAGGTCGCGAGCGCGCGCCGCGCCGGGTCGCCGGCGGGGTGCGCGTCTCCGGTGATGTCGACGGCCATGATGTGGTTGAAGCCCTTCGCGACCCGGGACGTGGGCAGGTGCGCCTGCAGCATGCCGGTGACGGTCGCCTCGCCCTTGTCGAGGGCGTCGATGTGGCCGTCGCGTTCGAAGTAGTAGTTGTTGGTGTCGATCACGATCTTGCCGGCGAGTGGCTCGACGGGCACGTCCGCGTATGCCTTGAGCGGCACGGTCACGACGGCGACGTCTGCGGCCTCTGCCGCCTGGACGGCGGTTCCGGCCGTCGCCTTCGGGCCGAGTTCGGCCACGAGGTCCGCGAGGGTCTCCGGGCCGCGAGAGTTGCTGATCACGACGTCGTAGCCGCTCTCGATCGCCTTGCGGGCGACCTGGCTGCCGATGTTTCCTGCTCCGATGATTCCGATAGTTGTCATGATCGCGACAACGAGGTCCGGGCGGAAAATGTTCCCGCATCAGCGACAAGTACGCGCCTGGCGAAATCGTTCACACGGCGAATCGGGTGATGGCCGCGGCCGGCCCTCCGCCGGGAACGTCGTCGGCGCGGACCGCGAGCACCCGCGCGCCCGAGAGCAGGGCCCGGCGGGCGATCTCGTCCACGACGCCGTAGTTGTGGGCGTCGTCGTCGACGTCGTCGAAGGTGATCGCACCGGATTCCTCGTCGACGTACCCCGGGATCTTCCGGTCGATGTCGACAACGAGGGTGTCGATGGCGCCGTAGGTGGCGGCACGGGCGATATCGCTGAGGTCGGTGGCGCCGCGGCCCTCGTTGAAACGGGCCTCGATCAGATCGGAGAGTTCACCGAGCTGGGCGGCATAGAGCCGGTCCAGCACGGGACGCGCGACGGCCGCGAGCTCCTCGGGAGTCCGTTCGTCGGGGTTTCCTTCGATGGTCGGGGCGGCGAGGAGCGGATACCCGCTGACCCCGCGGAAGATGCTGTTCAACGGTTCCGCGGTGGCCAGAATGAGTGGCAGGCCCGAACCCGTCACGAGTGGCCTGATCGCGGCATCCACCGATCGGGAATACTGGGCGAGGCGCACCTTCTGCCCCTCTGAGCCCTGGATGCGCCCGGACGGTGATCGGCCGCTGATCGACGGAAGACCGACGGCGCTCGCCGCGTCAGCAGGCAGGCCGGGCACGTCGACGACGTATGCTCCCGCGTCCGGCGAGACCTCGACCAGCCGGGCCGCATTCTGCGACACGGCGAGCACGAACGCCGTTTGCGGGAAGGTGATCGCCCGGAGCAGGGGCTTGATGTACAGGCGATCGGCCACCTCGAGCACGGAGGGGAGCACGTTGGGCACCCGAAACGTCTGCAGGTGGCCCGAGTAGTGGAAGATCGCGAGCGACCGCGACAGGTAGGACCAGAACTGACGGTCCTGGATGAGGTCCGCGATCGCGTCCTCGAGCTCTTCGACGGCGGCCCGGCCCGCCCCGGCCTCGGTGAGCTGCCGGGCTGCGGCCGCAACCTGGTTGCGGAGCTCGATCCGGGACGGTTCGGATTCGGTCGGAACCGGACTCGTGGGCAGATAGATCGAGACGCAGAACGGTTCCCGCACGGCCGCCAGCTGCCGGATCGACGTTGGATTGGGGATGTCGGTGTGCAGCATGTCTGGCCCGTACCTTCCGGAGAGTCGTTGTCTGGTTTCTCGTGCGTCCCCCGCGACGACGACAGTGTAGCCCCGGCTCCGGAGGGCCGCGCGGCGCATCCGTGCAGCTGCGGGCCGTAGTGTTCCAGTGAGGTCCGATCGCCAGGATGTCTGGTTCGGGCCGGTCGCGACTGAGAGGGATTGAACATGGAGTATCGCCGTTTGGGCAAGTCCGGGCTGCAGGTCAGCGAGGTGTCCCTCGGGTCGTGGGTGACGTTCGGCAAGCAGGTGCGCGAGGACGACGCGCTGGCGTTGATGACGCTCGCCTATGACTCGGGGATCAACTTCTTCGACAACGCCGAAGGCTATGAAGCAGGTGCATCGGAGGCCCTGATGGGGGCCGCGCTGGAGAAGCTCGGCTGGGACCGTGATTCCTACGCCGTGTCGTCGAAGGTCTTCTGGGGCGGATCGAAGCCCACACAGCGGGGCTTGTCGCGCAAGCACGTGACCGAAGCCTGCCATGCCGCGCTGAAGCGCCTGCGGGTGGACTACCTCGACCTCTACTTCTGCCACCGTCCCGACATCGATACGCCGATCGAAGAGACGGTCTGGGCGATGCACAACCTCATCATGCAAGGCAAGGTGCTGTACTGGGGAACGTCGGAGTGGAGTGCGCAGCAGATCACCGAGGCCCACGCCGTCGCCCGTGCCCTGCACATCACGCCGCCGACCATGGAACAGCCGCAGTACAACATGTTCACGCGCCAGAAGGTGGAGAGCGAGTTCCTGCCGTTGTACGACACCTTCGGCCTCGGCACGACCATCTGGTCGCCGCTGGCCTCCGGGGTCCTCACCGGCAAGTACAACGACGGGGTTCCCTCGGACAGCCGGATGAACCTCCCGGGCTACGAGTGGCTCAGGGCGGAGTGGGAATCCGAAGCCGGGAAGGCCAAGCTCGAGAAGGTCCGCAGACTGGCGATCGTCGCCTCGGATGCCGGGCTGCCGTTGACGCACCTGGCGCTGCTCTGGTGCCTGCGCAACCCGCGGGTGTCGACGGTGATCCTGGGGGCGAGTAAGAAGGAACAACTGGCCGACAACCTCGCGGCCCTGGACTCGAAGGCCGCTCTGACCGCCGAGGTGGTCGCAGCGATCGAGGAGATCCTCGGCAACGAACCGCCTGCCCCCCAGCGCTACTGACCTCACCCGCGGGGCGCTGGCACCGTCCTTCGGTCGTCTTAGTGGACGAGGACCGCGACCGAAATGTCCGGCTGCGGGCGCGCGAAGAGATAACCCTGACCGTAGCGGCAGCCCATATCGCGGAGGAGCTCAAGCTGTTCGCTGGTCTCGATTCCCTCGGCGACGACGTCGAGTCCGAGGGAATCGGCCAGGTGCAGGATTCCGCGTACGATCGCCTGGTCGCGGTCAGAGGAGACAAGGTTGTCGATGAAGGTCATGTCGATCTTGAGTAGATCGACCTCCAGCGAACGGAGCTGGGCGAACGAGGAATAGCCGGTTCCGAAGTCGTCGATCGCGAGGCGGACGCCGAGATCACGCAGTTCGTCGAACGTGCGGGTCGCCGAATCCATGACGTCGATAACGGCGCTCTCGGTGAGTTCTAGCCAGAGCTGGCCGGGCGCCAGCCCGGTCTCGAGGAGGGCACGGCGAACGACGGTGCCGAAGTCCGAGCGCACGAACTGCCGCGCGGAGACATTGACGCTGACGGCTTGATCGGCATCGAGCGAAGTGGCCGCAGAACACGCCTGCCGAAGCACCGCGCGGCCGATGTCCCTGATCAGCCCGGTCTCCTCGGCGATCGCGATGAAATCGCCCGGCGCGACAATGCCGATTTCCGGTCGCCGCCAGCGCGCCAGGGCCTCGGCGGCCGCGACCCGCGGGTTCTGCAGGTCGACGATCGGCTGGTACCAGGTCTCGATCTCACTGCGTCCGACAGCAGTGCGAAGCCCGATCTCCGTGTCGACCCGCCGGCGGATGCGCCCGCGCAGGTCGTCGTTGAACACCTCATACCGGGCGCGACCCTGGTCCTTCGCCAGGTACATCGCCTGGTCGGCCTGCCGGAGCAGCGTCTCGGCGTCCTCGGTACCCGCGCTGACGGCGATGCCGATGCTCGTGTCGACCATTGCGGTCTGGTCGCCGATCTCAATGGGCAGGGACACCGCGGCTTGCACCGCCTTTGCGATCCGGCGTGCCTCCGCGCCCGTGCCGATGTCGGGACAGAGCACGACGAATTCATCGCCGCCGATCCGGGCGACCGTGTCAGAGGCCCGGACCGCCGCGCGCAGCCGGACCGCGATCTGGGCGAGGACCGCGTCGCCGGCGTGGTGGCCGAGGCTGTCGTTGACGACCTTGAAGCGGTCGAGGTCGATGAAGAGCAGGCCGACTCCACGGTGCGCCCTGGCGGCGAAGAGGAGTGCCTGGTCGAGCCGGTCGAGCAGGAGCAGGCGGTTGGGCAGGTCCGTCAGGGGGTCGTGAAAGGCGAGGTGCTCCACACGCGCCTCCGCCGCTCGCACGGCCGTGACGTCGGTGACGCTCAACAGGTAGCCGGTGACGCCGGTCGTGTCGAGAATCCGGGTGGCGCTCGCCTGCACCCATTTCGCCTCACCGGTCAGGGTCTGGAACCGGAACGTCGATTCAAAGGCGGCACCGGATGCGACGGTCGTCCTCCACGCGTCGATCACCCGCTCCGCGTCGTCGGCGTGGATGTTCCGGCCCCAGCCGTCTCCCCGCGACGCCTCGACGCTCAGTCCGGTCATTCGCATCCACTGCTCGTTGGTTGTGACGACGCCGCCGCCGGCGTCGAATTGCACGATGCCGACGGGCGCGATGCGGATGAGCGCGTGCAGTCGCTCGGCGGTCCTGGCCAGTTCGCGGGTACGGTCGTGCACCGCGCTCTCCAGGGTTGCATTGGCCACGGCCAGGGCGTCGAAAGCGCCGTCCCGTTGGATGTCGAGCGCGCGGAGCCGTCCGGCCGCGATCCAGGCGACGCCGAGGACGAGCCCGATGGTGGACGAGACGAGCAGCGCGTTGCCCAATTCGGCGTCGAACCAGCCTTCTCGCTGGGCCCAGAGGCGCAGCCAACCAAGAAAGAACGGACCGAGAATGATAATGGGGAGACCGCTTCGGAGTAGCCGGCCCGCACTCCGGCGGTCGCGGACCAGGCCGACCAGCCCGATATCCGGTCGTTCGTACAGGATGGCCGCGGCGATCGCGCCCACGCAGAGAACGGTGAGCGTGGAGATGTTCAGCGGCCGGCCGGGGTCACTCACGGCCGATACTCCGTAAGCGGCGCTGAGGATCGTCAGGAGCACCAGCAACAGGGTGAGAACGGCGAAGCCGGCGGTGACGGCGGCACCCGCCACGCCACGGAGGCAGAAGGCAAGTCCGAGGAGCACGAGGGAGAGTGCGGTCCCGATCGCCATTCTTGGTGGCGAGCCACCGAGGCGGAGCCCCGGCAGGAGAACGTCGACGCCCAGGCCAACGCCCGAGACGTATTCGGCGAGGGTCAGTCCGCCGATGACGGTCGCGACGGCGCCCAGCGCTGTCGCGACCGCCGGGCGGTCGGCGAGGGCGAGGGCGACCGCGAGAACGAGGAGCCCAACGATCGTTGTCGGCTTCATGACGTCGTGTGGCAACGCTGCGCCGGTCGACAGGTCGAGCATGTACCACCGGACCAGGGAGAAGAGGGTCACCAGGGCGACGAGGGCGGAAACGACCCGACTGTCACGGCTGACGCGCACCACCGCTCCCCCCAACTGCCGGGCATTGGTGCCGGTCGACACTTGAACAGTACTGGCTTCCGATGCGGTGCCGTGCACGCAGTCCGGTTCGCCTCCGCGAGAGCGGGTGAATCGTCGTTCTGCCGCGCTCAGAACGACGGCTCACCCGCTTTCGCGAGGAAGGGGGAGGTGTGGGGGCGGGCTCAGGCGGGCGACTCCCAGATTTCCAGCTGGATGCCGTCGGGGTCGCGCAGGTAGGCCCACTTGGAACCGATCAGGGCGCCGGAATCGAGAGTGACGGGCGGTGCGTTGAATACCGCGCCCTTCTCGACCAGGTCCCGGTATGCCGCGTCGAGGTCCGACACTTCGAGGCACACATGCGCGCTGCCGACATCACCATTGCTTCGATCGAAGTCGCGCCCCTCCGGGTTGTGGTATTCCAGGAATTCCAGGCGGGTGTTCCCGATCATGATCATCGAGAATGCCAGCGCGGCATCGTTCACCTGGACGCTGCGGGAGAGTGCCTCTCCCGAACCCTCGCTGACGGGACCAGGAGTGAGCCCGAACATTCGCGAGTACCACTCGAAGGAACGCTTCATGTCGCGCACCGTCACTCCGACGTGGTGCACTCCGAGAACCTGGAAGGCCATCTGACTCTCTCCTCTGCGTCCCGCCGCGCTGCGGGTCGCTGTCGTCGTGTTGTCACTCGACTCACATTCTGCTGCGTCGGGATCGCTTTGTACAGTGTCACTACACAAGTGTGCACCGATCGCGCACGCCGGATCGCGGGGGATGGTCCTTCGCGGTGGTCGAGGACGATCCACCTTCCCCAAACCTCGGCGTTGCCGATTCTCGAATCGTTACCGGCAACTACTTGTGAACAGCTCAGGACTTTTGTAAAGTGACGCTCAACACACAGCGCGTGACATCGACGTTGCCCGGTGAGAATTGTTGGGAGAAAGCATGATCGACGCAACGGTGCGTGAACCGGCGAAGCTACTCAGTTCGCGACCTGTCGTCTCCAAGGGATTCGTCACCGTCGGCGTATCCACGGTGCTGCTCTTCGTGGTCTGCGCCCTTGTCGCGCCGACGAGCGTCTCCGGCGGGGCTGTGCTCGGGATGATCCCCTTCGCCGCCGTGCTTGCAATCGTCGGCCTCGGCCAGATGCTGGTCGTGCAGCAGGGCGGAATCGACCTTTCCATCCCCGGCGCCGTGTCGCTCGCCATCGTGATCGTCAGCCACGAGCCGGACGGTGACAACAGCAGGCTGTTGCCCGCGGTCGTTCTGGCGCTGGCCTACGCGATCGGGGCCGGCCTGCTCAATGGCTTCATGGTCGGCCGTCTCGGACTCAACTCGATCATCGCCACCCTGGGAACGAACGCACTGCTCTTCGGGGCCGTCCTGGGCATTTCCGGCGGCACGCCGCGCAGCACGACCAGCCTGCTGGCCGGAATCGCCGGCGGCCTGACCTGGGGCATCCCGAACTCAGCATTCTTCGCTCTCGCCGCGCTGGCGCTCGTGACCGTCATGGTCAAGCGCACGGTAGCCGGGCGGCGTTTCGAAGCCGTCGGGGCGAACCCGCTGACTGCCCGTGCGACGGGCCTGCGCGTGACGATCCATCAGTCGCTGGCTTTCGTGTGGGCCCAGCTGCTGTACTGCCTGGCCGGCATTCTGCTCGCCGGCATCACCAACCAGCCCACTGCCTTCCAGGGCGACGCATACCTGCTCCCGGCGGTCGCGGTCGTCGTGCTTGGCGGCACATCGTTGCTGGGTGGCCGCGGGTATCCCGTCGCCACGGTCATCGCGGCGTTGTTTCTGAGCCAGCTCGACCAGTTCGTGCTGTCACTCGGCGTGCCCTATGCGGTGCGCACCCTCGTGCAGGCGGCGGCGCTCGCCGTCGGCGTGGCACTGTACACGGTGGACTGGGCGGCATTCCGCCAGAGGTTCATCCGCAGGTCCCCCCGGATCGGCACCCCGGCATGACTGCTGCACACCGGGGACAAGGTTTTCGACGGAGCGGTCGAAATAGTGCGACAGAGGCGTCGCTCTCACAATGGAGGAAATCAAACATGAAACGTCCCAAGAGTCTCGCAATGCTCGTCATGTCCCTCGCCGCAGCTTCGCTGGCGCTCGCGGGCTGCAGCGGAACGTCATCGGGCTCGGGCTCCGGCTCGACGGCGGATGCCGGAACTTCTGTGGCAGGAGCACCGTCGTGGTGTGGTCCGAAAAAGATCTCCCTCGGTCTGCTCGACGGCTTCGGCGGAAACAGCTGGCGCCTGGTGACGACGGCGGCCGGTGCCGATGAGGCCAAGCTGTGCCCGAGCGTCACAAGCTACGAATACGCGGACGGCCAGGGTGACACCCAGAAGGCCATCTCGGACATCCAGGGCATGGTCGCCAAGGGTGTCAACGCCCTCGTCGTGTTCCCGGACGCCGGCCAGGCCATGCTGCCCGCCCTGCGCAGCGCATACAAGGCCGGCGTCGTGACCGTTCCCTACCGGGTCGACCCGGGCGGCAAGGACGGCGTGGACTACGACGCCTGGATCGGCGCGGACTTCGTGACCGATGGCAAGAACTGGGGTAACTGGCTCAAGACCAACCTCCCCGACGGCGGCAACATCCTCTTCATCAGCGGACCGAAGGGCAACAGCCAGGCCGTCGACGAGCTGACGGGCATGAAGTCGGTCATCACCGACCCGAAGTACGTCTTCATCGGCGAGACGCCCGAGGTCACCAACTGGGACCCGGCACTCACCCAGCAGGTGCTCACCGCGGACATCGCGAAGTACCCGAAGATCGACGCCATCGTCTCGGACTTCGGCCCGTCGCTCGTGGGCGCCCTTCCGGCCTTCGCGAAGAGCGGGCGTTCCGTGCCGGCCATCGTCACCTCTGACGGAAACTCCCTCGGTTGCTTCTACACGGACAACAGCGCGGCCAACCCGGACTTCAAGCTGATGACGGTCGCCACCGGAAACGACAACGTGCGACTCGCCGTCGACTACGCGGTCGCGAAGGCGACCGGTGGCGTGCTCCCGACCGACACGGTCTTCAAGGCCCCGGCCTTCGAAGACTCCGTGAGCGGAAAGCCGAGCACCGTGCAGTGCAAGAAGGACCTGCCCGGCGACATCTACCTCTCGGCGAAGATGTCGCCTGAGGACCAGGCGGCCCTGCTGAAGAAGTAGGCCAACCGGTGCCGCCGTCGGGTCGGTCGCGACTGTCGCGACCGACCCGACGGCTGGTTCGTTTCCCCACATTGCACAGACAGGAAAAGGTCACAACTGTGAACAACCACGACACCGTCGACGTGACGACGCCGGACAAGGTCGAGCCCGCCGCCCCCGCAACCCTCGTGATGTCCAACATCTCGAAGCTCTACTCCGGCGTCGCGGCCCTCTCGGACGTTTCCGTCGAGATCCTGCCCGGCGAAGTCCACGCCATCCTCGGCGAGAACGGCGCGGGCAAGTCGACGCTGATGAACGTGGCATCGGGTACGGCGCAACCCGACGGGGGCAGCATCACCTTCGAGGGCACCCCGATCGGCGTGCTGACACCGGCCATCGCCGTGCAGCTCGGAATCGCGATCGTCCACCAGCATCCCGCCGTGCTCCCGGACATGACCGTCCTGGAGAATCTGCAGGTCGCCCTGCCCGCCGCGGTCCTCGCGTCCGGTACGTCGCTGGAAGCCACTGCTCAGGCGCTGCTCGCCGACGCCGGCCTGAGCGTGCACCTTCAGGATCGCGTGGAACTCCTGTCCGTTGCCCAGAAGCACTTGCTCGAGATCGCCAAGGCTCTTGCCCTCAAGCCGAAACTCCTCATCCTCGACGAACCGACAGCGCCCCTCGGCCAGGGATCCGTCGACCTGCTGTTCGAACGTGTGCGGAGGTCCGTGTCGAACGGAACGGCCGTCGTCTACATCACCCACCGCCTGGCCGAAGTCCGTGAGCTCGCCGACAAGGTGACCGTGCTTCGGGACGGCCGCGTCCGCGGCAGCGCCCGCGTCGCCGACATCACCGACGACGAACTGCTCGCGATGATCGTGGGACGCAAGCTCGAATCGACCTTCCCGCCCAAGCACATCGGCTCGCCGGACGACGAGACGAACTTCTCGATCAACGGGTTGAGCGGCTCGGGATTCGCGAACATCTCGATCAGCGCCCGCCCGGGCGAGATCATCGGCATCGCCGGGGTCGTCGGAAACGGCCAGAGCGAACTGATGCGCGCGCTCGCCGGTCTCGACTACTTCACGGGAACGGTCGCCATCGCCGGCAAGACCTTGAACTCCCGGCAACTCCTGCAGGAGGCGGCATACATGCCCGCCGATCGGCACCGCGAGGGCCTCCTGATGTCCCTCTCGGTGCGCGAGAACGCCGCCGTCTCGGCACTGGCGAAGTTCAAGCGGGGACCGCTGCTCAGCCGCAAGCGTGAGTTGGGCACGGTGGCCGAGACGCTGGGTTCGCTCGCGGTCAAGGCCGCGTCGATGGATTCCGTCGTCTCCTCCCTGTCCGGCGGCAACCAGCAGAAGGTCGTCCTGGCGCGGGCGCTGCTCTCCGAGCCGCTGCTGGTCGTGGCCGATGAGCCGACGCAGGGCGTCGACGTGGGTGCCCGGGCCGAGATCTACCGGATCCTGCGTGAGGTCTCGGCCTCCGGCATCCCCGTCGTCGTCGCCTCATCCGACGCGAAGGAGCTCGAGGGGCTGTGCGACCAGGTCATCGTGATGTCGCGGGGGCACGCGCTCGAAGTGCTCCAGGGCGCTGCGATCAGCGAAGAACGCATGATCCACGCCGCCGTCCGCTCGACGACCCGATCGGTGTCCGTCGTCGCGGATGAATCGGTCTCGAAGCACTCCGGACTCCGTCGTTTCCTGCAGGGCGACTATGCCCCCGCGGTGCTCCTGGTCGGTGTCATTGCACTGCTCGGGTCGTTCCTGTTCAGCCAGAACGCCCGCTACCTCTCCGACTTCAACATCTACTCCGTGCTCACCCTCGTCACGGCGCTCGGTTTCATCGCTCTGGGGCAGACCATCTCGCTGCTGATCGGAGGTATCGATCTGTCCGTCGGGCCCCTCGCCGGGTTCCTGGTGGTGATCGGGTCGTTCTTCATCAACGACGACAAGTCCGTGGTGATGATCGTCCTCGGATTCGTGCTCATGATCGTCGTGGCGGCCGTCATCGGGGTGGTCAACGGCTCGCTGATCAGGTTCGCCCGGTTCACTCCCATCGCCGCGACGCTGACCGTGTACATCGCGTTGCAGGGATTCAGCTTCCTGCTCAGGAGCTCCCCGGACGGGTACATCAACTCGACGGTCACCGGAATCATCGGGTGGCAGCTCGGGCCGGTGCCTGTCGCATTCATCGTGCTCGTCGCGGCCACGCTCGTGACCGAGTTCTTCCTGAAGAAGCGACGCTGGGGCTGGAAGCTGCGCGCGACCGGGTCCAACGAGGAATCGGCGCGCAGGAACGGCATCAATATCAACCGGACCGTCATCCTCGCGTATGTGGCCACTTCACTGTTCGCGTTCGTGGGTGCCGTGATGCTGATGGCGCAGATCGGGGTCGGCGACCCCGCCCAGGGCGTCGGCTACACGCTCACGAGCATCACCGCGGTCGTGCTCGGTGGAACGAGCCTGCTCGGCGGGCGGGGCACCTTCATCGGCACACTCCTCGGTTCCATCCTGCTCGTGCAGGTACTCAATGCGACGTCTTTCCTCGGCTTGTCCCAGATGTGGCAGTACCTGTTCCAGGGGCTCCTCATCCTGGTGGCGGCGATCGTCTACTCGGTCGCACGACGCAACAACAAGCGCAGGAAGACGTCCTTCGCGCTCAGGTAGGCCGCCCGGTCACCGGTTCCGAGACGACAGAGCGCCGAGCCCGATCCGGTCCCGGCGCTCTGCCATCTGTCTTGCGCTTCACTCTGCGGTGCTGAGCCCGCGGGTGATCTCGGCGATGGCCGACCAGTCAAGGGGCGCGAGTTCGGGATCGGCGAGAGCCCGCTCGAACATGTCGCGCAACACGGGCGCCGTCGGGAGCACGACGCCGCTCGCAGCAGCAGCCCGCTCCGCGAGGGACAGGTCCTTGAGGCCGAGCCCGACGCTGAAACCGGGCGGGCTGTATGCCTTGCGGGCGATCAGGTTTCCGTAGCCCGTGTAGACGCTGCCCGTGAACGCGGCATCCGTCAGGATCTCGACGAACGTCATGCCATCGACTCCACCGTGTTCGACCAGGGTCACCGACTCGGCGAGGGCCTGGAGCGCGTGGATGAGGTTGTAGTTCACGCCGATCTTGACCAGGCTTGCCGTGCTCGGCCGCTCGCCGACGGCCCAGGTGCGCTTGCCGATCGCGTCGAGGTACGGCTGCGCCCTGGCTATGGCGCTCTTCGTGCCTGCCGCGACCACATTGAGCTTCCCGGCCGCCGCGATATTGGACCGGCCGAGCACGGGAGCCGCCACGTAGTCGATCCCGGCGAGGGAGTGCAGGTCGGTCAGCCGATCCGTCGCCTCGACGCTGAGCGTGGCGCAGTTGATGTGCAGGGTGCCGGCCGGCGCATCCGCGAGGGCCTCCGCACTGAAGACGGCCTCGGCGGCAGCGTCATTGGCGAGCATCGAGATCACGGTACCGACGCTGAGGGCGTCGGCGATGGAGACCGCCCGGGTGGCGCCGGCCGCGACGAGGGCGTCCGCCGCACCGGTCGATCGGTTCCAGACGTGCACCGAATGGCCGGACTCGATGAGCCGGCCTGCCATGGCAGAGCCCATTTCGCCGAGTCCGATGAAGCTGATGTCCGACATAGTTCACGCCTTCCAGATTGTCCTGAGGTTTCCGGATCCCGGCCAGCGGCCGGGCGCTCCGTCGCGCCGGATTGGGGCGCAACCGCCCTTTGTGCAGTTCCAGTGAACACTACCGTGAGTGCCCGGTCTGCTCAACGTGATTCCCCCGCGATGGCAGTGTTCGCTTGACAAGCCCGACGCCGCTGAGTTGAATGTCAACCAACACCTTGTGCAGTGAGACTGTACAAAATAGTATTGCTGCGATACCCCGGCCCCGACCGGACACCAGACTTCGTACTGCAAAGGAGCAGAACACGTGGGCATTCGACTCGCCGAAAAGACCGTCGTCGTCACAGGCAGCGCATCCGAGCTCGCCGAAATGGGGGCCGGCGACTCCCGCTTCGACTCGATGGCCGGCGACATCCTGATGGGCCGGCCTGCCGCGCCCGAAGACATCGTGCCCACAGCGGTGTTCCTCGCCGCGAGCGATTCCGACTGCATCACCGGTCAGGTCATCCCCGTCGAGGGCGGCATGAACCTCGTCTGATCCGGCAGCCCGCCCTCCGGCACTCTGCACGACACTCTGCACGACACTCAGCAAAGGAATGACACGACCGTGACCACAGCCACTTTCGGAACCAACGCCGTCGACTGGGAGGAGCGCATCCAGTTCGATCGCCTGCGCACGGACAGGCTCGCCAAGCTCCGGCGCGAGTTGTCCGGCTCGGACCTCGGGGCCGTGCTCGCCTTCGACTTCTCCAACATCCGCTACATGTCGTCGACCCACATCGGCACCTGGGCCATGGACAAGCTCATCCGCTTCTCGCTGCTCACCCGGCACAGCGACCCGATCGTCTGGGACTTCGGGTCCGCGGCCAAGCACCACCAGCTCTACAACCCCTGGCTGCAGACCACGACGGCCGAAGCGGATGCCGACCCGCACGCTCCGCACCACGGCGCGGTCCGGCCGCGGGCCGAGAACGGTGCCCGCGCCGGAATCTCGACCCTCCGCGGAGCCTTCCACCCCGACGCGGGGATCGCCGAGGGCGTCGCCAAGAAGATCAAGCGCGAACTGGAGAAGTTCGGCCTGCAGAACGAGCCGCTCGGCGTCGACGTGATCGAGCTGCCCATCCTGATGGCCCTGCAGAAGGAGGGGATCCGCGTCGTCGACGGCCAGCAGGTGTTCCTCAACGCCCGGGCGGTCAAGACCGGTGACGAGATCGCGCTGCTCACGCAGGCCGCGTCGATGGTGGATGCCGCGTACGAATCCCTGTATGAATTCCTTAGGCCGGGCGTGCGTGAGAACGAGGCCGTCGGGCTGGTTTCCAAGGTGCTCTACGACCTGGGGTCTGAGTACGTCGAGGGCGTGAACGCCATCTCGGGGGAGCGTTGCTCACCGCACCCGCACGTCTTCTCCGACCGGTTGATCCGGCCGGGCGACCCCGCCTTCTTCGACATCCTGCACAGCTACCAGGGCTACCGCACCTGCTACTACCGCACCTTCGCGGTCGGGTCGGCGAGCCGGGCGCAGCACGACGCCTACAAGATCGCCCGCCAGTACATGGACAGGGCGATCGCGCTCGTGCGCCCGGGGGCCACCACCGCCGACATCGTCAAGGTCTGGCCGACGGCCCAGGAATTCGGCTTCCCCGACGAGGAAGCCGCCTTCGCCCTGCAGTACGGCCACGGCGTCGGCCTGTCCATCTGGGAGAAGCCGATCTTCTCCCGGCTCGTGTCCCTCGACCACCCGGAGGTGCTCGTGGAGGGCATGGTCTTCGCCCTCGAGACCTACTGGCCGTCCGCCGACGGCATCGGGGCGGCCCGCATCGAAGAAGAAGTCGTCGTCACCGCCACGGGGTGCCAGGTGATCACCAAGTTCCCGGCAGAGGACCTGCTCGTTGCCGGCCAGCGCTACTACAGCGTCGGGGGGCCGTTGTCCCTGGTGCGCGACTCCCAGTCGCACCTCAACACCGCCGCCGGTCGCGGCGAAGCCGAGTAGGGCGCCGATGCGCGCCGCGGTCTACCACGCTGATCACGATGTCCGCCTCGAGGAGGTGCCCCCGCCCGTCCGGGCTCCGGGCGAAGCGCTGCTCGAGGTGCTGCGCAGCGGCATGTGCGGAACGGACGCCACCGAGTGGAAGGCCGGCCCGCTCACCTTCCCGGTGCAGCACCGCCACCCCGTCACCGGCCAGACCGGCCCGATGATTCCCGGCCACGAATTCGTCGGGAAGGTCCTCGAGGTCGACGAGTCGAGCCACTTTTCCGTCGGCGACATCGTCGCGAGCGGTGCGGGTGTGTCCTGCGGCGTCTGCGACCGGTGTGCGGAAGGTCGCACGAATCTCTGCGACCGGTACTACACACTGGGGCTCAACACCGACGGCGGTATGGCCGAGTTCGTCTCCTGCCCGGAGAGCACCCTCGTCCTCGTTCCCGAGGGACTCCCGATCGACCTCGCTGGCCTCGCCCAGCCGCTCGCCGTCGGCCTGCACGCCGCCCGTCGGTCCGGGGTGCGTGACGGTGACCGCGTGGTCCTGATCGGGGCGGGGGCGATCGGCTCCTTCGTGCTCGCCGGGCTGAAATCGCTCGTGTCCGCCGACGTGACCGTGATCGACTTCCCGGGGGCGCGGCTCGAGCGAGCCCGTCGCCTCGGCGCGACACGGGTCGTCGAGGCAGGTGCGGATGCCGCCGCCCGCGTCGCCGAGGCCATCGGGCCGTTCGGCGCCGACGTCGTGATCGAGGCCAGCGGGGCGCCCGGACAACTGAACAATGCCCTCGCGATGGTGCGCAAGGGCGGAACCATCCTCCAGGTCGGGCTGCCGTCGACAGAGCAGTCTGTGGACATCCATTCGCTCGTCATGCGCGAGATCACCGTGCGGACGACGCTTGCGCACGTGTGCGGCACCGACCTCGCCCCCGCTCTGGGTATTCTGGCGACGACCAATCTGGGCACCGAACTTCTCGACTCCGTCCGACCTCTTGACGACCTCGCCGAACAGCTCGAGCGACTCGCGACGGGCCGGCTCGAGGGCAAGGTACTCTTCGATCCACGACAAGGGGCAGCATGAAGGCAGCAGTTTTCCACGGCGCGCACGACATCCGCATCGAAGACGTGGACGGACCGCCACCCCTCGGCAGCCTCGACGTGCTGCTGCGGCCGTACTGGTGCGGCATCTGCGGCACAGACCTCCACGAGTACGCCATGGGGCCGATCGTCATTCCCTCGCACCCGCATCCGCTCACCGGGGCCACCGCCCCGCAGATTCTCGGGCACGAGTTCTCGGCGGAAGTGCTCGAGGTGGGTTCCGGCGTGCGGTCGGTGCGCGTCGGCCAGCGGGTGTCCGTGATGCCGTTGCTGTACTGCGGCAGCTGCTACTACTGCCGCCGCGGCCTGAACCACCTGTGCCAGTCGATGGCCTGCGTCGGCCTGAGCTTCGCCTCCGGAGGAATCTCGGAACTCGCGGTCGTGCCGGCCAGTCACGTGAGCGTGCTGCCCGATTCCGTCTCCGACCTCCAGGGCGCCCTCGTCGAGCCGGGAGCGGTGGCCGCCTACGGAGTCGACACGGCGCAGGTCCGGCCGGGGGACACCGTGCTCATCACCGGCGCCGGTCCGATCGGCGCACTCGCCTCGCTCTACGCCTCGGCTCTCGGTGCCCGCGTGTTCATCTCCGAGGTCAATCCGACCCGCGTCGCGCTCGCGAGGAGCCTGGACGTGGGCGAGGTGATCGATCCGTCCAAGATCGACGTCGCCGCCTGGGTCAAGGACCAGACCGAGGGAATCGGCGTCGACGCGGTGATCGAGTGCTCGGGCAACGAACGGGCCCTCCAGACGGCCATCGCCTCGGTGCGCTCGGCCGGGCGCATCTCGCAGACCGGCCTGCACACCAGGCAGGCGGCCATCGACCCCATGGTCCTCTCCGAACACGACATCACCCTCGCAGGCACCTGGTGCTATCCCGTCACGGACTGGCCGCGCATCATCGACCTGATCGCCCGCGGCCGGTACCCGGTCGAGAAGGTCGTGAGCGCCCAGATCAGCATGGCGGATGTCGTCGAGAAGGGCTTCGAAACCCTGCTCTCGCCGACCGGCGACCAGGTCAAGGTCCTCGTCAACGCACGCTGACGTCGATTCACACGGCTGACCTCGATCCACACTGACGCGCACCCCTCGCGCACCCTCTCCCGTCCCCACGATTGGAATCCCGATATGAAAGCGCTGCGCTTCGCGGAACAGAATGTTCCCCGGATTGACGAGCTGCCCATCCCCGCGATCGGAGCCGACGAAGTGCTCGTCGCCGCGCGATCCGTCGGGGTCTGCCACTCCGACATCGACCTGCTCGAGGGTCGGTACATCATCCCGTTCGAGTACCCGATCATTCCCGGACACGAATGGTCCGGTGAGGTGGTCGCGGTGGGAAACCGGGTGCAGGACTTCGCGGCCGGCGATCGGGTCGTCGGCGAGTGTGTCATCGGGGAGGACCACTTCGGGTTCTCGATCAGCGGTGCGGCCGCGGAGTTCTTCGTGGCCAGGCCCGAATGGCTGCACAAGCTTCCCGCGAGCGTGTCGTACACGAACGGCGCTCTTGTCGAGCCGTTCAGCGTCGCGTACTACGCGCTGATGCGGGTCGGGAACGTCAACGCGAGCGACACCCTCGTCGTGCTCGGTGCCGGACCGATCGGACTCGCCGTCACCGCGGCCGCCTCGGCCCTCGGCGCCGTGACGATCGTCGTAGAGCCTTCGCCAGAACGCCGGGATGCCGCGCTGCGACTCGGCGCCAGCCACGCCGTGCACCCCGACGATATCGTCGAGTTCCTGAACGAGCAGACGGACGGGCGCGGAGCGGATGTCGTCGTCGAGGCGAGCGGCCGGCCGGCCGTCATGGCCCAGGCGCTCGAACTCGCCGCCTTCCGGGGCCGGGTCGCCTACATCGGCATCGACGTCGGGCGCGAGGCGCCGGCGAAGCTCGGGCTCATCCAGTCCAAGGAGCTCAAGATCACCGGTTCGGTCGGCTCGCCCGGAGTGTGGCCGGAAACCCTGCGCTTCCTCGCTCACACCGGAATCGACCTGAGCCCGCTCGTCACCCAGAGGTTCGGGGCCGCCGACGCACTGGGCGCCCTGGAGGCCGCGCACCACCCGGCGACCACGATCAAGGCGCACATCGAATTCGACGCCGTGCTGCCCGCATAGCGAACAGATCTGAACGACGGATGTCCCGGACGAGCGCTGCTTGTCCGGGACATCCGTCGTTGGGGTGGGGGAAACGGCCTAGGGGATGATCTTCGCCGCGCGGTACCGCTCCACCTTGTCGAGGAAGCTGTCCGGCGTGGACCGGAAGCCCAGGAACCCGGCTTGGCGGCTCTTGTTCATGTCGGTGAAGCACTCGATGTTGCGGCCGAGGTCGCTGTCGGTGTGCCACCAGGAAGCGAGGCGGGTGACGTCCGTTTCAACGAGTCCTTCCCGTTCGGCGATGGCGCTCCAGACCTCGTCCTTGCCGGCCATCTGCGCGGTCAACGGGCGGGGTTCGCCCTCGAAACCGGCCCAGGGAACATCGAAGATCGCGGCGACCCGCGGCCAGAGCCAGCGCCAGCGGAAGACGTCGCCGTTGGCGATGTTGAACGCTTCGTTGGCACCCTCCGGGTGCGTGCCCGCCCAGATGATCTGCTCGGCGAGCAGGTCGACGTCGGTGACGTCTGTGACGCCGTTCCACTGGGTGGCTGAGCCGGGAAAGGTGAACGTCAGCCCGAGTTCCTTGCAGATCGCGGCGTAGACGGAGAGGGTGAGCACCATGTTCATCGCGTTGTCCGTTGCGAACCCGAAGACGGTGTGTGCGCGGTGCACGCTCCAGGTGAAGCCGTTCCGGGCGGCGGACCCGAACAGCTCGTCCTCCTGCGCGTAGTAGAAGTTCGGCTGCGGCAGCCGTGGCTCGTCCTCGTGGAACGGGGTCTCCGCGGTGACGCCGGTCGCATAGTTGTCGAACGGGCCGAGGTAGTGCTTGAGCCCGGTCATCAGGGCCACGTGCCTGACCGACTTCTCGCCTTCGAGCGCCGCGAGCACGTTGCGCACGAGGGCGCTGTTGACCTCGATGTTCTCGGTCTCGGTATCCCGCTTCACCCACGCCGTGATCACGACGAGTTCCGGGCGGGTGCCCGTGAGCGCGGCGGCGAGGGACTCGGGGTCCAGGAGGTCTGCCGTCACGGCGGTGATGCCGGGCGTCTCGGAGTGGCCTCGCCTCGAGAGGCCGGTCACGTCCCAGCCCGCGTCGACCAACTGCTTCACGACCGTCTGGCCCGTGATGCCCGTCGCTCCGACGATGAGCGCGCGCCGCCGGGGAACTGTTGAGGGGGATGTCACAAGTCGATCCTTTCCTGATGGACGGGACTTCCTTGTCGCCGTCCTGAGGTGTTCAATGATACTTAACATTGGAATTCCCGGCAAGCCGCGCCGGAACCGCCAGAACCGCCGATTTGGCCCTAGTGGCGGGGTATTCGGGGCTCTTCCTGTGTATATTTGTCCGTACTCACCTTTTTTTCGGAGCGTGGGGTGTGTAGCCGGGCTTCAATGATGATGCGAGGCAGGTCCTCGTCGTCGTCATGCTGATGTGTGACAGAGGAACATGATGGACAATTTAGGGTCTCGGCTGAAAGACATCAGGCTCAAGGCCGGCCTGACGTTGCGCGAGCTGGCCAGACAGGTCGACGTTTCGCCCTCCTTCGTCTCCCAGATCGAGAACGGCAAGTCACAGCCGTCCGTCGCGACCCTGTATGCCTTCGCCCAGTTGCTGAACGTGTCCGTCGACGACCTCTTCGAGAGTAAGCCGGCCCTCGACCCTGGAGTTCCGGCAGTCCACCCCGAAGAAGTCCTGAATCGGGGCGACGTGACGAATCCCTCGGAGGCGTGGCATCCGTCCGAGTATGCGAACCGGGTCTCCGTGGTGCATCCCTCTCATCGGTCGCGGCTCAACATGGCCGCAGGGGTCAACTGGGAACGTCTTGCCGCCACGCCGGAGCGCGACGTCAACTTCATGAAGATCGTCTACGCGCCGGGAGCCACGTCGACGGACGAGGGCGACACCGTCTCCCACGCCGGCTACGAGTACGGCTATGTCATCGCGGGTGAGTTGCAGGTGACGATCGGCGACGAGGCATTCACGCTGCATGCGGGCGAGTCGCTCGGCTTCGATTCCTCGATCCCGCACAGCCTGAAGAACACCGGAAGCATCGACGTCCAGGGAATCTGGTTCGTGCACGGCGCGCACGCTTAGCCGCTCAATTCCGTAAGGCACGCGTCGGGCGTTCGGTTGACAGCGATGCTGGAGACGTCGTAGCCTGTGTGTTAAGGAATACTTAACGGGTGTTCACTCTCGTCTTAGACGACGACACCCTTCCTTGATATCACGACGATGTGAGCCGGATGACCGGCGGAAAAGGACCAGACCTCCATGGATCTCGGACGCGGCCTCGGCCACCTGTCATATTCCACCCTCGTGCACGCGGGCGACACGTGGGCGGAGATGAAGGAGAGCCTGCACACCTTCGTCCCCGACGTCAAAGCCCGGGTCTCGCCCGATCAGCGCTTCGGCGTCTCACTGCGCATCTCGGCCGACTCGGCGAAGACCCTCGCAGCAAGCCCCGGAGAACGGGCAGAGCTCCGGACGTTCCTCGACGACAACGACCTGTACGTCTACACGGTGAACGCGTTCCCGTATGGGCCGTTCAAGGGCGATCTGGTGATGGAACGGGTCTATGAACCGGACTGGTCGACCGACGACAGGGTCGCGTATACGAACTCGGTCGCGGACATCCTCGCGGAGATCGCTCCGGCGGACGTGAGCCCCAGCATCCAGACGGCCCCGCTCGCGTTCGCTCCGAATGTCACGGACGACGACTACGTCGCCCGGTTCACCACCAACCTGTTCCTGGTCGTCGCCCACCTCGTCGAGCTCGAGGCGCGCACGGGTCGGCGGGTCAAGCTCGCCCTCGAGCCGGAGCCCGCGTGCTTCCTGGAGACCACGGCGGAGACCGTCGCGTTCTTCACCGAGCGGGTCTACTCGCCGCAGGGCATCGCCGAGCTCGCCCGGCTCGCCGGGCTGCCCCTGTCGGAGGCCGAAGGTGCGATGCGCCGATACCTCGGCATCGTCTTCGACATCGGCCACCAGTCCGTCGGATTCGAGGATATTCCGGCATCGCTCCGCAGCCTCGTCGACGCCGGGATCCCGATCTTCAAGCTCCAGGAGGCGGCGGCGCTCTGGGTCAGGGACCTCACCCCTGCACTCGTCCCCCAGCTGCGCGTCTTCACCGACACGATCTACCTGAGCCAGACGACGATGCGCCAGGACGGTGCGGTCACGAAGTACCTCACCCTCGGCGACGCGCTCGACGCGTTCGAGGCGAACCCGGTGCCCACCGAGATCCGCACCCACTTCCACGTTCCGGTCTTCCTCGAGGAACTCGGCCCGTTCGTCACGACGCGGTTCGCCGTGCAGCA
Source organism: Cryobacterium sp. MDB2-A-1 (assembly GCF_004402675.1). Taxonomy (NCBI): domain Bacteria; kingdom Bacillati; phylum Actinomycetota; class Actinomycetes; order Micrococcales; family Microbacteriaceae; genus Cryobacterium; species Cryobacterium sp. MDB2-A-1. The sequence goes on along the minus strand of NZ_SOFK01000044.1, from coordinate 41,712 downwards.
GGCGCTGCAGATGCACCGTGAGACACCGCTCTCCGACCACCTGGAAATCGAGACGTATACCTGGGACGTGCTCCCGGCGCACCTCAAGACCGGCGACATCACCGACTACGTGACCCGCGAACTCGAGTTCGTCCGCGCCGAGCTGCTGGACCCCCGTCCATGAGGGCTGCCGTCTTCCACGGAGCCGGCGACATCCGCGTCGAGGAGGTCACGGCTCCCGAGTCGCCCCGCGCAGGCGAAATCCTGGTCAGGCCGTTGTGGTGCGGCATCTGCGGCACCGACCTGCACGAATACGCCCAGGGCCCGATCGTGATTCCGCGGGAGCCGCATCCGCTCACCCGGGCGTGCGGCTCGCAGATTCTGGGCCACGAATTCTCGGCCGAAGTGGTCGAGGTCGGCGACGGGGTGACCGCGGTGCGGCCGGGCGAGCGGGTGTCGGTGATGCCGCTGCTGTCCTGCGGGCACTGCTACTTCTGCCGCAGGGGACTGAACCACCTCTGCCGCACCATGGCCGCCGTCGGGCTCAGCTACCAGTGGGGCGGCATCGCCGACCTCGCCATCGTGCCCGCCGCGAACGTCACAGTGCTCCCCGACGGCGTGTCCGACCTGCAGGGCGCCGTCGTCGAACCGGGCGCTGTCGCGGCGTACGGGGTGGACACCGCCCGTGTGCGCCCCGGCGACAACGTGCTCATCACCGGGGCCGGTCCGATCGGCGCCCTCGCGTCGCTCTACGCAGCCTCGCTCGGGGCGAACGTCTTCGTCTCGGAGGTCAATCCGGTGCGCGCGGCGCTCGTGCGCAGCTTCGACGTCGGAGTGGTGCTCGACCCGACCGCCGTCGACGTGCCGGGCTGGCTTCGCGACCGGACAGACGGTATCGGTGTCGACGCGGTGATCGAATGCTCGGGGAACGAGCGGGCGCTGCAGGCGGCGATCGCCTCGGTGCGTTCTGCCGGGAGGATCTCCCAGACCGGGCTGCACACGAAGGCTGCGGCCATCGACCCGATGGTCATCTCCGAGCACGACATCACGATCTCGGGCACCTGGTGCTTCCCGGTCACCGACTGGCCGCGCATCATCGACCTGATCGACAGGGGTCGGTACCCGGTGGAGAAGGTCGTGACAGCCCAGATCGCGATGAAGGATGTCGTGGCCCAGGGCTTCGACACGCTGCTGTCACCGACCGGCGACCAGGTCAAGGTGCTCGTGCGCGCCGGCTCGTGATGCCGCGCCCCGAGTGGCCGCCTACTGGGCGAAGAGCGCCGGATGCGTGGACAGCTCGAGCCTGGTGCGGCGGATGTGGCCGGCCAGCATCCGCTCGGCCTCGTCGCCGTCGCCGCGCCTCAGCGCCCCGACGAGCAACTGGTGTTCGTAGTGGACGGCGCGGTTGACATCGGGCCCGATCAGGGTCGTGAAAGCGCGTCGATAGTGCTGGGTCGAGTTCCATAACCGGTGGATGGTCTCGCCCAGGATGGACGTCACGGCGCCGGAGTAGGAGAGCAGGTGGAACTCGCGGTCGAGGCGCAGGAACGTTTCGACGTCCGTGCCGGCCTGCATTTCATCGGCGAGTTCCTGCAGGCGGCCGAGGGTCTCCGGCGACAGATTGGGCAGGCTGTAGCGCAGCAGCAGGGGTTCGATGCGCTCGCGGATCTGGTACATCTCCTCGCACTCCGCGAGGCTCAGGTGGGAGACCCAGGCGCCGGTGTTCGCGACGAGGGTGACGAGGCCATCGGATTCCAGGATGCGCAGCGCCTCGCGAACGGGGAGCCGGCTCGCGCCGAACTGTTCGGCGACGTCCTCCTGGCGGATCCGGGTGCCGGGGGCGTATGCGCCGGACAGGATCTCGTCCCGCAATCGCGTGGCGATACGGCTGCCGGCGCTGCCGTCGCGGCTGGGGGCGCTGGCCATGGGGTCCGTCCGGTCGGTGGTGTCGGTCATTCGGCGGGGTGGGCCGGATGCCACAGTTTAGTGGCAGCATCCTTTTCGTAGGCCTTGCCGTCCGGGTAGCTCACGAGCTCGAACTGCATGCCCCAGGGGCTGCGGAAGTAGACCCAGCGCTGGCCGGTGCTCCAGCTGGAGCTCGACGTCGGTGCGCCCATGATCTCCACACCGTGCTCCTGCAGGTGCTCGAGGGCGGCATCGAAGTCGTCCACGTAGAACGCCAGGTGATGCCCGCCGATGTCGCTGTTCCTCGGTTCGGGAGCAGCGCCATCCGCCGGCTCGTACTGGAAGACCTCGAAGTTCGGCCCGTGACCGCATCGGAAGAATCGGAGTTCGCGCATCACCGTGCGCGGGTGCACGCCGAGGTGCTCGAGCATCCACTCGTCGTCGGGGTGGGCGAACGGCCCGAGCGCGTAGACGAGCTCGCAGCCGATCACGTCGACCAGGAACCGCTCGGCCTCGTCGAGGTCGGGAACCGTGAAACCGATGTGTTCCGTGCCGCGCAGACCCGGGATGCCGTGGACCATCGAGAACTCCTTCGTTCGTCGTTGATTTCTCTCATTGTATCCAAAGACCCGAAATCCGTGCATCCAGATCGGAGATATTGCGGACAATCCTTGGCATTGGATTCAATCAACGATACAGTGTTGGTCACATGTAGTCGATCCCCGCGATCGACACGACCAATGGAGACCGGCACATGCCTGAACGACGACGTTTGGATCCCCTGGCCCCGTGGATCGAACTCAGCACCACGGCGCAGGACTGGGCGAGTGCGGACCCGGCACTCCTGGCCACCATGCTCGGCCAGCTGCATCTCATCCGTGCCTTCGAAGAAACCGTGCTCGAACTCGCCGGCGAGGGCCTCGTGCACGGGCCAGCGCACTCCAGCATCGGCCAGGAGGGCGGGGCGGTCGGCTCGATCGTCGGCCTCGGGTCGACGGATGCGATCAACGGCTCGCACCGAGGGCACCACCAGTTCCTCGCCAAGGCGATCAACCATGTCTCCGGCGGCGCCCTCGACCCCGCGGCGCTCGTGACCGCGGACATTCAGACCGTGCTGCAGCGCACCCTCGCCGAGATTCTCGGGCTCGCCCAGGGCTACTGCCGGGGCCGCGGCGGCTCGATGCACCTGCAGTGGTTCGAGGCCGGCGCGCTCGGCACCAACGCGATCGTCGGCGGCGGGGTTCCGCTCGCGGCCGGCAACGCCTGGGCCCAGAAGCACGCGGGAACGACGGATGTCACGGTGAGCTACTTCGGGGACGGCGCGACCAACATCGGCTCGGTCCTTGAAACGATGAACCTCGCTTCGGCGTGGAAGCTGCCGCTTGCCTTCTTCATCGAGAACAACCTCTACGCTGTGTCGACCACGGTGGCCGAGTCGACCGGTGAGCCTCGGCTCTCTGCCCGCGCGCTCGGGTTCGGCATTCCCAGCTGGCGCGTCGACGGTATGGACCCGCTCGCCGTGCACCTGGCGACGAAGGAGGCCGAGCAGGTGATGCGGTCCGGCCAGGGACCCGCTGTCGTCGAGGTCGAGGTCTACCGCTTCTTCCACCAGAACGGACCGTACCCGGGCAGCGCCTTCGGCTACCGGACCAAGGAGGAAGAGGCGGCCTGGCGGGCCCGTGACCCGCTGGACCGGGTCGCCCGCGAAATGATCGCGCTCGGCCAGATCGACACGGCCGGCATCGCCGCGGTGCGCGAGCAGGCCCTGTCCGCGATGCGGGATGCAGTGGCCCAGCTGCTCGAGGCCGACCCGGAGTCGGCGGGGAAGCGCCGGATCCGGCCGGAGCTCTGGCCCGACGTCGACTTCGTCAATGTCGGGGTGCGGGGCGACGCGAGCGAACTGACCGGACTGCGCACGCTCGAGCCGACCGAATACCGGGGCGAGCTCGAAACAAAGAAGTTCGTCGACGCCGTCGCCGGCGTGATGGACCGCCGCATGGCAGAGGACGCACGGATCGTCGTGCTCGGCGAAGACGTGCACCGCCTCAACGGCGGCACGAACGGCGCCACCAAGGGGCTTGCGAAGAAGTTCGAGGGCCGTGTGCTCGGCACGCCGATCAGCGAGAACGCGTTCGCCGGCCTCGGCGGCGGGATGGCGCTCGACGGGCGCTACCGCCCGGTCGTTGAATTCATGTATCCGGACTTCATGTGGGTGGCCGCCGACCAGGTCTTCAACCAGATCGGCAAGGCGCGGCACATGTTCGGCGGCGAGAATCCGGTGCCCCTCGTGCTGCGCACGAAGGTCGCGATGGGAAGCGGCTACGGCTCGCAGCACCTGATGGACCCCGCGGGCATCTTCGCGACGAGCCCCGGCTGGCGGATCGTCGCACCGTCATCGGCGGCTGACTACATCGGCCTGATGAACACCGCTTTGGCCCTGCAGGACCCGGTGCTCGTCATCGAGCATGTCGACCTCTATGCCGACAGCGGTGACGTGCCCGCCGGCGACCTCGACTACTTCATCCCGCTGGGGAAGGCGGCCCTGCGCCGTGAAGGCACCGACGTCACCGTGATCAGCTACCTGTCCATGGTCAAGCACTCCCTCGAGGCCGTCGAACTGACCGGCATGAGCGCCGACGTCGTCGACTTGCGCTGGCTCGACCGGGCCTCGATCGACTGGGAGACCATCGGCACGAGCATCCGCAAGACCAACAGCGTGCTCATCGTCGAACAGGGGGCCCGCGGCACGTCGTATGGTGCCTGGCTGTCCGATGAGATCCAACGCCGGTTCTTCGACTACCTCGACCAGCCGGTCGAACGCGTGACCGGCGGCGAGGCAAGCCCGAGCATCTCACGCGTGCTCGAGCGGGCGGCCATTGCGCGCACCGAGGACGTCGTCGCCGGCCTCGAGATCATCAAGCTCGGTCTGGGAACCCGCTGATGGCAACGCTCGTGCGCATGCCGGAGGTGCTCGCCAATGCCGCAGAAGCCGCCATCCAGACCTGGCTGGTGAAGGTGGGCGACACTGTGGCGATCGGCCAGCCGCTCGCCGAGATCGAAACGGAGAAGGCGGTCGTCGAGTACCGCGCCGAGACGGAAGGTGTGCTCGCGCGCGTCATCGTCCCCGAGGGCGTGCCCGTCGAAGTGGGCGTGCCGATCGGCGTGATCGCCGCCGTCGGTGAGGCGGAGTCGGACATCGATGCCTTCCTCGCCGGGGACGTCCCGGAGCAGGCAGGGCCTGCGACCCCGGTGACGGCGGCCGCGGAGGCGGCGACGCCGGTCGGAGTGGTCCCGGTCGAATCGGCCCCGGACGGGGCGCAGGTACCGCTCGCCGCAGCCAGCGGCCAGCGTCAATTCGCCAGTCCGCTCGTGCGCCGCATCGCCAGGGAACGCGCGCTCGACCTATCCCGCGTCGTCGGCAGTGGCCCGAACGGGCGGATCGTGCGCCGAGACCTCGACACCCTCAAGCCCGCGCCCGTGACTGCAGCCGAGTCCCGGCCCGAGCCCGTCATGCCTGTGGCGTCTCCTGCGGTGTCCGTTCCAGCGGCACCCTCGGCCCGCACCACCGGCACATCCGTGGTCGACGCCTCCGGGTTCACCGATGTTCCCCACACGGGGATGCGACGGGCGATCGCGCGCCGCCTGACCGAGAGCAAGTCGACGGTTCCACACTTCTACATCACGGCGGACTGCCGCGTCGAGCGCCTCCTCACCCTCCGCGGCGAGATCAACGCGACGTCGCCGCGGAAGATCTCGGTCAACGACTTTGTGGTCAAGGCCGTCGCGGTAGCGCTCGTCCGGGTGCCCGCGGCGAACGTGATCTGGACCGAGACCGCTACGAGACGATTCGAGCACGTCGATCTCTCGGTGGCGGTGTCCACCGAAACAGGACTGCTCACTCCGGTCCTGCGTGGCGTCGAAGGCCTCACGCTGACGAGCATCAGCGAGAGGGTCGCCGACCTCGCCGGACGGGCGCGGAAGGGGAAGCTGAGGCAAGAGGAACTCGAGGGCGGCAGCTTTGCCGTCTCGAATCTCGGCATGTTCGCGGTCGACCAGTTCTCGGCCATCCTGAACCCGCCCCAGTCCGGCATTCTCGCCGTCGGCGCCGCGAAACAACGGCCGGTCGTCGACGCGGGACAGCTCTCGGTCGGCAGCGTGATGACCGTCACCCTCTCGGCCGATCACCGTGTGGTCGACGGTGCGGTGGCCGCCGAATGGATGGCGCAGTTCGTGGCCTGTATCGAGAATCCACTCTCTATAATCATTTGAAGTCGGCGGGCTCTGATGACCGTTGACTTCCCCGTGAGCAAAGGCGCGCATATGGATCCCCGACTCGAACGTCTCGTAGCAGAGCGGGCATCCCTTGCCGCGGAATCGGAACGGCTGGCCGCGCTCCTCGCTGCAGAACGGAGCGGCAGGGCGCTGCGAGCGATCTCCCTCGCCTACGGTACGGGCTGCAAGGATGACTTCGAGCGGGAGCGCCAATGCCGCGCGGATGAAGAGCAGATGAAGCAGGTGCGTTCCCTCACTCGCGCCCTCGATCGTCAGTACCACCATCTGACCACAAGCGCCCGCGCCGCCCGCGAAAGCGGGTGAATCGTCGTTCTGTCGCGCTCAGAACGACGATTCACCCGCTTTCGCGCCAGGGAAAGCGGGCGTGCCGGTGATCTCGTCGGCGTTGTCCGCGATCCAGTCCATCAGGGGGACGAGGCGGTCGGCGAGCTCGTGGCCCCTGGCCGTCAGTTCATAGTCGACGCGCGGCGGGATCGTCGCCTGCGCCTCCCGGTTCACGAAGCCGTCTGACTCGAGGGTGCGCAGGGTCGATGCGAGCATCTTCTCGCTGATGCCCTCGATGGACCGCCGGAGCTCGCCCCAGCGGAGCGAGTCCTGCTGCAGGGCGAGCAGGATGAGCACGCCCCACTTGCTCGTGACGTGGTCGAGCACGGTGCGCGTGGCGCATTTGGCCGGGTAGACGCCGGCGACGGCGCCGGGACGCGCCCGCGAGACGTCGAAACTAACCTTCATGCAGGTAGCTTACCTAAAGGTGGGTACCTGTGCGCGGGAAGGTACTCGACCGTCCCGTGGTTGACTCTGACACGCCACCGAAAGGACAACACATGTCATACATCGTCACCGCCACCTCTGGTCACCTCGGCCACCTCATCGTCGAATCCCTCCTCGCCCGCGGCGCGGCCCCGGAGAGCATCGTCGCGACAGCCCGCAAGGTCGACAAGCTGTCCGCTCTCGCCGCACTCGGCGTGCGCACCGCAGTCCTCGACTACGGCAACCCCGAGACCGTGACCGCCGTCGTCGAACCGGGCGACGTGCTGATGCTCGTCTCCGGCAGCGAGGTCGGCCAGCGCGTGCCGCAGCACACCGCCGTGATCGCGGCCGCCCAGGCCGCCGGCGTCGGGCGCATCGTCTACACGAGCGCCCCGAAGGCCACGACCTCCGCGCTCCTGCTGGCCCCGGAGCACAAGGCGACCGAGGAGTTCCTGATCGCCTCGGGGGTCCCCTTCACCATCCTGCGCAACGGTTGGTACACCGAGAACTACACCGGTGAAATCGAGAAGGCACGCCAGGCCGGCGAGATCGTCGCGAGCGTCGGCGACGGCCGGGTCGCGAGCGCGAGCCGGGCCGACTATGCGGATGCCGCGGCCGCGGCCATCCTCGACGACTCGCTCGCGGGCAAGACCCTCGAGCTCTCGGGCGACCACGCCTGGGACTTCGCCGAACTCGCAGCCACGATCGGAACCCTCATCGACTCATCGGTGGCCTTCCGGAACCTGACACCCGCAGCACACGCGGAGCTGCTCGCGTCCTTCGGCCTCGACGAGGGCACGGTGGGCTTCGTCGTCGGTCTCGACGCCAACATCCGCGACGGGCTGCTCGGCGAGACGAGCGGCGACCTGGCCCGCCTGATCGGACGGCCGACGACGCCGCTCGCGGAGGGCCTCGCCGCGAGCGTCTAACCTCGCCTGTCCCGGCCCGGCCATGCCCCGGAGGTGGACCTGACGGCATCCGCCCCGGCCATGCCCCGGGGGGTGGACGCGGCGGCATCCGCCCCCGGGTCGGTAGGCTGTGCGATTGCAGAGATCGCACTGCACACACCCGAGCACACGCAGACGAAGGACCCGACGATGAGTGGCAGTACCGAACGCCTGTTCCGTTTCGAGCGGGTCGAGTGGGACGACCCGCGCGCCGCCGTGCTGCGCGCGCGGATGGACGTGGAGATGACCGCGCGCTACGCCGGCCCTGGCAGCCCCGAACTCGATGACGCCGTGACCGCGGCGCTCAGGATCGACCCCGCCGACATTCTCGCGACCGTGCTCGTGGTCGACGGCGACGGCACCCCCATCGCCCACGCGGCCCTGCGCACCCATGATGGCGACTGGGAGGTCAAGCGCGTGATCGTCTCCGACGACCAGCGCGGGCGCGGGGTCGGCCGTGCCCTGATGAACGAGCTCGAGCGCATCGCCCGTGCCGCCGGCGTGCCGCGGCTCATCCTGCAGACCGGCAGCAAGCAACCGGATGCGGTCGCCCTCTACGAGAAGATCGGCTACACGCCGATCCCGATCTACGAACCGTACATCGAGGCGATCCCGCACTCGTTCTGCTTCGAGAAGCTGCTCGCCTGACCTGCACCGCTCCACATTCCCGCGTCGCCCCGCATCCGCTCGCCCCGCCGTGCCGCGAGAGTGCACGTGTGGCCCTGAAGGCCGCTTGACTTTGCCTGCGATTCAACGGCCGAAAGCGCACTCTCGCGAACGCCGGCGCGGGAGACGCTCCGTCGAATCGAATCGAATCGGTGCAGTGCGGGGCGGTGTCGTTTTTGGCGGCGTTGTCGGGAACGACGTCAGGCGAGCCGGGGGTCGACGTGCAGTTTGGGACCGAGGCCGGCGCCGGCGGGGCGATGCCCGGCCAGGATCTCTCGCACACCGCTGAGCCCGACCGTCGCGGCGACGAGCGGGCGCGGGTCGACGGCACCGCTCGCGTAGAGGTCGATCGTGCCCCTGAGCCCCGGGGAGGCGCTCAGGATGCCGACCGCCGTCACGTCCTTGAGAGCGAGGGTTCGGGTGTCGATCAGGCTCGGGCTGCCGGCGAGACCGACGTAGACCACGCGCTTCCCCGGCTCGACCAGGTCGAGGGCGCGGGCGGGCAGGGCGGCCGCGTTGGAGGCGTCGATGACGGCGTCGAAGGGCGACTCCGGCAGGTCGGCGTCGGTCCAGACTCCGTCGAAGCCGAGGCTCCTGGCGTAGTCCAGTGAGCGCGCGGACCGTCCCATCACGTGCACCTCTGCACCCTGCTGCCGGGCGAACAAGGCGATGAGCAGACCGATCGTGCCCGCTCCGAGGACGAGCGCCCGGTCGCCGGGTTCCAGTGCTGCACCCCGAACGGAACGCAGCGCGTTACCGCCCGGTTCGACGAGCGCGCCGAGCACGTCGTCGGCGGTGTCGGGCAGCTCGAACAGCGAGGTGGCGGGCACCGCGAGCTGTTCGGCGAGGGCACCGGGGAAGCCGCCGAGGATGCCGACCTCGAAGCGGAACTCGCAGACATGCTGCAGGCCGCGGAGACACCGACGGCACACCCCGCAGCCGAGCATGGTGTCACCGGTGACCCGGCGACCGAGCCACCGCCGGTCGACGCCTGCGCCGAGCGCGGTCACGGTCCCTGTCCACTCATGGCCGATCCGCATCGGGTACCGGGCCTTGCCGTCGTGCAGGTACTGCATCTCGCCGGTGAAGAACTCGACGTCGGTTCCGCAGACGCCGACTCTCGCGACATCGACGACGACCTGGCCGGGCCCCGCAACCGGCGGGGCGACATCCTGCACGGATGCTTCCCCGGGCGCGGTGATGACAAAGGCCTTCATGGTGCTTCCTTTCGGCGTGGATCACGAGATCAGCCTGGGAAGCTCCACGAGCTGGTACGAAGCGGGTTCGGGTGCGCGTCAGGCAGGCTTCGCGTACCGGCCGATTTCCTGAAGCGCCCAGGAGTTGCCGTCAGGATCGCTGAAGTACGCGTACTTGACGCCACCCATGTCGTGGATCTCGGTGATCTGCAGGCCACGGTTCACGAGTTCGTCCCGTGCTGCGCCGATGTCGGAGACGACCAGGTGCAGGTTCTTGACCGTGCCGTGCTCAGGTCCATTCCCCATGCCGGTCCCGATGACCACGGAGCACGCCGAGCCCGGAGGGGTCAGCTGCACGATCCGCATTCCGTTGCCTGGCTGCACATCGTGATCCAGGTGGAAGCCGACAACATCCACGTAGAAGGCCTTGCTCCGTTCGACGTCCGCAACGGGCAACGGCACAAGCTCCAGTCGCATGTCCATGGTCGTCACTGTATCAAGGAGCGACAGCCACTCGCGGCGAACGGCGCCGCGGCGTAGCGTGGCCTCGTGACACCGTCCGACAGCTTCTGAGGAGGAATCGTGACCACCCTCGACAACCGGCCGAACACCGCTCTGCTCGTCATCGACGTCCAGACCGGTTTCGTGAAAGACGCCTACGATCGGGACGCGATCGTCGGGAACGTCAGCACCGTCGTCGACAAGGCGCGAGCCGCCGGCGTCGACCTCATCTGGGTGCAGCACCACAACGACGACCAGCCGCAGGGGAGTGCTTCCTGGCAGCTCGTACCCGAACTCGTGCGCCTCGAGGCGGAACCGCTCGTGCACAAGGCGTACGCCGACGCCTTCGAGGACACCGACCTCGAGTCCGTGCTCGCCGAACGCGGCATCGGCGGTCTTGTGATCGCCGGTGCGCAAACGGATGAGTGCATCCGGTCGACGCTCCACGGCGCGATCGTCCGCGGCTACGACGCCATCCTCGTCAGTGATGCCCACACCACCGAGGACCTGAGCGGCTTTGGTGCGCCGCCGCCGGACCTGGTGATCGCCCACACCAACCTGTACTGGGAATACCACACGGCCCCCGGGCGGACAGCGGGCACGGTGACCACTGCCGACCTTGACTTCACGGCGCCGTCCTCCTGAGGCGACCGGGCCGTCGGACGGAAACAGCGCTTCGCTCGAGGCTGGGAAATCGCCGGGACGGACTTCCGTGGCCCGCGGGGGCGCAGCACACTGGATGCCGAAAGTGGAAGCTCAAACCTCGCGCGACCCGAACGTGGAGTGACGAATGGGCAGGATTACGCAGGCCTCGATAGTGCGACCGGGTCGGATCGGAAGGCGAGCCGGCGTCGGCATCCTGGCGGCGGCGCTCATCGTCGCGGGTGTCACGGCGGCCGCGCCGCGCGCCGAGGCGGAGGTCCGGACAGTAGCAACCGCTGCCGCTGCCGCGCACTCCGTGTCAGAGACAGTCCCCGCTGCCGCGGCAGTGTCCTCGGTGAAGGCCCTCGACTCCGACCAGGTCGTCACCGACCCGGCGTGGTTCACCGCAGCCTATGCCGAGGGATTCCGGCTCTACATTCTGGCGTCGACCGACTGGGGCACCTGCACCCCCGCGGCCCACGCCCAGCCGCAACTGCAGATGGCCCTCGACGCCGGGCTGAAGGTCGCCGCATACACCCGCAATCCCGCCTGCTGGCAGGCCGGCATCGCTGCGACGGGTCCGTACAGCACCCGGCTCCAGTTCTTCGCCCTCGACATCGAGACCGGCAGCCCGCCCCTCACCCGGGACATGATCACGGGGGTGCAGGAGCTCGGAGTGCGCCCGGTCGTCTATAGCGGAGCGGCGATGTGGCCGCTCCTGATGGGAGAAACGACCGAATTCTCCGACGTCGCCCTGTGGGACACCGCAACCGGTCCCCTCGACTATCCGAGCTGGACTGCCGACGTCCTCGCACCCGAACCGGTGCCGTACGGCGGCTGGAATGACTCGGGCAACCTGCGGATCGGCGTGCAGCAGGAGTTCGAGCGCACCCTGAACGGCGTCAGGGTCGACCTTGATTCCTTCGACGCCGAATTCCTGTATTGAGACGGCCTCCCACCGGTGCCGCCCTCTACTGACGCGAGAAAGCGGATGCCGCGAGCACCTGCTCCGGGGTCGGCCGCACCCCGGTGTACAGCTCGAACTGGTGAGCGGCCTGCAGCGCGATGACCTCGGCCCCGGTCACGACCCGCTTCCCGGCCGCACGCGCCGCGCGGATCAGGGGCGTTTCCGCCGGAAGGGCGACCACATCGAAGACGGTCGTGGCCGCGTCGACGGTGCCGAGCGGGTATGCGAGGCTCTCGGACTCTGCGCCACCGCTCATCCCGATCGGGGTCACGTTGACGATCAGCGGTGCGGTCTCGGCTCCCGGGTCCGGCAGCCACCGGTAGCCGAGCTCGTCAGCGAGCAGGCGACCGCTGGTCTCGTTGCGGGCGATGATGGTTCCGTCGGAGAAACCGGCGTCCCGGAAGGCCGCACCGACGGCCTTCGCCATTCCACCGCTCCCTCGGAGCAGGAACGGTGTGCCCGGATCGATGCCGTGCTCGGCGATGAGTTCGGCAATGGCCAGGTAGTCGGTGTTCGACGCCTTCAGGACCCCGTTGTCGTTGACGATGGTGTTCACCGAGCGGATGGCGGTCGCGGAGGCATCCATCTCGTCGACGAGCGCGATGACGTCCTCTTTGAAGGGCATCGACACGGAGCAGCCGCGGATGCCGAGCGCCCGCACGCCGCCGATCGCCGCGGTGATGTCGGTTGTCGTGAATGCCTTGTAGATGAAGTCGAGGCCGAGCTCGTCGTAGAGGTAGTTGTGGAAACGGGTGCCGATGTTGCTCGGGCGGGCCGCGAGCGAGATGCACAGCTGCGTGTCCTTGTTGAGCGCTGGTTTCATGGTTCTTCTCCCGGGATGAGGTGCGGTCTTTCCACGGTAACCCGGACGCCCCGTCCGAAGGTCCGAGACGGGGTCGAGGAGATCGGGTTCAGGAGATGACCGAGGCTGTCCCGGACACCACGATGCCGCCGGTCTCGGGGATATCGACGGTGAGCAGGCTCGGGCGGCCGACGTGACGGCCCTGGTGGATCAACACTCGCGCCGGGGCGTCGACGAGGCGCAGCGCCCGGAGGTAGCCGCCGACGGAGGCCGCCGCAGAGCCCGTCGCCGGGTCCTCGGTCATGGTCCCGACCGGGAAGAGGTTCCGCGCCTCGAACTCGAGCGGCCCCAGCACGCGGAGGGTCGTCACGGTGCCCGCCCAGCCCTCTGCGTCCATCAGGGCACGCACCTGGGCAGGGTCGAACCGGAAGCCGTCGAAGGTCGCCGTCTCCGCGAAGACGAGCACGGGGTGCACGTTGCCCGCGAAGGCGAGCCGGGGCGGGTAGTCCGGGTGCAGGTCGGCGGTGTCGACGCCGAGCAGCCGCAGCAGGTGCTCGAGCACCGATGCCCCGATCGGCTCCACCCGCGGCTCGACACTCGTGAACGAGGCCACGATCCCGTCAGCGGTGCGCCGGGTGGCGATCCTCACCTCCCCGATCTTCGTCTCGAACACGAAGGATTCTGCGTCACCGCGGCCGGCGAGCGCAACGGCGGTCGCGATCGTCGCGTGACCGCAGAACGGCACTTCCGCCGTGGGGGAGAAGTAACGGATGCCCGCTCTTCCCGGGTCCTGCGGGGTCGGCGGCCGGGTCAGGAACGCGGTTTCCGCGTATCCGAGCGCCGCCGCGATCCGCTGCATCTCGGCGTCGGGGAGCGTGCTCGCGTCGAGCACGACACCGGACGGGTTGCCACCGGTGGGCTCGGCGGCGAAGGCGGTCAGGCGCAGGATCTCGGTCTCGTCGGACATGCTCAACACCCTAGGCCACCGGTGCGACGCCGCCCCGGGGGGGTGCAAAGCTGAGAGACATGATGATCAGCAACACGGATGCCGCCGGGCGAGTCGAACCCGACTGGGTGCGCCACGCGATCTGGTGGCAGCTGTACCCGCTCGGTTTCGTCGGTAGCTACCCGATCGCCCCTGGCGAACCCGTTCCCGGTGCCGGCGAGCACCGCCTGCTGCGGATCGTGGCCTGGCTCGACCATGCGATCGAGCTCGGCGCATCGGGCGTTGCCCTCGGCCCGGTCTTCGCCTCGACGAGCCACGGCTACGACACGAGCGACTACTACCGTATCGACCCGCGCCTCGGCGATGAGGCCGACTTCGACACCCTCGTCGCCGAAGCGCACGCCCGCGGGCTGCGCGTGCTCCTCGACGGGGTGTTCAACCACGTCGGCCCGGATTTCCCGCGCTACCGTGAGGCGATCGAGCAGGGCCCCGGAAGTGCCGCGGCCGCCTGGTTCCAGGCGGGAACCCGGACCGGCCTCCCGGGAGGCGAGGCCGGTTTCGGAACCTTCGAGGGGCATCCTGGGCTCATCAGTCTCGACCACGGCAACCCGGAGGTCGCCGACTACGTGACCGGCGTCCTCGAGCACTGGCTCGACCGCGGCGCGGACGGCTGGCGGCTCGACGCCGCATACGCGGTCCCCGCCGAATTCTGGGCCGGGGTCCTGCCGCGGGTGCGGGAACGCCACGCGCAGGCGTGGTTCCTCGGCGAGGTCATCCACGGCGACTACCCGGCGATCGTCTCGGCGGCCACCCTCGACTCCGTCACGCAGTACGAGCTCTGGAAGGCGATCTGGAGCAGCCTCAACGATCACAACCCGCACGAGCTGGCCTGGTCGCTCGGTAGGCACAACGGCTTCCTCGACAGCTTCACCCCGGCGACCTTCGTCGGCAACCACGACGTCACCCGGATCTCGACCCGCCTCGAGGATCCGCGGCACCTCGCCCACGCGCTCGCCGTGCTCTTCACGACCGGAGGAACCCCGTCGATCTACGCGGGGGACGAATACGGCTACGCGGGCCTGAAGACCGAGGAGTACGGCGGCGACGACGCGATCCGGCCGGAGTTCCCGGCGGACGGCCCTCCGGCGCTCACCGACACCGAACGCACGGTCTACCGGCTGCACCAGGACCTGATCGGGCTGCGCCGGCGGCATCCGTGGCTGCACGAGGCCCGAACCCGCATCCTGGACAGCGGGGCCGACCACCTCGTCTACGAGGCGCGGGCCGGTGACGACACGCTCGTCGTCGCGCTCAACCTCGGCGACCAGCCGTGCGGCGTCGACCTGGGCCGCTCGGGGCTGACCCAGCTCCTGCCGGGGGGCACGCCGGCGCCGCTGGGGCCGCGTGTCACGATCGCGCCGCACGGCTGGCAGGTGCTCGCGCCCGCCGCGAGCGACTCGGCACGGTAGACCCGATGCGGTCGGGGCCGGTCGGGTGCTGCAGGCCGTGCTGGCGATGACGAAGATCGAGATCCGTGTGCTCGAGGCCGCCTACGACGGTTCGTAGCGGCATCCGCCGGGCGCCCGGTCGAAGCGGCGCGGCCCCGGTCAGCGCCGCTGCTCGAGGCGGAGCGTGGCCAGAGGCACGTTCAGGAAGTCGATCAGGGGTGTCAGCGCCTCGAAACGTTCGATCACGAGCGTGAGGAAAGCATCCGTTTCGGCCACCGATGCCGGCAGGGTCGCGAAGGCGGCCCACTGGCGGCGGCGCAAGAGGTCGACCGCGGGGTGATCGACGGGGTATCCGCGCGGCGGACGCACCAGCGGATTGCCGTCGGCGTGGTCGAACATGCCCGTGAGCCGGGGATCGGCGAGCAGGGCGCGAAGCTCCCCGTGGTGCGCGACGATGTGGTCGCGAATCGCCGTGAGCTGCTCGGGGGAGGGCGCATAGCTGCCGCCCGCGACCAGGACCTCGTGGCCGGAGACGCTGAGGAAGTAACCGGCACCGGTCTTCTCCGAACCCCCGAGAGGCCAGGACGCGGCGACGTTCGTCTTGTACGGGGACTTGTCCTTCGAGAACCGCACGTCGCGGTAAATGCGCATGATCGCCTTCTGCGGCGGCCGCACGTGCCCGGGCGCGAATCCCGCGAGGGACTCGTTGACCCGGTCGACCAGGTCGAGCATCGGCTCCCTGACCTCGCTCAGGTACGCCGGCTTGTGTTCCTCGAACCAGCCCCGGTCGTTGTGTCCTTCCAACTCGCGCAGGAACTGCAGCGCCTCACCGGAAAAGTGCGTTGTCATACTCTCGCCTCCTCTCGTAGTCTGGCAGCACCGGTGGTCGGGCCGACGCCCGAATGCGGTCGAACGCTGGTCAGCGTCAGTGGCCCGTGCTACTTTTTGCGGCATGGAGCAGAGAGAGCTATTTCTTCAGTCGGATGCCGCGTTGCGCTCCGTCATCGACCGGATCACGCCGGAGCAGCTGACCCTGCCGGCTCCCGCGGAGTGGACCAGCACGGAGAATCCCACGATCAGGGACATCCTCGCCGCGCACGCGCGCGACGAGGCCTGGGTCGGGGACGTGCTCGCGGGCCACACCATCGAGGAAGTCGGTGACCGCTTCAACGGCGACCTGCTCGGCGGGGACCCGATCGCGAGCTACGACCGGCTCAACGACGAGGCCACCGCCGCCGTGCGGCAGGACCTCGATCCCGCAGCGATCGTGCACCTCCAGTATGGCGACTACCCGCTCGCCGAGTACCTGCAGCACACGAGCATCTACCGGGCCTTCCAGGCGTGGTCGATCGCGAACTACCTCGGCCTGGAGTACGCGCTGCCGGCTCCACTGGTCGACTTGCTCTGGGAGCAGATCCTGCCCCAGGTGGACGACTGGCGCCAGTATGGAGTCTTCCCTCCCGAGGTCGAGGTTCCCGCCGACGCCGACAAGGAGACCCGGCTGCTCGGCACGACCGGCTTCTGGAAGCCCAGCCGCAGCACGGACTGACCGGCGCCAACCGACGGGGTCCCTCGGCGCCCGGCTGCTACTTTCCCGAGGAGAGCCCGTTGTAGTGGTGCTCGAAGACCAGGCTCGTGCGCGTCGAGGCGACCGCGGGGTTCGCCGACAGGTTCTCGAGCACGAAGTCGCGCACATCGTCGGAGTCGCGGGCCACGAGATGGATGATGAAGTCCTCTGTGCCGCCGAGGAAGAAGACCTGCACGACCCGCGGCATCGCCCGGATCTCGTCCCGGAACGCCGGGATCTGCGTGCGCGCCCCCGATCGGATGCTGACACTGATCAGCGCCTGAAGGCCGAGCCCGAGCGCCTTCGGGTCGACGAGCGTCGTGAACCGGGTGATGATGCCGCGCGTGACGAGGGAGCGCACCCGGGCGATGCACGTCGATTCCGCGATCCCCGCCGCGGTCGCGAGCCGGCTGTTGCTCATCCGCGAGTCGGCCTGGAGGAGGGCCACGAGCGTACTGTCCACGGTATCGAGTTCATCGCCGCCCCGAATCCTCTTCGTTTCCGTCATGCGTGGGCCCCTCTCAACTGAATATCGCGCTGTCTTTCGACCAAGTATCGCGGATTCCACGCTTGTCACGTGTACGAAACGAATACCGAGCATTATTTTCCCTATCCACCGGTAAGTCCGGCCCAAACCGCAGACGGAGTTCCCCATGAAGGTCGGCATCCCCACCGAGATTAAGAACAACGAGAATCGGGTGGCCATCACCCCCGCCGGCGTGCACGAACTCTCCATCCGCGGCCACGAGGTCCTCGTGCAGGCGGGCGCCGGCGTCGGCTCCGGGTTCAGCGACGACGCCTTCCGCGTCGCGGGCGCGGCCATCCTCGGCACTGCCGCCGAGGTCTGGGCCGCCGCGGAGCTGCTGCTCAAGGTCAAGGAACCCATCGAAGCCGAATACCCGCTGATGCGCGCCGGGCAGGTGCTCTTCACCTACCTGCACCTCGCCGCGTCCCGTCCGACCACGGATGCCCTCCTCACCTCCGGCACGACGGCGATCGCCTACGAGACCGTCCAGCTCGCCGACCGCAGCCTGCCGCTGCTGTCCCCGATGAGCGAGGTCGCCGGGCGCCTGTCCGTCCAGGTCGGCGCGTACCACCTGATGAGCGCGAACGGCGGAAACGGCATCCTGCTCGGCGGCGTCGCGGGCACCCCCAAGGCGAAGGTCGTCATCATCGGCGGCGGGGTCGCAGGTGAGCACGCCGCGGCGAACGCCCTCGGCATGGGAGCGGACGTCACGATCATCGACCTCTCGATCGCCCGGTTGCGGCAGCTGGAGAACCGGTTCACCGGCGCCATCCAGACCCGCGCATCCACCCGCTACGAGATCGCGGAGCAGGTCCGTGGCGCCGACCTCGTGATCGGCTCCGTGCTCATCCCCGGGGCGCAGGCGCCGAAGCTCGTCACCGACGCCATGGTCGCCACGATGAAGCCGGGTTCCGTGCTCGTGGACATCGCGATCGACCAGGGCGGCTGCTTCGAGGGATCCCACGCCACGACCCACGACAAGCCCACCTTCGCCGTGCACGACAGCATCTACTACTGCGTCGCCAACATGCCGGGAGCAGTCCCCGCGACGTCGACCCGTGCGCTCACCAACGCGACCCTGCCTTACGTGATCGCGCTCGCCGACAAGGGTTGGAAGCAGGCCATCTCTGACGATGCCGCACTCGCCAAGGGCCTGAACGTGCACGCGGGCCGCATCACGAACGAGCACGTGGCCGCCGCGTTCGGCGCCCCGGTCCTGACCCTCGCGGAGATCGTCGGCTAGCCGACGGTCCAGGCTGCGAGGGACTCGACCGTGTCGAGGACCTCGCTGCCGTCGGCATCCGCGAGCTGGATGCGGAAACTCGTCGCGGCCCGCGCGGTGCACACCGTCAGGACCGCACGGGAACCGTCCGCGGCGTTCGCCCAGCGCAGCTCGAGCACGTCCCTGCCATAGGCCGACCAGGTGAACTGGCCGTCGAACGCGGGATGGGCGGAACGGAGCCGCACGAGGCCGAGCTGGGCGCGGGTCACGTCGCTCGCGAGCGCCTCCTCGACCTCGGCGGCCGGGTAGCGGTGCCGGTTCACGTCGCGCCCGCTCCCGGTCTCGGCGAACTGCTCCCGGTCGTCGAGACCGCCGAGCAGGCCGACGTAGTAGGTTTGCGGGCGTCCGGGCAGGAAGTGCTGCACGGCACGCGCGACCAGATAGGCGACGACGTCGCCGCCGAGCGTGCTGAAGAACGTGGCATTGATCTGGTGCGGCAGGGTCGACCATTCCGGCACGACCGAGGCGACGGATGAGTGCCCGTGCGTGGCTTCGGCGGCTCGCGCGAACACCTCCGCCATTTCCGCTTCGCTCAGCAGCCCCGGCTGTCCGCCGGCCGGACCGGCGTCGATCACGCCGATGCCGTCGTGGGTGTCGAGCACCGTGACCGCGTTGGCCGGACGGATCTCGAACCAGTGGGCGAGGCGGTCGACCGTGCCGGTGCCCAGGGAGTGCAACAGGAGCGGCGCGAGCGCGAAGTCGTAGACCCAGTCGACGAGGGGCGCGATCGCGAGCTGCTGGGCGTAGTGCCCGTGCACCTCGACGAGCACGGCGAGGTTCTCCGCGCGGGCGAGGTCCGTGACGACCTCGACGAAGGCGAGAGTCTCCGGGGTCATGAAGCTGTCGGTGCCCGGGGTCTTCACGGCGTAGCCGACCGCGTCGAGCCGCACCGTCGATACGCCGCCGTCGGCGAGCACGCGGAGCACCCGGCGCAGGTAGGCGATGGCGACCGGATTGGCGACGTCGAGGTCGACCTGGCTGGGCAGGAACGTCGTCCAGACGAGATGCCGGGAGCCGTCTGACCCGCGGTATCCCGTGAAGGGCAGTCCCGGCCGCGGTCGGTAGAACGCCGTCAGTTCGGCCTCGGTTGCGCCGTGCGGGAAGACGGTGCCATAGGTGAGGAACATGCCGTCCCAGGGCGACTCCGCGCCGCGGGCCAGCCAGTCGGTGAACTCCACCGAGGACGCCGAGACGTGGTTGACCACGAGATCGGCGGTCAGCCCGCGGTCGCCTGCCAGGTCGCGGACCTCGGGCCAGGTGCCGAGGCGCGGATCGACCGCCGTGTGGTCGACCGGGTCGAAGCCGGCATCCGCCCCGTCGAACGGCACGTAGAACGGCAGCACGTGCACACTGCCGAAGTCCCGCAGGGGCCCGTCGAGGAGCGCGGCCAGCGCGGGGATCGTGCCGCCGATGCGGTCGGCGTAGACGAGGAGTTCAACGTCGGTCATGGGTACCTGCCTTCCCTAGAGCCGCCACCCTACGCTGCACGGTCAACTCGCGGGTGAACCGAGGGGAGCTGCGGTGACCGGGGCGACGGGAGCGGTTCCGACGATGTGGGCGTGGATTTCCTTCGTGAGCTCATGAACGCGCCGGGTGAGCTCGGTGTTGGTGAGCAGTTCCTGGTCGCTCATCTTGAAATCATGGTCGGCCTTCGCCTGCTGGAATCCGGCCTGCCGGTTCTGGCCGATCATCACGAACGTCGAGAGGAAGATGGCCTCGAGAGACACCACGAGGGTCAGGGTCGGCCACGGGCTCGGTTCGAAGAACAGCATCCAGCCGGCGAACACGACGGCATGCAGGTAGACGAACCGCATCGATCCCGCGAAGGCCGTGACGGCATCCGCGATGCGCAGCTGCACACTCGCGGCACGACGCTTCGCCTCAGCGAGCACGATCGGGTGGTGGTCGCCGGTCGCCAGGATGTGCCTGGGGAGGATGGACGACAGGTGCGGGGTAGCCGCGGTGCTGGTGCTCATGCCCCGAGGCTACCCGGCGCGCGTGCTATTCGGGCACGACCAGTGCGGGGGTGTCCTGGCGCAGCGTCTCGCCGCGGAAGAAGCTCGGCCTGGCCAGGAAGGTGAGGCCCATGACGGCGAGTCCGAGTACGAGCAGGCCGACGCCGATCACGAAGACCAGTCCGATCCCGAAGAGTTCCGAACCGCTGCCGAAGTCGGGGCTCCAGGCGCTCACGGCGGTCTGCACGAACACGACGGTGAGGATCAGCCCGCCCGCCGCCGGCACCAGGAGCCGCAGGAAGAAGTTGCGCACGCTCGAGAACAGGCTCTGGCGGAAGTACCAGACGCAGGCGAAGGAGGTGAGTGCGTAGTAGAAGCAGATCATCAGCCCGAGCGACTGGATGGTGTCGTTCAGGACGTTGACGCTGATGATCGTCATGACGGCGTAGAACCCGGCCGCGATGGCCCCGGCTGCGATCGTCGCGAAGCCGGGCGAGCCGAAGCGCTTGCTGACCCTGGCGAAGTGCGGCGGGAGGGCGTGGTAGTGCGCCATCGACAGCAGGGTGCGGGCAGGGGAGGCCATCGTCGACTGCAGCGAGGAGGCGGAACTGGCCAGCACGGCCATCGACATCAGGATCGCGACCGGCCCCATCACGGGTCCGGCGATCGCGGCGAAGATGTTGCCCTGGTTGTCCGGGTTGCTCAGGCCGATTCCCTCGGCGCCGACGCCGGACACCATCATGGTGGCCACGATCAGCACGAGGTAGAGGCCGAGCACGACGAGGGCGGTCAGGGTACCCGCCTTGCCCGCGGTTCCCTTCGTTCCCTTGGTCTCCTCGTTCACGGTGAGGCAGACGTCCCAGCCCCAGTAGACGAAGATCGCCAGGGAGATGCCGGCGGCCAGCTGGCTGAAACTGTCGACACGGGTGGGGTCGAACCAGGTCCAGTCGAAGGCGAGCGCGGTGGTGGATGCACCGTTCGTCGCGTTGACGATGGCCGAGACGCTGAAGATGAGGAGGACGACGATCTGGAAGCCGACCATGCTGTACTGCACGAGCTTGGTGGCGTGCAGCCCGCGGTAGCTCACCCAGACGGCGAGGGCCACGAAGACGAGACAGGTTGCGATGTTGATGAAGGTATTGTCGGCGAGCGCGGCGAGATCCGGGTTGGCGAAGACCTCGCCGAGGAAGACGTAGAAGAAGCTGACGGCCACGCCGGCGAGGCTCGAGAGCACGATGATGTTGGCCGCGAGCATGCCCCAGCCGCTCATCCAACCGACGAAGGGACCGAACGCCTTGGTGGTCCAGGTGAAGGAGGTTCCGCTGTCGGGGGAGTCGGCATTGAGCTCCCGGTAGGCGAGGGCGACGAGGATCATCGGGATGAACGCCAGGATGAACACGGCCGGCAGCTGCTTGCCGACCTCGGCAACGGTCGCGCCGAGCGAGCTTGTGAGGCTGTACGCCGGGGCGACGGAGGAGATGCCGAGCACGACGACGGCGAGCAAGCCGAGCTGCCCGCCTTTGAGGCCCTTCTTCGTGATGCCGTGCTTGCTCCCCGCCGCGTCGTGCAGCGTTGAGCTGTGCACGAGGTGGACGTCGGTGAACGGCTGCGATGAGGTCGGCGCCGACCCTCGGGTGGACTGCTGGGTCATGTGTGGTCCCTTTCCTCGGGCCGGGCGCATCGACGCGCGAACGGCCCGTTCGGGTACTGCGGTGTATCCGATGGACTAAATGAATTGAGTTCGTTTATTCTGGGGGTGAGTCAGGCGGATTGCAAGCACTTACCGCAGATTCACCGGCGGGCGCCAGAGCGGCGCGTGTGGTTAACCGCAAACTTGCGTGGTAATTCGCAGGTAAACCGCCTTTTTCCGGCGCTCTGCTTGTTCGGGGATCAATCGCTCAGCACACTGGGCGCAGGTGCTGGGATTCCAGGATCAGTCACGATTCACGAGGAGCACCTCCCATGACCGGATTTTCGCTGGCCCCTGCACGCTCGCTCAGGCTCATCGCGGTCCTCGCCGCCGTCGCCGTGGGCATCACCCTCGGCGCGACCCCGGCGCGCGCCGCTGTCACGGACCCGCAGACGGTCGTCAGCCTGACCTTCGACGACGGCAACGCCGACCAGCTCGCCGCGGTGGCCACCCTGAACCAGTTCGGGATGAAGGGCACCTTCTTCATCACCACCGGCTTCATCGACAACCCCGGCTGGCTGACCAGGGCAGACCTCACGAGCATCGCCGCCGCCGGTCACGAGATCGCCGGCCACACGGTCACCCACCCCGACCTCCTCACCCTCCCCGCGGACGAAGCCACCCGGCAGGTCTGCCAGGGCCGGGCGACCCTCGCCGACTGGGGCTTCCCGACGCGAAGCTTCGCCTACCCCTTCGCAACGGTGGATGCCGCGACCGAGGCGATCGTCCAGGCCTGCGGGTTCAACAGCGCCCGCGGCCTCGGCGACATCGACACCCGGTTCGGCTGCACGGGCTGCGGATTCGCCGAAACCATTCCTCCGGCCGACGCGTACCTCACCCGCGCCCCCGACGAGGTCGACACGACCTGGACCCTCGCAGACCTCGAGAACACGGTCACGAACGCCGAGACGGCGGGCGGGGGCTGGGTGCAGCTCACCTTCCACCACCTCTGCGCCGGAAGCTGCGACGCGCTCTCCGTCGACCCGGCGGTCTTCGCCCAGTTCGCTGCCTGGCTCTCCACGCGTGCCGCATCCAACAACACCACGGTCAAGACCGTCGGAGACGTCATCGGCGGCGCCGTCAAGCCGGTCGTTCCCGTCACGACGACCTCGACAGCGGCCCCCGGTCCCGGCGTGAACGGGGTGGTCAACCCGAGCCTCGAGACAGCGGGAACCACTGGCCTCCCACAGTGCTGGGCCGTCGGCGGTTTCGGCACGAACACCGCGGCCTTCAGCACGGTCTCCGCCGCGCACACCGGCACCAAGGCCGAGCAGCTGGTCGTGAGCAACCTCGTCAGCGGCGACTCGAAACTCATCCTCACCCAGGACCTCGGCGCCTGCGCCCCCACGGTCACCCCCGGGCACACCTACTCCCTGCGCGCGTGGTACACCTCAACGGTCACCACCCAGTTCGACGTCTATCTGCGCAACTCGATCGGCAGCTGGAGCTACTGGACGTCGAGTCCGTACTTCCCGGCAGGCTCCGCATACGCGCAGGCCCTCTACACGACGGCGGCCATCCCGGCCGGCACGACCGGACTGAGCTTCGGCCTCAACCTGATCCTCAACGGAACCCTCGTGACCGACGACTACGCCCTCTATGACAGCGTCGGCGCCCCGGGAATCCTCGTGCCCGCCACCCCGACCGTGACCGGTTCCGCCTCCGTCGGCAGCACCCTGACCGCGGTCCCCGGCGCCTGGTCGCCGGCCACAGCAGCCTTCGCCCACCAGTGGCTGCGTGACGGCGCGGACATCCCCGGGGCGACATCCGCCACCTATACGCCGGTCGCGGCCGACCTCGGTACGGCACTCTCGGTGCGGGTCACGGGATCCGCGCCCGGTTACCTGCCGGTCTCCGCGGCGGCGACCTCGGTGCCGACCGCCGTCGTCGTCGCCGGTACTCTCGTCGTCGGCACCCCCACGATCACCGGGACGGCCGCCGTCGGCGCGCTCCTCACTGCGATACCGGGCACCTGGGCGCCGGCCGGCGTGAACTTCGCCTACCAGTGGCTCGCCAACGGCACACCCATCGCCGGGGCCACCGCCGCCGGCTACACCCCGGTCGCCGCGGATGCCGGCACGACGCTCACCGTGCGGGTCACCGGCACGGCGCCCGGCTACCAGCCCGCTTCAGCGGTCTCTGCGCCCACCGGTGCGGTCGCGGCCGGCGGGATCGGAACGGCCACGCCGGTGATCTCCGGGACCGCTTCGGTCGGCGCGGTACTGACCGCGATTCCGGGCACCTGGACGCCTGCCGGGGTGGGTTTCGCCTACCAGTGGCTCGCAAACGGCACGGCCATCTCGGGCGCCACGTCGGCCGGCTACACCCCGGTCGCCGCGGATGCCGGCGCGGCGCTCACCGTCCGGGTCACCGGCTCGGCGCCCGGCTACCAGCCCGCGTCAGCGGTCTCGGCGCCCACGGCACCGGTCTCCCTTGCGACCGTCACCCGGGTCGCGGGAACCGACCCGTACTCGACGGCGATCGCCGTCTCCCAGGGCTTCGCGCCCGGCGTCTCCCGCGTCTACCTCGTCAGCGGCACGAGCTTCGCCGACGCCCTCAGCGCCGGGCCAGCCGCCGCGCACTTCGGCGGCCCCGTGCTCCTGACCGGTCTCACCGCGCTTCCGGCAGGGGTCAGGGCCGAACTGGTCCGGCTGCACCCGGGCAAGATCGTCATCGTCGGCGGAACCGCAAGCGTGTCCGCGGCGGTCGCGGCCGAGCTCGCGGGCATCGCACCCGTCGCACGGCTGGCCGGCGCCGACCGGTACGCCACCTCCCGCCTCGTGGCATCGGTTGCCTTCGGCAGCCTCGCGGCGACGGCCTACGTCGCGACAGGGGCCGACTTCCCCGGAGCGCTCGCGGCAGCATCCGCCGCCGCCCGCGCGGGCGCACCGGTCGTTCTCGTGCCGGCCGGCGGCTTCCTGCCCGACCTCGCGACGGCCGCCCTGCTGCGCACCCTGCACACCAGGACCGTGAAGATCGCGGGCGGGACGGCGGACGTGACGAGCCTCACCGAGTTCTGGCTGAAGCTGCAACTCGGCGGCGCCTCGGTGACCCGGTACAGCGGCGCAGATCGCTACGCGACCAGCGCGGCGCTCAACCTCAACGCCTTCACGTCCGCGACGACGGTGTACCTCGCGAGCGGAACGAGCTACCAGGATGCCCTGGTCGGCTCGGCGCTCGCCGGGGCGAAGTCGGCTCCGCTGTATCTCACGCCCGCGACGTGTGTGCCCCGGGCGACGCTCACCGCGATCACCCGCCTCGGCGCGACCCGGGTGGTCCTGATCGGGACGGCGACCGCCCTCACCGGTGACGTCGCGGCGCTCAAGCCGTGCCCGTGAGCCAGTGATGCTCCGGGCGCCGCACGACCCGCGGCGCCCGCGGCAGCTCGCACGGCACGACAGGCCGGGCGGATGCTCAGGGTTGGCGCAGGCCGCCGATCCGGTCGACGAGGGCCTCGAGTCCGAACTCGAACGCGACATCCGCCCGCGCCCTGCCCGCGTTCTGCTGCCCGTGCCGCACCGCTGCGCTGAAGATCGGGCTCGACTCGGCGAGCGCACCGGTCTCGAAGATGTCGGCCGGAGCCGTCACATCGAAAGCCGCGCCGAAGATGAACGACTCGAGTGCGACGATCGAGGGCACGATCTGTGCAGAAGGCACCCCGGCGGAGGACAGTCCCGCCGCGACGGTCTCGTACATGCGCAGGGTTTGCGGTGCGCCCGTGACCGGGAGCACCGCAACAATCGAGATCAACGGAACGTGCGTTGCGAAGATGTCCCGGTACGACCACGCCCAGCGGCGCAGGGCTGTGTCCCACGGCTCTGAGCCGAAGCCGGCCACATCGACCATCGTCATCACGTGGTCCTGCAACCACTGCAGCACGACGTGCTTCGATGCCGCGTGGTTGTACAGCGCGGAGGGAGCCACTCCCAGACTCCTGGCCAGGCCGGACATCGTGAAACTTTCGTAGCCGGCCGCCCCGATCAGCCGGAGGGCCGCAGCGGTGATGCGCGGTTTCGTCAGAACCGTCTCAAGCGGCCTTCCGGCCCTGCGGTGACCGGCGTCGTCTGCGTCGCTCATCGGGCTCTTCTCTCGGTGGGCAGTCTCGGTGGATGGCGTCGTTACAGTACATCACCCTGGTGACGCATCACCCAGGCGACGACACGGGGTCAGATCGCACTGTCGAGGAGGACCTGGACGAGGGCGCGCGTGGCAATCACTGTGGTGTGCTTCCTGGGCGGTCGTGCTGACCTGTTGTGGGGGAGTCCGCGGAACCCGGCTTCTGTTGCCTGCGCTTGCGCCGGCGGCGATGGACCCACAGCAGCACCCCGGCGCCGGCGAGCAGGGCCGCGAACACCAGGATCCAGAATTTCGAGGTGGCGTAGTCGAGAAGGCCCGGTGCCGGAATCGTGGTGAGCTGGGCGCCGGCCTCGAAGAGCACGGCGGCGGGCTTGGCAGAGACGTCTGCGCGGAGCAGCCCGCCGGCATCCGTCTTCGTGTCGGCAAAGGTCGCCACGCTGACGCGGGACAGTCCGGCGCGCTCCGCGGCCAGGAGTACCCGGGCGACGTCGGAGGCCTGCCGTGCCTCGGTCTTCGGCAGGGGTCCCCAGCCGCCCTCGGTGCTGAGCCCGGTCACCGTCAACAGCACGGCCCGGTCGGGGAGCGCGGCGCGCACAACCTCGATCGCTGCGGTCGGGTCACCGCCTCCGGTCAGGTGCAGGGACACGGCGTCGACCAGCCCCGCCATCGACGGATCGGCCGCGGCCGCACTCGTCGCCCAGGAGACGGTCTGCGGCGTGCCAGGGTCGAGCTCCCGCAGGACGGAGCCGGTGTGCAGGAGGAACGCCCGGATCTCGGCGGGGCTCGGAGACCCGGTCGTGCGCTGCTCCGGCCGGTCGGCGAGGTCCCAGAGGGCGAGGGCCGGTTGGCCGCGCACCGCGGTCGCGATGGCCGTGAGGTGGGCATCGGCAGCGACCCAGTTCGCGGGGGTGAGGTCGGGGAAGCCGTCGAAGAGGACGAGGTCGACCCGCAGTCCGTGCCGGTCGGCCTGCTCGAGCAACGTGATCAGGCCGGTGATGGCGTCGTCGGTGGGTTTCGCGCCGCCCAGCTCGGTGTACGGGAGCGGAACCCGGATGGTGTCGAACCCGAGAGCCCGCAGGCGGGCGAAGTCGGCCCCCAGGGTGGCCGGGGCGAGCAGGATGGGGGCGGGAACGGGAGTGGCGGAGGGCGCAGGGGTCGGGGTCGCGCCAGGAGTCGGTGTCGGTGTGGCGCTCGCCGTGACGGCGACCGGAACGACGGGCGCCCAGCCGGCCGGGCGGTACTCGGTGGCCAGGCTCGCCGGCACGGTGAGGGGTGTCGTCGTCGGGGCGCCGGTGATCGCGGTCGCTCCGGCGGCATCCGTCGTCAGTGTGGCAGTGTCGCTCCCTGCGGAGCGCCGGAGCTGGCGGATGCGCCAGAAGCCGTCTTCGAGCACCATCACGACGTCGTAGCTCTCGTGGCTGAGCAGTACCGTCTCATTCAGCCCGGTGCCGACCGTGCGTGCGATGTTCGCACCCCCGTCGTGGAAGGCGACGGTCGCGCCGTCGAGGGCGTAGAACTCGAGTTCGAGGGAGTGGCGCAGGTCCCAGGTCGCGCTCGGGCCGGTGCGGGGCAGATCGAGCACGGCACGCCGGGCCGCCCCGCTGAAGGTGTCGTTGACGGCAGACCGCTCGCCCGTGGACTGGAAACGCCCGATCGCGGCCCAGGCCCGGATATAGCTGGCTGCGATCATCATGCGCGTCGCGGGCTCGAGCACTCGTTCGCGCTGCCACGCGTCTGGCAGCCAGCTGACGAGCTGGCTTGCGTTGACCGGAACCGTCGCGACTTCGTGGAGCCCGGACGAGACCTTCGCCCCTGTCGAACTCTGCAGCGTGATCTGCCCGCTGAGCACGAGGAGCCCGACGGTCGCGGCGACGAGGCCGAGGCCGAGCAGCGCGGCGATCAGCCGTTTGATGCGGCTGCGCCTGAAGTTCCCCGGGACGCGGACCGGGAGCCTGGGCCTCGTCATCGGAGCGTCTCCACGTCTTCTGCGCCGAGCACCGAGACGGCGACCGTGACCGGGCTGACGA
Organism: Cryobacterium sp. MDB2-A-1; assembly: GCF_004402675.1. Taxonomy (NCBI): domain Bacteria; kingdom Bacillati; phylum Actinomycetota; class Actinomycetes; order Micrococcales; family Microbacteriaceae; genus Cryobacterium; species Cryobacterium sp. MDB2-A-1. The sequence goes on along the minus strand of NZ_SOFK01000044.1, from coordinate 13,546 downwards.
GCGGCCTGGTCGCGACGAGGATGTCGAGCACGCCGTTCACGAGCCCGGCGCTCGCGGAGCCGGCCTCGCCGATGGCGTCGACCACGGAGACGCGGGCCGTCGTTCCATCCGGCACGAATGTGCCGCCGAAGCGGTTGACCGGGCCGATACTCAAGAAGACGCCGGCGTCGACCAGGCGTGCGCTCAGGTCGACAGTACCGACGGTGGCCGCGAACGGCAGTGTGAGGGCGCTCGCCGCGTGCACACCGCGACAGAACCCGGTGATCTGGAACGCGCCCGGCGTTCCCGGCGCCTGCAGCGAGAGCTGGGCGACGCCGGAGATCGTGGCCGCGGTCGTGCGCCCCGCGCCTTCAGGGCCCGTCCATTCCACCGTGACCTGGGTGCCGTCCGGCTCGACATTGCCGAAGCGATCCCGCAGCACGGAAGTCCGGATCGGGACGAGCGTCTGGCCGTCGGCCCCCGCGTTGGCGGCCAACACGGGCTCGACGGGCTCGAGGGAGAAGGGGAGCGGTGGCCCGGCGACTTCGTCGAGGCTGACGCTCGGTCCGGTCACGGGACCGGAAGCGACCCAGACCTGGCCACGACCGGCCAGGGTGCCCGAGACGAGTTCCTGGAAGGCGAGCAGGTGCGACACGACCGCTCCGCTCGAACTCCGCACTCCGACGGGGTTCTCGCGGGAGACCAGCAACGGTGAACCCTCTGCGATGGAATTACCCCAGGCGTCGACAGGGATCGTGACGACCATGGACAGGTCTGCGGCGTCGGCCACGATGGAGCGAGCGCCGACGACGGCCTGTATCGGGCCGACCGCGGCCCCGGGGGTGAGCTCGGTGGCACCCCGCACGACCGTTCCACCGGAACTCGCCACGAGGGTGACGGACCCTGCACTGCGGGTCAGGGCGACCGGAAGCCGGAATTCCGCCGTGTCGTCGACACTCACGGCAGTGAGCACGAGCTGGCCGAGCGAACCGATCGCGACGAGTTGCACCGTCGCGCCGTCGGCGGCCCCCGCGACGGTCGCCGGAATCTCCGCGCCCGCCGGCGCGGTCGGCGCGACTCGCAGCACGAGGGCGGTCGCAGCGTTCTGTGCTGCCCGCGCTTCCGCGCGGGAGCCGGCTCCGGAATCCGTGGGGAGCCCGATCGCCAGGCCGAGGGCGAGCGTGACGATCAGGCCGACTGCGCGGCGCGTGCCCGGCCGCGTCACGGCTGGCTCGCTCTGGCGTAGGTCGTCGCCGTGAGAGACAGCCCGGAAAAGCCCGTATCGGCGGGCAGGGCGATCGAGGCGGCGAGCGCGGATGCCGGCGGAGAGTGGGCAGGACCCGCGTAGCCGGTCGTCGGCACCCCGGAGGCCGCGATCGGGGTGCGTGACGCGAGCGGAATGCGGAAATCGCTGACCGATTGCGGGGCGATGCTGTGCTCGAGATAGGCATGATCGACCCAGGCCAGGCTGCCGTCCGCTGCCGTATAGGACACCAGGAGGTGCGGAACGGAGGCTTCCACCGTGCTGTCGTTGCGCAGCTCGCCGAGAACGGCGTAGCCGTCGACGGCCGAGCCGGTGAGCCGCAGGTGCTGCACTTGCAGGCCGCGCGCGCTCGCCCGCGGGGTCACGACGGCGCGGGCGTAGACGGCCACCGACGACACTGTCGCGCCGGCGGCGAGCACGAAGGGGGTGATCGTCTGCGGGTCGAACTCGACAGGGCCGTGGATATTGGAGGACGTGGCCGGTGCTGCGACGGTGACGCTTGTCGCGGAGGGGGGCGTCACCGCCGTCGTGTCCTTGAGGCCGCCGTCGGCTTCGAGGCCGTAGTCGCCGGTACCGGCGATGCTCTGGAACTCGATCCGGAAGGGGCTCGTCGCTCCGGGCAGCAGCTTGTGAACGAGTACCTGGGCGGCATCCCAGCTGGCGAGCAGCGCGCCGTCCTGATCGCGCAGCTGCGCTTCGACGGTGACGTCTGCGGGGTCGACGTCGGTGTTCGTCACCTCGCCGATCACGACCCAGCGACCGTTCACGAGCAGGGAGCTGACGTTGCCGAGGGTCAGCTCGGGCCGGTCGAGCACGTCCATCGTGGAGGTTCCGTCCGAGCTGAGTGCGCGACGACCCTGGGAGAGGAAGCCGACGGCGGGTCGGCTGGTGAACTGGTCCGGCGGAGACGTCGCGTCTCCGGCGGGAAGGTCGATGAACCAGCCGGTCGGTTCCTGGATCAGGGTCACAGGGGTGGTCACCCGATACGACTGCAGGGAGGTGAGATAGTCGAGGGTTGCGGTCATCACCTGCCTGCCCGGGGTGCTCGAGGCCGGCACTGCGGTGACGGATGCGAGCTTCGCGAAGGAGGCGACAAGGCCTCCGTCCCTGCCGAGTTCCTGCTGGTACACCGTGTAGTCCGGCCGGGTCGAGGGATCGAGCAGGGCGTATGCGGCGGCGAAGCGGCGGAAATCGAGGTGTCCGTAGTAGTCCTCGACGACTTCGGCAGCCGTGGGCTGGCGCGGCTTCGCCACCGCGAGGGCGCCGCCGGCAGCGACCATGACCAGCATCAGGGTCACGACGGCCGCCTGCCAGCGGCGGCGGCGCTTCCGGACCCGGGCGCGTGCCCGCGTGCGGAGGCGCGGCAGTGCCGCGCCCCAGGGCAGCCAGCCGCCGGCCGGGGGCGCGGGCTCCTCGGTGTGCGGGATGCGGTCGCTCGCCCCGGCGAGGGCGGCGTCGACGGCGCCGACGGCGCGGGTCACCGGGCTCGTGAGCTTCTTCAGTGCGGAGCGCAGGAGGCGGGCGACCGTGCGGGGCGGGCGGGCGAGCATCCGTCGCAGCCTGGCCGGCACGACACGGCGCACGACGGCGCCGACGCCGGGCACCCGCGTGGGCGCTCCGATCAGGGACCACACCATGAGCACGAGCGCCAGGGCGATGGAGGCGGGCGGGATCAGTCCCCACCACAGGCGCTCCCAGAGCGGTGCCTGGTGCGAGACCTCGTTCGTCGGCAGCGGGGCGACGTCGGAGCGTTCCCAGATCTCGATGCCGTTCTCGAGCGGACCGAGGTCGGTCCAGCCGCTCGCGTCGAGCAGCGGGGAGTAGAAGGCGTCGTTGCTGAAGACGTACTTGAGCGAGTACCGGCCGGGAACGGCGAGGAACTGTTGCAGGCTCCCGATCCCGGGCACACCGGAGTACTTCGCGCCCTCGAGGCGCTCGATCGGCCGGGACGTCAGCTCGGGCAGCTGCCGGGCAGAGTGATAGTCGCCGTCGACGGTTCCGGCGGTCATATTGGCACCGAGCCAGGCCATCTGGTCGCCGAATCCCAGTGTGAGGTACCGCCACTGGGAGTGCTGATCCTTGTTCATGAAGGTCGTGATCGGGGTGACGTCGATCGGGGCAGGCTGGAATGCCCGGTACTGCGTGAGGTTCGCCGCGTAGAGGGTCGTGGTGAGGTGTGCGGCCAGCAGCAGGCCCGGAAGGACCACCGAGAGCGTGCGCCCGACATGCGCGAGCAGCCAGGCTCGGATCGAACCGTTCGTGACGCTCGACACGAACTGACCGACGAGCGGCAGGATGGAGATGGTCGCCCAGAACGTGAAGCGGTCGAGTGTGAGGATGTCGTACGCGCCGCCCAGGAGGATCTTGGGAAATGGCGTGGTGCCGCCGGTGCCGAGGAACGCGAGCACGCCGAGGGAGAGGGTGAGCGGCCACGCCTTGCCCGCCATGCCGCGAATCAATGCGTATGGCAGCACGAGCAGCGTCGTGCCCCAGGGGATCAGCCAGAAGACCAGGCCGGCGCTGACATTGACCAGGAAACTGTCGCGGCTGGCGTGCGGGATGGAGACCTGGGTGATCGGGTCGCTCTTGGAGTACAGCCAGTACGGAAGGACGACGCAGAGCAGGGCAGTGACCACCAGCGCCCCGAGGATCCCGGTCCGCACGAGGGAGGGCATCACCCGGCGGATCCGGCGGGCGATCAGCGGCCAGAGCAGCCGGAAGCTGAACCGCGGCGGGTGTCCGTCCTTTTCGCCGGCGAGCGGGGTGCGCACGGCGAACACGAGTGCCCCGAGCAGGACGGGCCCGAGGAAGAAGAGCGATCCGAACAGGGTCGTGACATGGTGGCAGGCCGTGGTGGCCATGATGCAGCCGACCCCGGCGAGCAGGGCCTTCCGGTTGCCGGTGCGCACCCAGGTATTCGCGAAGGGCAGCCCGTTGAGCAGGAACCCGAGCGAGAGCGTGGTGGGAAGCTGGCCGAAGACGTGCACGGTTTCAGCGATGGACGACGCCAGCACCAGGGCGATGGCCGCCCAGCCTGCTGAGGTGCGGTTGACCCAGATGCCGCTCCAGCGGTAGACCCCGATGGTGAGGTTGAGGAGGGCGAAGACCTGCACGACGACGAAGCCGGGGCGCAACCCGATGATCTTGCTCAGGGCCGCGATCATGAAGTGGCCGCCCGGCGGGTAGCTCAGGGTGGAGAACCCGGTGTACCAGCGGGTGTCCCAGCTCGAGAACCAGTCTCTGGCGTAGTGGTCGGCAAAGAAGATGTGCACGTAGGCGTCGTAGGTGCGCTGGTAACTTCCGGCGAGCAGCAAAGAGCCGTGGAACACGAGCACGAGGATGAGCGCGATGAAGAGCAGGCGGTGGCGGCGCACGAAGCCCTTGCGCGAGCGCCCGTCCGGCGCTTCTTCCGGCCGGTGCACCCTCGCCTTCTCCGCTGCCGGAACGGGGACCGGGGCCGGCTCCGTCTCCAGGGTCATGGCGTCGGAGTCTCCGGCGACGAAGGACTCTGAGACGAAGGACTCTGAGACGAAGGACTCCGGGACGAAGGACTCTGGGACGACGGACTCTGCGACGACGGGAGGGCGAGGTCGACGACGAGGCGGCGGTGGTCGCTCCCCGCGCTCGTCTGGTCGGTCACGGCGACGACCGTGACCTGTTGGCTGACGAGCACATGGTCGAGGCGCATCAGCGGAGGAACGACGCCGTCCCAGCGTGGCCAGGTCGCCCCGAAACCGCTGCCGGACTCCACGAAGGCGTCCCGCAGCCCGGTGGCGACGAGCCGCCGCAGCGGCGCATGGTCGAGGGTCGCGTTGAAATCGCCCGCGAGGATGAGGGTGCCGGTGTCGCTTGCCGCGATCCGGGCCAGCTCGGCGTACTGTCCCCGCCAGAGCACGGTGTTCTCCGAGGTGACGGGTGCTACCGCGTGCACATCGATGATCCGTACGAGTCCTGCGGGCGTGTGGATGCGCGCCTCGAGCATCGGGGACCCGGCTACGTCGATCGGGCCGCCGTCTTCGATCGGCAGGCGGGAGAAGATCGCCGAGCCATGGTATCCGGGGAGCGCGTCGAGGATCCGTTCCGGGTAGGCCGCCCAGAGCGGCGAGGCGGCGAGCGTGGCCAGGTGTTCGGGGGTGACCTCTTCGAGCACGATCACGTCGGCATCCGTCGCGACGAGCTCGCCCGCGAGGGTGGCGAGCTCGGTGTTGTCGAGGAGGACGTTGGCGCTGACGATCCGGAGCGGAGTGGCGCCGACGGGTGCCGTGCGCGGGCCGTTCCATCCGATGGCCGGAATCAGCAGGGTGGCCTGCACGACGACGAGGGCGAGCGCAACCGTGCCGAGGGCGAGTGGCCACCGGAGGCGGGCCGGCCCGTCGGAACGTCTGCGGGCCCGCCGGGCCCGTCGCACGAGCACGATTCCCGTGCCCGCGAGCAGAGGATACGCCGGGAGGAGCAGCCACACCGTGATGCCCTGCACCCCGATCAGCAGTGGTTCGGTTTCACTGGACAGCGCCCGGATCAGGGCGCTCGCGGTCATGCCGCCTGCTGCCAGCCAGCCGAGGCCGCACGCAGTCCTGGTCAGGGCACGCGTGACGCCGCGACTCACCGGTCCCTTTGGCGCGGCAGGATCGTCGCGAGGCACTCGGAGAGCGCGCGGGAGCTGATCGGCTTGATCAGGTGCCCATCGATCACGCTCGCGAGGTCGAGTCCGACAGAGGAATGTTCCACGATGCCGGTCACGAGTACGAAGAGCGGGCGAGCCGGCGCCGGTGGCAGCGCGTTCAGCAGGTCGACACCGGTGCCGCCCGGCATCGAGAAGTCGGAGAAGATCGCCGTGAAGGTGCCAGACCGGGCGAGCGCGATCGCCGGGGCGACATCGTCGGCCTCGGTGACGTCCCAGCCCGCCCTGCGCAACATATGGGAGAGGACGAGGCGGGACACGGTTTCGTCGTCGACGACCAGGGCCGTGTTGGACAGGGATTCGGCGGTCATGGCGCGGCCTCAGTCGTCCTGCTGCTGCGGCAGCATCCGGAAGATCTGGTCGAACTGGGTGAGCCGGAACACCCGCATCGCATTGTCCGAGTCCGGACGCACGAGTACAACGTCGCCACCGTGTGCCCGGCAGGAACGCCGCTGCCAGACGAGCACGGCGAGGCCGGCACTGTCCACGAAATCGACGGCAGCGAGGTCGAACACGATCTGGGGGCATCCGGCTATGTCGGACTCGTCGAGCCGGGCGCGCAGGTCGGATGCGGCGACGGCGTCGAGTCGACCGCCGAGCGTCACAACGGTGAGTCCGGCGGCCGGCGTCGCGACGCCGACCGTGAGGCCGCTGTCCCTCGATGTGCGGACGGTGTCTGGATCGATCATGGCTGGTGCTCATTTCCGGTCTTCTGGGAGTCGGCCGGCGGGGTGCGGTTGACGCGGAGGGTCCATCGGTTCCCGGCGTCGACCCGGCGGTAGTCGAGATCGTTGACGAGTTTGCGGACCAGCATGAGGCCGTATCCGCGTTCCTGGGGAACCCCGGCCACAGGGATCCTGACCCCGGCCGGGTCGAAGGGCAGGCCGGGATCGGTCACGCAGATCTCGACGACGGAATCGGTGATTCCGGCGCTGAACCGGATCTCCGCAGCGACCGGCAGGCCGGCGTGGTCGATGATGTTCATCGCGACCTCGTGGACGGCGAGTTCCAGGCGTGCGGCGATCGCGCCGGCCTCATCGTCGGGGAGCTCGCCGAGCACCCCGTGCAGCCACGGACCGATCTTGCGGACCATCGCCGTTGTGCCCTCGATGACAAGCTCGGTCGGGTCAGCTGACGCGGTCATGAATCGCCTCCACGGCTCGGAGGATGACGAGGGTGCGGTCATCGGAGGGCGGGGTTCCATCCGCGTGTCTTTTCACGGCATCCAGAATATGGTGTCCGAGCCGCTCGGCGGACTCTCCCGGGAGCTCGGCACAGAGTTCGGCCAGACGGTCGTAGCCGAGCATCACCCCGCTGGAGTTCTCCTGTTCGGCGAGTCCGTCGGAACCGAGCACCAGTGCGTCGTTCCGCTGCAGGTCGAAGCGCACTGTCCGACCTCGTGGCTCGGGTAACACGCCGAGCGGTGGCATTGACGCCGGAATGAGCGTGATGGTCCCGTCCAGGACGAGCATCACCGGGGAATGGCCGGCGTTGCACACGTGCAGGGCGCCCGTACTGGGCCGGTATGCGCCGAGGGCGACGGTGATGAACAGTCCGACATCGTCGAGATAGTCGTAGAGTTCGATGCCCATCGCGCACATCGCCCCCGCAGGATCGTCTGCGTCGTGGGTGAGGAAGGCCACCCGGGCGGCGCTGACGGCACGCGTCATCACCATCGCCGCGGGAAGACCCTTTCCGGCGACGTCGCCCACGGTGAACCACAGCACATCACCCACCACGGCGAAGGCGAAGAAGTCCCCGCCGGCAAGGCTCGCCGGAATGGTGTCGGAGAACACCTCGACCCCGGAGAGGGTCGGCGCAGGCTGGGAGAAGACTGCCTGGGCAAGGCTTGATGCGACCTGGTGCTCGCGCTCGAAAGTGGCGCGCTTGATCTCGAGGAGATGCAGCCGGGTGAGCGCGAACTGCATGTCGGCGGCCGCAACCGCCGCCCTGACGAGGCGCAGGTCGCCCGTGGTGTAGACCGGTCCGTTCGTCCTGAGGAATGCGAGCGCGCGGATGCCCCCGCTCTGGTCGTTGAGGGGTGCGATCACAGCGTTCCCCTGGCCGACGAGTCTCGGCTCCGGGTCGTCAGTACTCTTCGTCGCCTCGCGGATGACCTCCGTGAGCTCGGGCGAGTCCGCGGACGGCCCTCCCGTGGTGTGCACCAGGCGATCGTCGACCATCGCGACGAGGTCCGACGCGGTCAGTACCCTGGCTTGGTCGAGCAGGTCGCGAAGCGCCTCGGACCTGCCGAGGGTGCTCAGGTTCACCTGGGTGAGCGCCCGAAGGGCAATCAGGTGGTCCTGGCTTGTGATCAGGGCTTCCGTGACGTCGTCCTGGGCGGAGTAGATCCCGTGGATCGCACGGCGGATGGCGTTGGCTGCGTCGATGGCGTCGGGGGCCGCGTCCCCGGAGACGGTCCAGTCGGAACCGGGCGGTCGGTGGATCTCGCCGGCCCCGGCCGCCACCAGTAAGCGTTCGAGAGCGGCGTCGGCGAGGTCGCTCTCGATCAGGTGGGTTTCGGGGGAAGCGGGGGTCATGATGCGGTCGTGGTCGGGTCCGTCCGGGACTCCAGGGTGAAGACCTGCTGGAGTTCGGTCAGTTCGAGGATGATCCGGACCGGGTCGGAGACGTTCACGAGGATGACTTCGCCGCCGATTGCCTTGGCAGCCTTCTGCGAGCGCAACAGTTCGGCGAGGGCGCTCGAGTCGACGAACACGACGTTCGAGAGGTCGAGTCGCAGGGTCGCGTTCTCCGGTCGGATCAGGAGGTCGACGACGTTGCGGAAGTCCGCGGTCTCGTGGGCGTCGAAACGGCCGGCAAGGCTGACTGTCGTGTGGCCGATTCCGGATTCGGTGCGTATTCTCATCGTGATTTCCTATTTGATCGATGCGACGGATGCGGGGGACGAGGCTCGCGAAACCGGTGAATGGCCGGTGACGGTGTACCCGCCGCGCAGGTCGTGGACCTTGATCTTGACGAGGTCGGCGACGAACTGCAGGCTCACCTTGGCGGCGTCGACCGTGGAACCGGGCGCGTCGATCCATTCGACGGGGACTTCGGCCGTGGTCAGCCCAAGACGGCCGGCGAGGTAGATCACCTCGAGATCGAAGGAGAACCCATCGACGACCTGGAGGGTGAACAGCGACCGGGCCGCCGGGGCGGTGAAGAGCTTGAAGCCGCACTGCGTGTCCGCGATCTCGATGCCGAACCCGACGGACACCATCACGTGCAGGCCCCGGCTCAGGACCTTCCGCAGGGCGCTCTTTCCGCTCACCGCCGCGCCGGCGGCTGCTCGCGAGCCGACGACGACGTCGTAGCCGGCATCGATCTTCGCCATGAGGTGGTCGAATTGCTCGATCGGCGTTGACTGGTCCGCGTCCGCGAACAGGATGAATTCACCGCGGGCCGCGAGCATTCCCCTGCGGACGGCGTCGCCCTTTCCGGTGTTCTTGGCGGCGACGAGCACGGTCATGTTCGGAAAGCGCAGGTCCTGCAGGAGGGAGACTGTCGTGTCCGTGGAGCCGTCGTCGGCGATGATCAACTCCCAGGGTTCGCCCCTCGAACACATGTGGGTGGCGATTGCACCGACAGTCGGCAGGATTCGCCACTCCTCGTTGTATGCCGGAATGACGACCGAGACGCGCGGCGGCACAGTCGACTTCTCGGTGACCCACTTGCGATAGGCCTGGTAGGTGCCGGTTTCCGCGGTCATCGGGGCAACCCTTCTTCGGTGGGAATGTGGGGGGAAGATCTGGTGAGGAGGTGCCGGGCGGCCATCACGCCGAGCAGGAGCACCATCGCCACGAATTGCACGATGATCAGTTGCGCGGTCGACTCGTGCCAGACAAGCAGCAGCACGAGCTGCACGACGGATGCTCCGAACAGCAGCCAGGACTGGGTGTTGCGTCCCTGCGACAACTCGTGGCTGGCTACGAGGTTTGCAACGGCGAAGAGGGTCGTCATCCCCGCGTATGCGGCGAGGGGCGCCGAGAGGTCGCCGTAGGCCGGGCCGAGGATGAAGCCCAGCACGGGACCGCCCAGGACCAGCGCGCCCAGTGTGCACGCGGCACCGATCCCGGCGACGGCCGCTATGCCGCCGGTCAGCAGGGAGCCGGTGTCACCGCCGCTCGCGTGCCGTCGAGCCACGACAGGGAACACGACGGTCGCGACCGACCACGCCAGGAAGAACACCGCCCGCCCGACGAGAGCGATCGCGGCGTAGATCCCCGCGGCATCCGGGGAGAAGAATGCCTTTGCGACGAGCACGTCGCTGTTGTTGGCGATGATCTGGCCGATCAGGAGTACCGACACCAGGGCGGCGTAGCTGCGCACCGTGACCAGGTCGGGGGCGGTACCCGTGAGCCCTGGTCCGGTCCTGGCGAGCAGCTTCACGGCGAGCCACGTGGCGACGAACGACGCCGTGAGACCGATGGTCGCGCCGTTGACACCGAAGCCGAGTGCGACGAGGGCCACACCGCAGCCGAGACGCACAACCATCTCCACCACGAAGGACGTGGCGAGACCGGGGAAGCGCAGCCGGCCCTGCATGACACCACGACCGACGGACTGCACGAGGTAGAACGGCATTCCGGCGCCGAGGATGACGAATGGCCAGAACGACGCGGTGTGGAAGACCTGCGACCAGAGGGTGCTGCCTCCGGCGAGGATCGCCCCGGTCAGGATGCCGGCACCGAGCGCATAACCGCGCAGGGTGCGGGCGAGCAGGTCGGAGCGGGCCGGATCGCCGGACTCGTCATAGATTCCGACGAAGCGGGCCGCCACGAGCTGCAGGCAGAGCGCGATCGAGGTGATCGTGAGCATGAGCGTCACCATCAGGTTGGCATCCGAGAACTCGGCGGGGGTCAGTACCCGGCCGAGGAACAGGTTGAGCACGTAGTTCCCGGCATTGGCCACGATCATGGCCACGGCAAGAGCGGTACCGCCGCCCACCAGGGAGGGAGTCCGTGAGGAAGGTTCCGCCGTCATCGCATGGCCCGCCTGTCGAGCAGCCGCTGGATGTGGATCAGGTGCCAGTGCACGACCTCGGACATCGGGATGCCCGAGGCGGCCGCGAAGTTGCGGCGGCCGAGGGACACCCGCTGTTCGGGGTGGTCGAGCACCTCGGCCAGGGCGTCGGCGAGGCTGGTCGCGTCACCCGGTTCGAAGTAGACGCCGAGGAAGCCCTCTTCTTCGATGATGTCGATCAGGTCGCCGATGCGGGGCAGCACGGCGGCACGACCATACTCCCCGGCCTGGTGCAGCACACCCGAACTCCCGGTCGTCGACGTGTACGGGAAAGCGACGACGGTCGCGGCGGAGAAGAGCGGCGCCACCTCCTCCTCGGCGACATAGCCAGTGAAGACGAGGTCAGGCAGATCGGAGAACCGTTCGGCGACCGACTGCATGTAGCCGGCGGAATTCGGGCTGTCCGTACCCGCGAGCACCAACTCGAGGTCGTCGTACCCGCGGTCGAGGAGCTCCTGGTATGCCTCGACGAGCACGTCGACGGTCTTGTACGTGCCCCATTTGCCGAACGCGAGGATGCGCCGGCGTCCGTCCGGTATGCCGAAAGACGGGAATGCGACCTCCTCGAAGCTTCCGTGCGGTGCGAGGAGCGCGTTCGTCGCGCCGTAGCTCTCCTGCAGGTATTCCACATAGCGCGGGATGGTCAGCGCCACGAGGTCGGCGCGGAGCAGGGCGCGGGTGAGGATGCGTCCGGCGAACTTCATCAGGCGCGCCGTCGTCGCGGAGCCGGCGAAGCCGGCATCCTGCATGTCGACGTTGTCCGCGAGGTTGTGCAGCACGACGACGGTCGGTACCCGGAACAACCGCAGCACGGCCGGGATCAGCAGCCCGAGTGCCCCGGGGATGCGCTTGTCCCCGAAGGTGGCGAACTGGAGGTTGAAGAGCACGGCGTCCGGGCGTGTGCGCCGGATCGCCCGGGTGAGTCGCACGATATTCGTGACGCTGTTGAAGGTCCAGCTCGGATAAGCCGTCACGCCGTCGAGGGGGGCAGGACTGCCGGCATCCGTCACGTCGGCGTACAGCAGCACCTCGCCGACCTCGGCCTGCCGGGCGAGGTGTTTGACGAGGTGGAAGCCGAACTCGTTCAGGCTGTTGCGGCCCGGGGGAAAGGCCGTGACGACACCGACCCGCAGTTTCCCGCTCATCGGGCCGGGACCAGGTCCGACGGCGTCAGAGCGTGTGGGCTCATGCGTACCCCCTGTGGATCGTGAAAACCGTAACGGCGCTCGCCGACGGTTGTGTTGCACTCAATGGCCTGCCCAACGAGCTCGGAACCGAGCACATCTCGTGGTGAAACCGGGCAGTGCACCACCTGACTTACTCCTGTGTTCGCGCGGTGTCTTCGGGGGTACCGTGCAGACACAGTATGACGTATCCTCAGGGGGAATTGTATGCAAATCTGGTCGATCCGGAATGTGCACATACCTACCCGTTTCCTCGTTCGACCAAGAAGAGAGGCCCCAGACATGGGACCTGACCGCACCGGCTCCGACCCGTCGCACTCGTCGCCGCGCGACGCGTTCGTGATGCCTCGGCTGATGCTTGTTGCCTTCGTCGTGGTGGGCCTGGGGATCGCCGCCTATGCCTGGGCCACCGTGGCCACCGACGTGGCGGAACGTCCGGTCTGGGTCGACTACACGTACTACCTCGGACTCGAATTCGCGGTGGCGGGCCTCGTCCTGGCGCGCGTCATTCTCGTGAAGTCCGAACGACTCGCCTGGGCCTTGCTCGGCGCGGCGATGCTGTGCATCGCCGCGGCAGACACTGCCGAGTCGATTCTCTTCCCGCCGCGGGCTCCCCATACGGCTTCCCTGGCAGCCATCATTTTCTTCGCCCTCTTCCTGGTGTTCTCGGTGTCGTTCCTTCTCGTTCTGATGCGGCGACGGCTGAACCCGACGTCGGCGACCGTGTGGCTGGATGGTGTCATCGCCGGACTCGGCCTCGTGGCGGTTGCGGCGGCGTTGCTGTTCCGACCGGTGTCGGACATCGTCCTGGACGACATCCTGGGACTCGCATACCCGGTCTCGCCCCTGATCCTCGTAGCCCTGCTCGTGTGCGCCCTCACCGTATACGGCCGACGCCCGAGCCGGGCGTGGTTCCTGCTGGTCATCGCCTTCCTGGGCTTCGCACTGGCCAACACCTTCCTGGTGGCCGGCGTCGCCGACGGCACCTATGTCCGGGGCGGAATCGTCGATGTCGCGTGGCCCGTTGTCGGCGTCCTGCTCGGTCTCGCCGCATGGAGTCCTGGCGTTTCGGCCCTGCCCGACCGCGCGAGTGCCACGCTCGCTCTCGCCGCACCCGCGATTTTCAGCATCGGCGCACTCTGCGTGATCGTCGTGAACGAGTTCGTGCCGCTCGCCTCGCTTGCCGTCTTCGTCTCGTTCTGCACCCTGTTGGTCGGTGCGGTGCGCCTGGTGCTCGCGGTGCGGGATGCTGATCGGTTGCGGGTGCGGCAGGTGGAGTTGAATGTGAGTCTGGGGTTGGCGCGGGATGCTGCGTTGGCGGCGACGACGGCGAAGTCGGCGTTTCTGGCGACGATGAGTCATGAGATTCGGACGCCGATGAATGCGGTGATCGGGATGACGGGGTTGTTG
>NZ_SOFK01000038.1:0-75834 GCF_004402675.1 Cryobacterium sp. MDB2-A-1 | reverse complement strand
CTTCGACTAGAGAATCGGAAGAGGTCAGGCCGTACCAACTACCCAGAACAAGGGGTACCGACTACGTGGACTGGAAGTACCAACAAGGGCTACTCGCCAGCGAGGCCGGCTTCTACGACGTCGGCACCGGCCCGGGTTCGGCGGAGGCGAAGTACGTCGACTGGCTGACGATCTCCGACCAGGCGTCGAGCGTTCTGCAGGACGTCGGACGCATCAAGGCGCATCCGCTCGTTCCCGCGGGAATCCCGGTCTACGGCTACATCTACGACGTGACGACCGGCCGGCTCGTCGAGGTGCCTGCGGCCACGGCAGCCGGCTCGGCGCACTGAGGCAACCCCTGCCCGGCTGAGGCGCGGTGCCGGGGCAAGCCTGCGGACGCGAGCCGGCGATGTGCGTCTACGGCGCCGGGGCGAGCATCCAGATGACTTCGCAGGCGTCCGCCGGCGAGGGGTTTCGCCAGCGATGCGGATCCCTGCCGCGGAATGTCATCGCGTCACCCGTGGCCAGGAGAAAGACGTCTTCGCCGATGACCAGCTCGAGAGAACCGGCCAGGACGAGCACGAACTCCGCCTCGCTTTCCAGTTCGTAGAGGTCCGGGCCCGCCGAACCCCCCGGCTGGATGCGGGAGTGGATCACCTGCATATGGGTCTGCACCCCCGGCGTCAGCAGGAACTCCTCGGCGCCCTGGCCCCCGAAGTTGATCGGCGCCCCCTCACCGGCACGGACGATCTGGGTGGCCGGCGCCTCGAAGAGTTCTCCCACCCGGAGACCGACGACATCGCAGATCGCGACGAGGGAGGAAACCGAGGGCGACACCTGGTCGCGTTCCATGCGGCTCAGAAACCCCGAGGTGACTCCCGCCGCGGTGGAGACCGCCTCCAGGGTCAGGTTCTTGGCCTGCCGGGCTGCGCGGAGCCGCGCTCCAATCGGAATCTGACGTGCCATTTCAACGTCCCTACGGTTCGAGCCGAATCGCTACCGCTCGCACCGGAGCACCATCTGCCGCTTCAAAAGCTATCGGAAGAAGCGAGATCACCGGCGCAGGGAAGTCGATTGCCGCGATATTCGTCAGATTCTCCCCGATCACGCCGTCGACGTCTGCGATGAGGTGATGCACAGGGAATCCATCACCCGGATGGGTCTCATCGGGGGTTTCATCGATGTTGATCGCGTCGATCGCGAACGTTCGCACGCCGAGCCCGATCAGGCGACGGCAGGCATCCGCATCGAGAAAAGGGTTCTCGAAATACCGGTCGGTGCCGTAGTGCTCGCTCCAGCCGGTGTGCAGGAGGATGATCGAACCCGGTCGCACCTGGTCGGCGACCGGCTCGATGAACTCCCAGCCGATGCGGCCGCGGGGCCCTGCGGCCCGGGCGTCGACGATGACGCCGCGTCCGACGAAGCGCTCGAGCGGGATCTCGTCGATCTTCAGGCCGGTCTCGCTGAAGTGGAAGGGGGCGTCCACGTGGGTGCCGGTCTGGGACCCCATGGACACGTTGAGCAGATTGAAGCCGTCTCGCTCGATGGTGCTGTGCACGGAGAATTCGAGCACCGGATCCCCCGGGTAGACCTGCGTGCCCGCACCGACGGGGACGGAGAGATCGACAATCAATTGTTTCGTCATGGTAAATAATTCTTGCATATCTATCAATTTTCTCCCAGTGAACGTAATGTCATCTCAACTTCTTCTGCGCAGTCGGAGACCCCACCCGCTACGAAAGACAAGGCGTTCACCATGACCAGCAGCAACACTGGCGCCGGCGATTCCGGCACCGCCGTGCTCAATGCCCGCCCCAAGATCACCGAGGTCGAAACCCACGGGATCGACACCATTCCACACCCTGACCGCACATCGACGTGGGTCGACCTCCTCCGCATCCAGTTCGGCGGCGCCAACACCTTCGCGACCGTTCTGCTCGGCACCTTCCCGATCGTGCTCGGCCTCTCGTTCTGGCAGGCCGTGCTCGCCACCGTCGCCGGAGTTCTCGTCGGCACCGTCTTCCTCATGCCGATGGGCCTTTTCGGCCCGCGCACCGGCACGAACAATGCCGTCTCGTCCGGCGCGTTCTTCGGCGTTCGCGGCCGCGTCGTCGGCTCCTTCCTGTCCCTCCTCACCGCGATTGCCTTCTACTCGATCTCGGTCTGGGTGAGCGGTGATGCCCTCGTCGGCGCGCTCAACCGCCTGGCCGGCATCGAGGACTCCGTCGGACTCCGCACCCTCGTCTACGGCGTCATCGGCGTGATCGTCATCGTCGTCGTCGTGTTCGGCTTCCAGTTCATGCTCCTCGTCAACAAGACCGCCGTGATCGCAAACACCGCCCTGATCCTGCTCGCGTTCGTCGCGTTCTCCGGCACCTTCGACGCCGGATACAACCCCGGGCCCGATGCCCTCGCCCTCGGCGGCTTCTGGCCCACCTTCGTCGCCTCCGCGCTCATCGTGATGGCGAACCCGATCTCCTTCGGCGCGTTCCTCGGCGACTGGTCTCGCTACATCCCGAAATCGACGCCGACGAGCAAGCTCCTCCTCGCCACCTTCCTCGGCCAGGCCCTCACCCTCATCCCGTTCCTGTTCGGCGTCGCCACCGCCACGATCGTCGCGGGCCAGGCCGACTACGTCTTCGCCCTCATCCAGGCCTCCCCGATCTGGTACGCAGTGCTCCTGATGGTGGTCGCCTTCATCGGCGGACTGTCGACGGGCACCACCTCGCTCTACGGCACCGGCCTCGACTTCTCCTCGGTCGTGCCTCGCTTCAGCCGGGTGCAGGCCACCATCGGAATCGGTGTCATCGCTTTCCTGTTCATCCTCACCGGGCGTCTGTTCTTCGACCTGCTCGGTGCCGTCAACGCGTTCATCGGGGCCATCATCGTGACCACGACACCCTGGATGGTCATCATGGCGATCGGCTTCCTCGTGCGTCGCGGACACTTCGATGCCCGCAACCTGCAGGTCTTCAACAAGGGCGAGACCGGTGGCATCTACTGGTTCAACTCCGGCGTCAACTGGCGCGGCATGGTCGCCTGGATCGGCGCCGCCGTGATCGGACTCCTCTTCGCGAACTACCCGCCCGTCATCGTCGGCCCGTTCAGCGCCCTGGGCGGCGGCATGGACCTCAGCCTCGTGACGGCCGTCGTCGCGGGAGCCGTGCTCTACCTCGGCGCCCTCTGGATCTTCCCCGAACCCCGCTACGTGTTCGGCGAGGAAGGCCCGCGGCTCGTTCCCTCCTCGAATGCGCCGCTCCAGGACGTCGTGACCGACCACGCCTCGAGCGCGGCCCGCGTGCACGCCAGGGCCGCCGCACGGCGCGCCTCATGAGCGACGACGTGGCCGACCCCGGCACCCCGGCCGCCGACGCCCTCGCCGCCGCAGACGCGCTGATCTCCGACTTCGGAAACCATCGGCGGGACGCGTACTTCTCCCGGTTCGCCCCTGAGGCGACGTTCCTCTTCCATTCGGCGCCCGCGCGGCTCGAATCCCGGGCCGCCTACGAACAGCTGTGGGACGAGTGGGAACAGCAGAACGGCTTCCGGGTACTCTCCTGCGTCTCGAGCGAGCGTCGGATCCAGGTCTTCGGCAAGGTCGCCGTGTTCAGCCACGACGTCGCCAGCACCGTCAGCTTCGACGACACCGTGGAGACCCTGGCCGAGCGCGAGTCGATCGTTCTGGAAAACCGGGGCGGCGCATGGCTGGCCGTGCACGAGCACCTCTCCGCGAGGTCGTGAGGTTCCCGTAGGAGCCGGACACGACATCCGCCCATGACCATATCGACACGCGTCCACACCCAGTCACCGAAAGAAGCATTCATGCACGAGATCGATTCCACCCTCGAGATATCCGACGGAAAGTTCCACCGGCTCCTCGGACCGGAGGCCCTCCCCGCGTTCGGCGACACCGGGGAACTCGAAGCGACCTGGGGACGGCGCTGGGGTGCCGCAGACGAGGTCGGCCGGCTGCGCTCCGTGCTGATGCGACGGCCGAGCCAGGGCCTCGCGAATGTGCGGGCGAACACCTACAACGAGGAACTCGGCGCCCTCGTCGACCCGGAGCTGCGCTGGTACTGGACCGGGCGCGACACCCCGGACCTCGACCTCCTCAACGCGCAGTACGACGACTTCGTGAGCACCCTCACCCGCAATGACGTCGAGGTGGTGTTCGCCCCCGAGCTTCCCGCCACGTTCACGAAGTCTGTGTACACCCGCGACCCGTTGATCACGATCCCAGGCGGAGCGATCATCGGGCGCCTCGCCCCGCGGATGCGCCGGGGGGAGGAACAGTCGATCACCGCAACGGTCGCCGCTGCGGGGATGCCCATCCTCGGCACGGTCACCGGCTCCGGCCTCGCCGAAGGCGGCAGTTTCCAGAAGGTGCGGCCGGACACGGCGTTCTTCGGCACCTCGGTGCGCTGCAACCCGGAAGGGTACCGGCAGCTGGCGAGGATCCTCGAGGAATTCGGCATCACCCTGAAGCGGGTCACGCTGCCCGGATACCTCATCCACCTGGACATGTGCGCCGTCATGCTCGACGACGACCTCGCCCTCGTCAACCCGCGGCTGGCGCCCTACGACTACATGGCACAGCTGTGGGACCTCGGCATCGAAACCATCGAGGTCGATCCCCGCGAGGAATGGGCGTGCAACATGCTCGCCCTCGATCGCCGCAAGGTGATCATGCCCGACCACTTCCCGCGGACGGCCGAGATCCTCAGCGACCGGCACGACGTCGAGGTCCTGCCCGTCGCCTACCGCGAGATGCTCAAGAACGGCGGCAGCGTGCACTGCTCGACCATGGAACTGCAAAGAGACTGGAGCTAGACAATGACCACGAACACGATTGTCGACGCGAACACCGAGGCGGATGCCGCAGCACTCCTGGCCGATTTCCACACCATGTCCGAATTCGGCGCTACCATCGGCGGCGGCGTCGACCGTCAGGCGGCGAGCGCCGCCGACGGCCAGACGCGGTCCTGGTTCTCTGCCTGGCTGGCCGACCGCGGCTTCCGGGTGGAGGTCGATACGATCGGCAACATCTTCGGCCTGCTCGAGCTGGTGCCCGGCGCGCCGTACGTGCTGTTCGGCTCGCACCTGGACAGCCAGCCCCTCGCCGGGCGGTACGACGGCGCATATGGCGTGCTCGCCGCCGGGCACGCCGCGCACCGCGCACACCGCGATCTCGCGGCATCGGGAATCACGCCCCGGTACAACATCGCCGTGGTCGACTGGTTCAACGAAGAGGGCTCACGGTTCAAGCCGAGCATGATGGGCAGCGCGGTCTTCACCGGCCGACTCGACCTCGAGGTCGCCCTGGCGACGACCGACCCGAGAGGCACGAGCGTGCGGGAGGCACTCGACGCGATCGGCGGCCGCGGCGGCTTCGTCGGACCCGATGTGGCCGGCTACGCCGAGATCCACGTGGAACAGGGCCGCACGCTCGAAGACGCCGGGGTACCGATCGGAGTCGTCGCAAGCACCTGGTGCGCGTACAAATACGAGATCGTCGTACTCGGTGAGCAGTCCCACACCGGCTCGACCCTGATGCGGGACCGCCGCGATGCCCTTCTCGGTGCCTCCAAGCTCGTCGTCGCGATCAACGAGCTGGTCCGCGAGTTCGACGACGAGGTGCTGCACGCATCCGTCGGCGAGTTCACGGTCGGGCCCAACTCCCCCGTGACCATTGCACGCGAGGTTCGGCTGCTCGCCGACCTGCGCGCCCGGGAATCCAGCATCCTCGCCAGCGCCTTTGAAATTCTGCAACAGCGGATGCGCGCCATCGAGTCGGAAACCGGCGTGCGCATCGAGGTCCTCGCCTCGAGCGTCTGGGAGAGCGGACCTTTTCTCGAGACCGGGCTGGCCATCACCGAGACGGCCGCCGAGCAACTCGGCCTCGACAGCATGCGGGTGCTCACCCTCGCCGGGCACGACGCCACGAATCTGAAGGAAACGGTTCCCGTCATCCTCATCTTCGTTCCGAGCGTGGACGGGGTGTCCCACAACGAGAAGGAATTCACCCACGACACCGACCTCGTCGCGGGCGCCCGAGTGCTCACCGAGGTCGTGAAGCGCCTCGCGCTCGGCGACTTCGCGGGGTAGTCGCGGCGGCGCGGTTGAGGCGTCGCGTCCGGGATCGGTCCCCTAGCATGGCCACATGGGCGAGATCGAGGCTGGGCAAGGCAACGTTTCCGAGTCAAACCGCTCGCGTCGGGTGAGCGTATCGATGGTCGTCCTCGGCGCCGTGGCGGCCGTCATCGGACTTGTGCTTCTTCTTCTGCCGAGCAATCAAGCGAGCTTCGGCTGGTACGCGTATGCGCCGCTCAGCGATTCGACATTCCTCCCGCCGGGCGGGCTGTTCTCGCCACAGAATCAGATCGGGATGGTGGTGTTCATCGTCGGGCTGGTCGTGCTCGCCTTCGGTGCCGGCTGGATGCTCGGGCAACGTCACGATGTGCGCCGTGCGGAATAAGCCAGAACATCGAACTAGACGATGAGTTCGCGGCCCGAGGGAAGGGGCGCCGATAGTCGTGGTGATCGACAGCACAATCCAAAGTGCGGGGTTTGTGCGGGGTTGAGCCTCTGGATGGCACGAAGAAGCCCCGGACTTCGCTGAAGTCCGGGGCTATGTGTAGCGGGAGCGGGAATTGAACCCGCGACACCACGATTATGAGCCGTGTGCTCTAACCAACTGAGCTACCCCGCCACGACCTGCCGGCCTCACGACCGCCCAAGCCTGAGCCCCCTGTGGGAATCGGACCCACTACCTCTTCCTTACCAAGGAAGTGCTCTACCAATGAGCTAAGGGGGCAGAACTTCTCTTCAGAAGTTGCGCCCTGAATTTCGGCAACCGGTAAACATTATCATCTCCGCCGCCCTCCCCGTGACCGTTTCACCCAACGGGCACGAGCACCCCGGGAAGCGCCCAGGCCGTGAACGACGGGCCGGGCGCTGTGAGGCGGATGCCGTCGGTCGCGCCTACGAGCTCGGCGTCGCCAAGAAGCCGCATCGCGGCATCCGCTCCCGCCAGCGTTCCGGCCGGCAGGGACACCGCACCGGGCGCCCGTGCCGCCAGCACGAGCACGGACTCATCGCCCGTTTCGCGCACGAAGACGAGCACGTCGTCGTCGACGTGCAGCCAGCGCATCGAGCCTCCGTTGAGGGCCGGGTGGCCGGTACGCAGGTGGATCAGGGCGGCGTAGAGGTCGATCGTCTCCGCGACCGCCGGCTCCCCCGCGCTCGCCCAGGGCATCGGCGTGCGCGAGTGCTCGCCGTCGTCGCCGGTGAGGCCGAACTCATCCCCAGCGAAGACGACCGGGATACCGGGCAACGTGACCGACAGCCCGAACGCCACCGGCACGGCTCCGTCCAGGGCGTGAGTGCGGAAGCGAGGTGTGTCGTGCGTGTCGAGGGCGTTCATCGTGGCGAGCCGCGTGCGCCAGGGGAACCCGGCGGTGAAGCGGCGATGCGCCTCGACGAACTGCACCCCGGTGTACTGCGGGATCGTGCCATAGGGCAGGCCGAAGAACGAGGAGGGACTGTTCGGCTTCGAGAGCCAGCCCCAGACCGGCCGGGTGAAGTTCGCGTAGGTCATCGCGCCGTGCCAGGCGTCGCCCTGGAAGTCGCTCGCGGCGTCATTGGTGCTTTCACCGAGCAGGATCGTGTCGGGGTTGACCTCGATCATGGTGCGGCGGATGGTCTGGCGCACCTCGGCGTTGAGGTCGTCGCCGAGCATCCGCCCGGTCATGTTGGCGACGTCGATGCGCCAGCCGTCGAGGCTGTACGGCGGCTCGAGCCAGTGCGCGACGACGGAGTCGGGGCCCTCGATGAACCGCCGCCGGAGCTCTGCCGAGGCCCAGTTGAACTTGGGCAGGCTGCGCGCGCCGAGCCAGGAGGCGTAGCCGTCGTGCTCCTCGTCGAGCCAATAGTAGAAGGCACCCTCGGGGGCCGCAGGGGCGCGGTGCGCGGCCCGGAACCAGTCGTGGCGATCGCCCGAGTGGTTGGACGTGAGGTCGCCGATCACCCGGAGGCCGTTCGCGTGCGCGGCACTGACGAGCCGGACCAGGGCATCGCCGCCGCCGAGCAGGGGATCGACCTCGCTGAAGCTCGAGGCGTCGTAGCGGTGGTTGGAGGCACCGGGGAACACCGGGGTCAGGTAGATCAGGGTGATGCCGAGCCGGGCGAGGTGGTCGAGGTGGTCGACCACGCCGTCGAGGTCACCGCCGTAGAACTGGTGCGAACGACCGGGCTGTTCCCTGTCGACGCCGTCGCTCCAGCCCGCCGGGATGCCCCACGCGGGTGCCTCCCGCCCGTCGGCCCTCGCGGACCGGCCGAACCGGTCGGGGAAGACCTGGTACATCACGGTCGACCGCGCCCACTCGGGCGGCGGAGCAAACGTGACGAGCTTGAAGTCCTCCGAGTCGAGCGTCTCGATGGAATGCACGCCGCTCGCGTTCAGCCAGGCGTGGCTGCCGTCGACCCGCGTGAGGAGGAACCGGTAACCGTGCACCGGGTTCTCCACGAGCACCTCGGCCTCCCACCACTGGGCGCCGTCGACCCACTGCGTGCCGTCGACCGTGCCGAGCAGGTGCGCCGCATTGAATCGAGGCTCCCTGTCGGGGTTGGACCGCGCGTAGACGGCACTGACACAGCCGAACTGCCGGGGAACGCGCACCCGCACCCGCACCCTCTCCCCGAGCGCGGGAGTCTGGGTGGAGACGTAGAGCGGTGACCCGTCGTGATGGGGCTCTGCAGAGGGCTGCGGGCGCATCGTGCCGATTACTTGACGGACCCGGCGGTCAGCCCACCGACGATGTACTTCTGCAGGAACAGGAACAGGGCCATCACCGGCAGCGCCGCGAGCACGGCTCCGGCGGCGAACACCGAGTAGTTGCTCGAGAACTCCTGGGAGACGAACTGGTAGAGGCCGACGGCGAGCGTCTGCTTCTCCGGCGTGATGAGCACGATGCTCGCGATCACGAACTCATTCGTCGTGCCGACGAAGGAGAGCAGGCCGACGACCGCGAGGATCGGGGCGACGAGCCGCAGGATGATCGTGAAGAAGATCCGGGCATGGCCGGCGCCGTCGATCTTGGCCGCCTCGTCGATCGAGGCGGGGATCGTGTTGAAGAAGCCGTACATCAGGTAGGTGTTCACGCCGAGGGCGCCGCCGAGGTAGACCATGATCAGCCCGATCTGGGTGTCGAGGCCGATCGCGGGGAAGATGTCCGAGATGCCGCTGAGCAGCAGGAAGATCGCGACGACGGCGAGGAGCTGTGGGAACATCTGCACGAGGACGAGCATCAGGAGCCCCGCCCGACGCCCGCGGAAGCGCATGCGGGAGAAGGAATATGCGGCGAGCGCTCCGAGGAAGACGGTGCACACCGAGGTGATCGTTCCGATCAGGAGCGTATTGCCGTACCAGGCGGCGTATGGCTGCTGCGGCAGGTTGAACAGGGTCGAGTAGCTGCCGAGGTCGACCTCGTTGAAGAGGCCGTTCGCCGTGATCAGGGTGCCACCCGGGTGCAGCGACGCGGAGAGCACGTAGAGCAGCGGGAATGCGGAGAACACGACCATGACGGCGCCGACGAGGTGCCGCCAGCCGGTGCGGGAGAACCACCGGCCGAAGTTGAACGGTCGTTTGGTCGGGATGTACAGGTCACTGGTTTCGGGGGCTGCGATTCGCATCTCAGTTCAACTCCTCTAGCGCCTTGGTCTGTTTGAAGCTGACGATCGACACGAGCGCGACCAGCAGGAAGATGATGATCGAGAACGCGCTCGCGAGCCCGTAGTCCCGGCTCGCGCCGACGAAGGCCACCTTGTAGACCATCGAGATCAGGATGTCGGTGGCCCCGACGTTCACGCCGGCCGTGACGTCTCGGGGACCGCCGCCGGTGAGCATGTAGATCAGGTTGAAGTTGTTGAAGTTGAACGCGAACGAGGAGATCAGCAGCGGCGCGACCGAGACGAGCAGCAGCGGGAGCTTGATCAGCCGGAACACCTGCCAGGGCCTCGCCCCGTCCACGGTCGCGGCCTCCTGGATCTCGGTCGGGATCGACTGCAGAGCCCCGGTGCAGACCAGGAACATGTACGGGAAGCCGAGCCAGAGGTTGACGAAGATGATGCTGAACTTCGCGAGCCATTCGTTGGTCAGCCAGGGGATGTCCGCCCCGCCGAAGAGCACCTGGTTCACGAAGCCGAATTGCGGGTTGAGCATGCCCGCCCAGACGAGGGCGGAGAGGAAGGCTGGGAAGGCGTACGGCAGGATCATCACCACCCGGTAGACGTTCCGTCCGCGCATCCGCAGGTCGTTGAAGACGATCGCGAGGAAGAGCCCGAGCCCGAACGTGGTCAGCACCGAGAGCAAGGCGAAGGCGAAGGTCCAGAGGGTGACGCTGATCAGCGGCCCGCGGATGGACTCGGAGCCGAAGGCGTGCACGAAGTTCGCGAAGCCCACCTCGACCTTCCAGCCGGGGAGCAGTTCCTCGCCGCTCGGCGCCACGAAGGAGCCGGTCTTGCCGTTGTCGGCGTAGACGACGCCGGTGCTGCTGTTCGTCATGGTGCCGTCGGCGGCGGAGTAGACCAGGTCGGAGACGTAGAGGTAAGCGCTCGACCCGTCGGGGGTGCGGAGGGACCCGTCGTTCGGGTCTTCCGAGACGGGGACGGAGAGCGCGGCGATCGCCTGCTGCTGGGCGACGATGTCGGCGAAGCGCAGCGACGTGTAACCGGCGAGGCCGGTGGCCTTGCCCGTGGCATCCGTCGTCGCGTCGGTGACGACCCGGAGGGGGCTCGTCGCCGAACCGACGCTGATGGTGCCGTCGGGGTCGGTGACGAGGAAGCTGAACTCGCCGGACTGTTCGAGCACGGTGAGGCCGTAGCTCGCGGAGTCGGGAACCCGCTCCTGCGAGGAGACGATGAGCGCGTTGACCGCGTCGGCCTTGGTGCTGTTGTGACCGGTGCCGTAGTTGGTGAAGGCGATGTAGCCGGAGTAGCCGATCACGAAGATCTGGAAGATGAGCAGGAAGATCAGCCCGGGCGCGAGGTACTTGGCCGGGAGCTTCTGGTGGCTGAAGTAGATCCAGTTGACGACCAGGGTGACGAAGGCGACGAGGCCGACGACGACCCAGTCCTGCTTCATCACGAGCACGAAGAGGGCGTAGACGCTGATCGCGTCGACGATGCCCAGAAGCACGATCTTGACGAGGAGCACCTTGACCCCGGCGGAGGCGGCCTCGGCGACCCGGGCGGCCCGCCGGGAGCGTTTCGTCTGCCGGAGCTGCGCCGCGTCCTGCTCGGTGCGTGGTGTGGTCATCGTCGTCCGCTTTCTCGGGTGCAGGTTGTGCTGGTGAGCGGATGCCCGTCCTCGGGGGACGGGGACGGGCATCCGTCGTGCTGTGGTGCTGTGGTGCTGTGGTGCTGTGGTGCTGTGGTGCTGTGGTGCTGTGGTGCTGTGGTGCTGTGGCGCTGTGGCGCTGTGGCGCTTCGTTACTTGATGGCGGTCTGGATGTCGGCGGTCATCTTCTGCCACAGGGCGACCGGGTCACCCTTCTGGGAGATGATCGCCGCTTCGGTGACACCCCAGAACTGCCAGACCTTGCCCATCTGCGGGATGCTCGGCATCGGGACGGCCGTGGCCGCAACCTTGCCGAAGCCGGCGGTGATCGGGTCGGAGCTGGCTGCCTCGAAGGCCGCGGTGTTGGCCGGAGCCCGCCCGCCGACCTTGTAGAGGGCGGTCTGGACCTTTTCGCTGCCGATGTAGTTGACCAGGAACTCGTTCGCGGCGAGGGCGTTCTTGCTCTTGGCGCTCACGACGAAGCCCTGCACGCCGACGAACGGCTGTGCGGTCTGGCCGCCGGCCGAGGGGATCGGGTCGACGGCGACGGTGATGCCGGCCTTCTGGGCGTCGGGGACGTTCCACGGGCCGGTGATCAGGAACGGCGAGGCCCCGGCGAGGAACTTCTCCTTGGCGATGTCGCTCGTGACGTTGAGGCTCAGGTTGCCTGCAGCGCCCTGGGCGCCGAGCCAGGTCGCGAAGCCCTCGCCACCGGCGTTGCCGATGGACAGGTCGTTCGCGTTGTAGCTGCCGTCGGCGTTGGTGCCGAAGACCGGGGCGCCGAAGGAGGTCTGGAACGGGTACAGGTGGTACGGGTCGGCGTCCGGGCCGAGCTGCACGAGGTACGGGAACTCGGTGCCGGCGGCCTTGCCCGCTGCGACCATGTCGTCATAGCTGGCGGGGGCGGCCGGGGCGAGCGCGGTGTTGCGGAGCAGCGCGATGTTCTCGATGGAGTACGGGACGCCGTAGGTCTTGCCCTCGACGCTCATCGCCGTGACCGCGACCTTCTGGTAGTTGGCGGCGGTGTCGCCGAGTTCGACCGGCTGCACGACGCCGTTGGCGACGAAGTTGCCGAGCCAGTCGTGGGCGGCGATCGTGATGTCCGGGCCCTTGTCGGTGGGGACCTGGGCGATGAACTCGTCCTGGATCTTGGTGAAGTCCTTCTGGACCAGCTTCACCTCGACACCGGTCTCCTGGGTGAACGCTGCGGCGGCATCCTTGAGCACGGGTGCGCGGTCGGCGTCGACCCAGACGGTCAGGCTTCCGGAGCCGGCGGCGGCCGTGGAGCTCGCTGTCGAGGCGGCCCCTCCGCCTGAACAGCCGGTCAGGGCCAGTGTTGCGGCGGCCAGTACGGCGCCGGCGGCAAGCAGGGCTTTCTTCTTCACCATCATTGGTGTGCCTCTCATAGAACGAACAAATAAAAGTGCAAGCGTTTACATGTTTAGTCGATCGACTGTTGATTGGCAATTCAAAGCACGATGGTATTTGAAAGTTTGTCGGAATCGTTTAAGCATAGATTTCTGCAAACGCTTTCATGAGGGATTCCATGCAGTAAAGTTTTCGTCATGACAGGCTCCGAATGGTGGCGTACCGCCGTTATCTACCAGATCTACCCGCGCTCGTTTGCTGACTCGAACGGCGACGGTATGGGCGACCTCGCCGGTATTACCAGCCGACTCCCGGCCCTGCGCGATCTCGGGATCGACGCGATCTGGCTTTCACCGTTCTATACGTCGCCCCAGCGCGACGCAGGCTACGACGTGGCCGACTACTGCGACGTCGATCCACTCTTCGGCACCCTCGACGATTTCGCCACCCTGCAGGCGACGGCGCACGATCTCGGCATCCGGGTCATCGTCGACCTCGTGCCCAACCACTCCTCGAGCGATCACCCCTGGTTCCAGGCCGCCCTCGCGGCCGGCCCAGGCAGCGAGGAGCGCGGGCACTACATCTTCCGCGACGGCAAGGGCGTCAACGGCCAGCTGCCGCCGAACAACTGGGAATCCGTCTTCGGCGGTCTCGCGTGGACCCGCGTCATGGAGGCCGACGGCACTCCTGGCCAGTGGTACCTGCACCTCTTCGACTCGAGCCAGCCGGACTTCGACTGGCAGAGCCCCTGGGTGCGCGCACAGTTCCGCGACGTGCTGCGCTTCTGGCTCGACCGCGGCGCCGACGGCTTCCGGGTCGACGTCGCACACGGCATGATCAAGGCCGCAGGCCTCCCTGACTACACTCCCCCCGCTGACGGCGGCAGCATGGGCGGAGCCACCGCGCTCGAGCCCGGCGTCGTCGCCGAGTCCGCCGCGACCGCCCCGTACTGGGCGCAGCCCGGAGTGCACGAGATCTACCGCGACTGGCGTCTCGTGCTCGACGAGTACCCCGGCGACCGGATCCTGGCCGCCGAGGCCTGGGTCGACCCGCTCAGCCACGTCGCCGAGTGGGTGCGCCCAGACGAGATGCACCAGGCCTTCAACTTCGCCTACCTCGAGACTCTCTGGGGCGGCCCAGCCCTCCGCCGCGTCATCGACGATTCCCTCGCCGCGTTCAGCGCGGTCGGGGCGCCGAGCACCTGGGTGCTCTCCAACCACGACGTGGTCCGGCACGCTTCGCGCCTCGCGCTGACGGGCGACAACCTGCAGGGTCACGGCATCGGCCCGAAGACGGTCGGCCTTCCCGATACCGTCGTCGGCCTGCGTCGCGCGCGGGCGGCATCCGCCCTCATGCTCGCCCTGCCCGGCTCGAGCTACCTGTACCAGGGCGAGGAGCTCGGCCTGCCCGAGGTCGTCGACCTGCCGGACACCGCTCGCGAGGACCCGACCTGGTTCCGTACCAACGGTGAACGCTACGGCAGGGACGGATGCCGCGTGCCGCTGCCCTGGGTCGGCTCTGCGCCGTCCTACGGTTTCGGCCCGACCGCGGCCAGCTGGTTGCCGCAGCCGGCCATCTGGGGCGAACTCGCCCGCGACGTGCAGGAAGGCGTGCCAACGTCGACCCTCGAGCTCTACAAGCTCGCCCTCAGGCTCCGCAAGGAGCACGGCCTCGGGCTCGGTTCGGTGTCCTGGCTGAACGGGCTGGACGGGCTCGGTGACGCGGTCGTGGCGTTCACGAACGGCAGCGTGACCGTTGTCGCGAACACGGGGGCGGCATCCGTCACGCTGCCCGCCGGCGAGGTGCTGCTCGCGAGCGAACCGCTCACGGGACGCACCCTGCCCGGCGACACCACGGCCTGGCTGCGCGCCTAGCTCCACCCTCCCTCAGCTGAGGTGTCGCATATCGATGTTCGCGACCCGCGCGAACATCGATATGCGACACCTCAGCGGCTGCCGTTCAGCCCCGAAGTGGGAGGATTGAGGGAGCGGCGCCGATTGGGAGCCCGTAGAAGGAGCACACCGTGACCGCCCCACAGACCGACAGCGTCGCCGGCATCCAGCAGAGCACGGATACCGACCTGGTCGCGCAGGAGAGCACGGATACCGACCTCGTCGTCGAGTCCGGTTCAGGGCCAGGAACCCGGTCTGGGGCTCGCGCAGTGTCCCGTGCAGGAGCCTACGTCGAGACACACGCGGAAACACACGCTGAGATGCAGGCCGAGAGCGACGCCGAGAAGGCGCGCCACCATGAGATCAAGACCGAGCTCACCCGCTTCATGATGTCCTACAAGTTCGCGACCGACGAGATGATGACGAAGATCAACATCCTCAAGGAAGAGTTCGCGTCCATCCACGACTACAGCCCGATCGAGCATGTCAGCTCGCGGATCAAGTCGCCGGAGGGGATCCTGAACAAGGCTCTCCGCAAGGGCTGCCCGCTCGACCTCGAGGACATCCGCCGGCAGATCCAGGACATTGCGGGCATCCGGGTCACCTGCAGCTTCATCTCCGACACCTACCGGGTGCTCGACATGCTGACCAGCCAGGAAGACGTCACCGTCCTCGAGGTCAAGGACTACGTCGCCGCCCCCAAGTCGAACGGCTACAAGAGCCTGCATCTGATCGTGGCGATCCCGGTGTTCATGTCCGACCGGGTCGAGCCGGTCACCGTCGAGATCCAGATCCGCACCGTCGCGATGGATTTCTGGGCGAGCCTCGAGCACAAGATCTTCTACAAGTACCGCGGCGTCGTGCCGGCGAACCTCGTCGCCGAGCTCAAAGAGGCGGCGGATGTCGCCAATCGCCTGGATATCCAGATGGAACGCCTGCACAACCAGGTCGTCGCCCTCGAACCCACGGTGCGGGCAGGGGACGACCTTCTGAGCATCGCCGGACTCACCCCGTTCGCGCTGCCGACGAGCCTGCTCGAAGCCATCGATCGCGGCCGCACGAGCGACGCCACCGACTAGCGCCACCGGCTGGCGCCACCGGGCGCGCGGCGGGCTCTAGTTCGTGTTGGCGCGGAGCCAGACGAGCGGGTCGACGTGGACGCCGTCCTTGCCGCCGAGGCGGATCTCGAAGTGCAGGTGCGGGCCGGTGGACATTCCGGTGTTACCGACCTTGCCGATGACCTGGCCGACCTTGACGACGTCGCCGGTCTTGAAGAGCATCGAGCCGTGGATCATGTGCGCGTAGACGCTCGAGACGACCTTGCCGTCGATGACGTGGTCGATGATCATATGCACGCCGAGGCTGCCTTCGCCGTCTTCGGTGAAGCTCACGACGCCGTCGGCGATGGACTGGATCGGGGCGCCGATGCCGGGGTTGAAGTCCTGGCCCTGGTGGTCAGCGGAACAGCCGGCGCAGTTGCGATAACCGAACCGGTCGCCGATGTGCACGCCGACCGCGAAGGGCCACTGGATCGTGCCGTTCGGGTTGTTGGTGAAGGTCGCTTCCATGCGGATGCCGCTCGCCGCTGCGACCTCGGCGATCGACTTCGATTCGAAGCCGTCACGCGTGACGGAAATCGTGTCCGTGCCGCCGTCCATGCTGAGCGTCTGGGCCGGCTCGGCCGGTGAGGTCTGCGTGGAGAGCCGGGCGGCGGCCTGCACGTCGGCCGAGGAGAGCAGCGCCTCGGCGGGAAGCGATGTCGACACGGCCATCAGGGCGACGAAGGCCATGGCGACGACCGTGACGCCCGTCGTGGCGAGGCGGCGCAGCTTCGGTGCCGGCCGCTGGGACGGCGCCTGGACGGCGGGTCGCTGGGTCGACTGCTTCATCGTGCCGCTGCGGAGTGCCCGAGAGGCGGTCCGCGACCCGGTCCGAGACGGGCGGACCGGCTGGCCGCCGTCGTCCAGGGCCCGGATCGCCCCGGCGGCACCGTGGCCGGACTTCGCGGCGCGAACCTGGGACCTGGTCGGCAGGGGGATCGAGGTGGTCGGCGTCCCGGCATCCGTCAGGAGCTGGTCGAGGTCGGTCACGGGTGCGTCTGCGGCGGCCGGGGCAGCAATCAGGCGGTCGGTGTCGTTGACCGTCACGGCGGCGAGTTCGGGTTCGGCGAGTTCATCGGCGAGAACCTGCACGGCGTCGGCGCTGAGTTCGATCGGCCGCGCGGCGTTCGGAACGGCGGGAACGGCGAGTGCGTCGGCTGCTGCGGCGCGGTGTGCAGCGGCCAGGGGTGTCGCGGCGAGGCGTTCCTGCTCGCGCAGTTCCCGGCGGGTCAGTGCGGCCGGATGCACGGGCACAGCCTGCTGGACGGGCTGCGCCGGAGCGGAAGAATCGGTCACTGCCGGGCTTCCAGAGTCACTCGCGGCACGCGCGCGTTCACGCGGTGTGGAGGAGTGAGAAGACAAAGTCGGGTGAATTCTTTCGGCGGGGCTGACAGTGGCGAGAGAGTGGTCGTCTTGGCCTGGCCAAAGTAACGAATCACTACAGGCTAACCCGCGAGGCCCGAATATTCCATTCCTGTGCACGTAATGACACCCCAAAACGGGGTATTTTGCCGTCACTATTGGGGGCGCTGTTTCGGCCGGATTTCCGCTGTCACCCCGGCATCGGCGGGCATCCGGCGGCCGACGCGTCACCGTTCCTGAGAACTCATGAATTCGCTGAAGAGTGGGGCCAGTATCGGCTCGAAGTCGGCGTACAGGTCGGGTGCCCCTGCGATCAGGAGGTCGATTCCCTCCCGGTCCTCGCCGAAGGCTCCGACGCGCGCGCCGGCCTCGCGGGCGACGAGCGCGCCAGCGGCCTGGTCCCACGGGTTGAGCCCGCGCTCGTAGTAGAGGTCGAGGCGCCCCGCGGCAACCGAACAGAGGTCGAGCGCGGCCGAACCGATCCGGCGGATGTCCCGTACCCGGCCGATGAGGCCGTGTACGACGTTCGCCTGCCGCAGCCGCATGGCCGCCCGGTAGGAGAACCCGGTTCCGACCAGTGCGAGGTTGAGGGGAACGCCGGTCTTGACCTGGAGCCTGCTGCCGTTGAGGTGTGAGCCGCCGCCCGCCGAGGCCGTGAAGAGTTCGCCGAGCGCCGGGTTGAAGACGGCGCCGGCCACGGTCGTCCAGGTGGCCGGGTCGCCGCCCTCGACGACGGCGACGCTGACGCCCCAGGCGGGGATCCCGTAGAGGAAGTTGACCGTGCCGTCGATCGGGTCGACGACCCAGGTCAGGCCGGAGGTGCCGGGGGTCGCCGCGGATTCCTCGCCGAAGAAGCCGTCATTCGGCCGCGCCTCGGCGAGCAGCGCGCGGATCAGGTTCTCGGTCTCCCGGTCTGCGAAGGTGACGATATCCTCCGGCGAGGACTTGGACGCGGCCACCTCGACACCCTCCGCGCGTCGCCGCGCGGCCAGCTCCCCCGCGACGAGCGCGGTGTCCTTGGCGAGGCGGAGCAGTTCGGTCGGGGCGGGAGCAGTCATGGTTCCACGGTAGATGACGCAGGGGAGAGCCGGGAAGGAGACGCAAAAACCCCCGGAAACACGGGGTTTCCGGGGGCATTGGGTGGTGGCAAGTGAGGGATTCGAACCCCCGAAGTCTACGACGGCTGATTTACAGTCAGATCCCTTTGGCCACTTGGGTAACTTGCCATTGCGCACCCGACCATGTGAAACCACCTGACCGGAGACGCTCAGACAGAATACAAGGGAATTGCCCCCGTGCGAAATTGCGTCCGGAACCGTCGCTGACGGCTGGCGGATGCGCCCGCTCGATATGATCGCTGAAGGGCCATTTCCCCCTGACTTGTGAGGAGCCGCATGGTCGGCATCGACGACGTCGCCCGCCAGGCGGGCGTGTCCACAGCGACGGTGTCCCGCGCCCTGAGCGGCAACGGGCATGTCTCCCCGGCCACCCGGCTCCGGGTCGAGACCGTTGCGGGGGAACTCGGCTACGTCGTGTCCTCGAACGCCTCGAGCCTCGCATCCGGTCGGATGAAGAACATCGGCGTCGTCGTGCCGTTCCTCGACCGCTGGTTCTTCTCCAATGTCGTCGAGGGCGCGCAGAAGGCGCTGCTCCGCGGCGGTTTCGACCTCACCCTCTACAGCCTCGCCGGGGACTACGACGAACGCCGCAGCGTCTTCGAGCACTTCCTGCTGCGCCAGAGAGTGGATGCCGTCATCGCGGTCTCCCTCGAGCTGAGCCCGGATGAGGTGGCCCGGTTGCACGCGCTCAAGAAGCCGCTCGTCGGCATCGGCGGTCCGATCCCCGGGGTGCGTACCCTCACGATCGACGATGTCGCCGTCGCCCGTCTCGCGACCGAGCACCTGCTCGCGCTCGGGCACACCCGGATCGCGCATATCGGCGGCAACCTCGAGCTCGACCTCGACTTCCACCTGCCGACGAACCGGCGGCTCGGCTACGAGCTCGCGCTGACCGGCGCGGGCATCACGCCGACGCCCGCCCTGTTCCAGGCGGCGGACTTCACGGTCCGCGGCGGGTACCAGGCCGCGAAGCAGTTGCTCGGCAACCCGCACGAGCGTCCCACCGCGATCTTCGCCGCGTCGGACGAAATGGCGATCGGCAGCATCCTCGCCGCGCGCGACCTCGGGCTGGTCCTGCCGCGGGACGTCTCCGTGGTCGGGACGGACGACCACGACCTCGCCGACTTCTTCGGGCTGACCACGATCGCCCAGTTCCCGCAGTGGCAGGGAGACAAGGCCGTCGAGATCCTGCTCGACGAGCTGCAGCCGGGAAAGCACGACCCGGTCGGACTCGACACCGCCATCCCGTTCGAGCTGATGGTGCGGTCGAGCACCGCCCGCCCGGCCCAGGGCTGAACCTCACCCGTTCGCGCCCCGCGTCGAATCCACCGCCGCCCCCGTTCCGAATTCAGGAGTTGCGCCCGGCTGAACCGGTTTTCTGACCGGTTCTGGCCGGAATCCGAGGCCGTCTCCTGAATTCGGAACGCGGGCTCAGCCCTGGGGCGGGGTGCCACCGCTGAAGCCGCTGAAGTCGCCGGATGGCGGGCCGCCCTGGAAATCGGTGCTGCTTCCACTGCTCGAACCGCCGAGGCTGGTGAGGCTCGAGCTCGTGTCGGCCGCGGTCCCCGGGATCGCGTCGTCCAGGTCGGCGAGGATCACGACGTCGCCGGCCACGAGGCCGGAGTCGATCTCGGTGAGCTCGGTGCCGACCGCGCCGACCGTGACCGTCGTCGAGGTGGAGGTACCGGCGACGAGCAGGTCGACGGTGTATGCCGAGCCGTCGCGGTGCACGGCAGAGGTCGGCACGGTGAGCACGGCATCCGTGCTCTCGATCGCGACCGTGACCTGGGCGGAGGCCCCCGTCAGGATTGTGGCGTCCGTCGCGTCGACGGCGAGGGTGACCGCATATTTCGGCGTCGACGACGTCGAGACGTTCAGGATGCCGATGGAGCTGACGACCCCGGTCAGTTCCGTTCCCGTCGTGGCGAGTTCGATCTTCGCGGTCTGGCCGACCTCGAGGCTCGCGACGCTCGCGAGGGACACGGTCGAGTCGATGACGTAGCCGTCATTGCCGAGGATCGTGATGACGGCGGTGGTCGACGCCGCCGAGACGGTGTCGCCGGCAAGGATCGCCACCGCGGCGACGGTTCCGGCGTACGGGGTCGTGAGGGTGGCGAGGGTGGCCTGCTTCTGGGCGATGGCGAGCTGAGCCCCTGCCGCGGCGATGTCGGCCCGGTCGGCGACGATCGTCTCGGCCGAGGCGACCGTCGTCGTCGCCGTCGAGCCCGTGCCGGCTCCGGAGATGGTTCCGGTCGTCCCGGTGGTTCCGGTGGCGGTGGACGTGGTGCCCGCGGTTGCTGCTGTACCCGTTGTCGTGCCGGTCGCACCCGTTGTCGTGCCGGTGCCGGTGGCTCCCGTGGTCCCGGTTGAGCTTCCGGTCGTCGCGGTCGTCGTGGCGGCATTCGCCGCCGTGACGGCGTCGGTGAGGCCGGTGACGGCGGAGTTCAGCGCGGTCACGAGCGTCAGCACGTCCTGCTGGGCCGTGTCGACGGTCTTCTGGCCGGCGAGGACCGCGGTGATGGCGGTCTGGCAGGCGGCCAGGTCGGCCTTCGCGGCGGCGAGTCGCTCGGCGGCGGTCGCAGGGTCAGCGGTCGCCGTCGGGGTCGCCGTCGGGGTCGGGGTCGGGGTGGCGGTGGGCGAGGCATCCGTCGTGGCGGTGATCGTGTCGGTCGCGCTCGTGTCGGTCGTCGCGGCGTCGTCGAGTGCCGCGTCGATGAACGGCTTGCAGGTCTCGTCGGTCGAGGCCATGGTCGCGTCGCTCGCGGCGAGCGCCGTCTGGGCATCGGTGTATTTCGCGAGGAGCGCCGCCTGGGCTGCGGTGACCGCGGTCACGGCCGCCGTCACGGCCGCGTTCGAAACGGTCGGGGTCGAGCCGGTCGACGCTCCCGTCGTTCCCGAGCTCGTGTCCGTGGTGCCCCCGGACACTGAAGCCGCCGACGAGGACCCGGTCGCGACGGCCGTAGACGACGTCGACGACGTCGCGGTGGTCGCGGTTGTCGCGGTGGCGGTCTGGGAGTCGAGGTCGTCGGTGAGGGTCTGCTCGGCTGCGGTGACGGTCTCCTCCGCCTTCGTGACCGCGGCGGCCAGATCCGTGGCGTCGAGGGTCGCGAGGGTCTGACCGGCGGTCACGATGGCCCCGACCGCGACGTCGACCGTCGCGACGGTCCCGCCGACGGAGAAGGCGGCATCCTTCCTGGTGGTCGGTGCGACGGTCCCGGTGACGGCGAGCGACTGGCTCACCGTTCCCGTTGCGGCGACGACGGTGCGGAAGTTGCCGCTGTCCGTGCGGTTCATCGCGTAGACGACCCCGCCGCCCGAGGCGCAGAGCACGGCGGTGACCGCGCCGAGGGCAATCAGGCGCCGGCGGCGCTTCACGACGGCCTTCGCCGATCGGGCCGTCCTGACGGATTTCGCGGTCGCAGGCGAAGCCCCGGCTGCGGCCGCTGCGGCTGCGGCTGCGGCTGCCGCAGCCTCCGCGCGGGCCGCCTTGCGGGAGGCGCCGAAGGGAGTCCTACTCATTGGAGGTGCTCCCGCTCGGACGGGTTCCGCCGCCGAAGCCCGACCGCGAGACGCAGCCGTCCGCGGTGGCGGTCGAGATCTTCAGGGCGGTCGCGGCGAAGCCGCCGCTCGTGTCCGAGGCGCCGGTCGCCACGGCGCACGCGCCGACGACGAGGGCGCTCGAGTCGGAGGCGACCGTATTGAGGTACGTGGTCGTGGACGCGACGGTGACCGCGGTCGAGGTCGTGTCCGTGCCTCCCATGCCAACGGCGTCGATGGTGATCGAGTCGGCGGTGACCGCGGTCACGAGTCCGCTGACCGGGAAACCTCCTGTCATCCCGCCCGGGGCGCCGGTGGCGCCGTCGGTCGGCATGTCCGTCGGCATGTCAGTCGGCATATCGGTCGGTGCGGTCCCATCGGGGGCACCGCTCGGCATGGTGCCGTCGGCCCCGCCCGTTCCGCCCGCGCCGACACCGCGGTTGCCCGTCGTGCAGGCTCCATCCACCGCGTCGGTCACGGTCACGCTCGTCGCGGCGGTGGCCACCGTCGTACCGCTCGCCGCGGTGAAGCCGGAGACGGAGACGCAACGGCCGACGGAGACATCCGTCAGGGCGCCCGTCACGGTCGCAGTGATCGTCGTCGCGGCCGTGTACGACACGGCGGTCTGGGTGCTGGAATCCTGAACCTGCAGGATGCCGGCGGCAACGGAGGCGATGGTGCCGGTGATGCCCCCGTCTCCCTGCCCCCCAGCCGAGGCCGCCGGGGCTGACGAGGCGGCCGGGACCGCGGCCGTGCTCGCCCCCGCGGCGCAGCCGGTCAGGAGGAGCACTCCGCCGAGGGCGAGAAGAACTCCGAAGTTGGTGGCGAAACGGGTGGTCGGTCGAGTGCGGGTCATGAGGTCTCCAATGGACGTGGAACGGTGGCTGAAGCGGATGCCCGGGGCCGGTTCTGCCTGCCGGGCGAGTCGTGCGGGGCGTGGGTTCGGTTGACGCGCATGGCTACTCGCTCCTGAGCGCATCGATCGGCGCGAGCTTGGCCGCCCGGGTGGCGGGGTAGACCCCGAAGACGATGCCGATGGCGATCGCCACGCCGATGGACAGCCCGACCGCGAGCGGGGACACCACGATCGAGCTTCCGATCACCGCGGGCAGGGTCAGGGCGGCAACGACGCCGATCACGGCACCGAGGATTCCGCCGGACAGCCCGAGGATGGCGGCCTCGATCAGGAACTGGCGCCGGATCGCCCACGGTGGGGCGCCGAGCGCCTTGCGGAGGCCGATCTCCCTGGTGCGCTCGGAAACCGAGACGAGCATGATGTTCATCACGCCGATGCCGCCGACGAGGAGCGACAGCCCGGCGACGCCGGTGAGGAGGATCGTCAGGGTCTGATAGACCGCTGTCGCGGTGCTGACCAGGGCGTCCTGGCTGCTGATGGTGAAGTCGGCGTCGTCCGTCGAGGAGATCGAGTGCAGGTTGAGCAGGAGCGCGTCGGCCTCCTGGTACGCGGCGGACAGTTGCGTGTCCGAGGCGGCCTGCAGGTAGATCGTCGACACCGCATTGCTCGAGGTGCCGCCGACGAGGGCGGTGGCCGCCGTGCTGAACGGCACGATGGCCACGTCGTCGAGGTTGCTCGAGGAATCCGAGCCCGCCGTGGCGAGCACGCCGACCACCTGGAAGGTCTTGTCGCTGATCACGACGGACTGGCCGACCACGTTCTGGGTGCCGAAGAGTTCGTCGGCGGTCTCCGAGCCGAGCACGACGACCGCTGCGGAGGCATCCGCCTGGGCCTGGGTGAAGAAGGAGCCGCGGGCGAGGGTGCGCTGCCGCACCGAGGTCCACGCGGTCGTGGTTCCCGTGACCGTCGTCGTCCAGTTGGTGTCATTGGCCGTCAGCGAGAGCGAGGTGGTGCTCTCCGGGGCGACCCCGGAGATGTCGGGGGCGTTCACGGTGGAGCTGAGGGCCTCGGCGTCCTTGATCGTGAGTGTCGCGCTCGTGCCGAAGCCGCCGCGGGTTCCCGTTGTGCTCGTGCTGCTGCCGGGGGCGACGATGAGCAGGTTGCTGCCGAGGGAGCTGATCTGGGCGCTGACGTCGAGCTGGGTGCCGAGGCCGAGGCCGACGGTCAGGATGACCGCGGCGATGCCGATCAGGATCCCGAGGATCGTGAGCATCGAACGCAGGGCGTGGGAGTAGACGGCGCTCCAGCTGGTGCGGAAACTCTCCATCCAGGTCATGCCGCATTCACCTCGTCCCTGATGATGGCGCCGTCCTTGACCCAAACGATGCGGCGGGCGCGCTGGGCGACCTCGAGTTCATGGGTGATCAGGACGATCGTGCGGCCGAGGGCGTTGAGTTCGTCGAACAGGGTGAGCACGTCGCGGGTCGACACCGAGTCGAGGTTTCCGGTCGGTTCGTCGGCGAGGATCATGGTCGGTTCCCCGACGAGGGCCCTGGCGACGGCGACGCGCTGCTGCTGGCCGCCGCTCATCTCTCCAGGCTTGTTGTCGAGGCGGTCGCCGAGGCCGACGCGTTCGAGGGCGCGGCTCGCGCGCTTCCTGCGTTCCTCGCGCGGGACGTGCCCGTAGACGAGCGGAAGTTCGACGTTGCGCCAGGCCGGGAGCGAGGACAGCAGGTTGAAGCCCTGGAAGACGAAGCCGATCTGCTGGTTGCGCACGCTCGCGAGTTCGATCTCGTCGAGCTCCTCGACGTCGGTGCCGCCGAGGCGGTACTGGCCGCGGGTGAGGGTGTCGAGGCAGCCGAGGATGTTCATGATGGTGGATTTCCCGGAGCCGGACGGCCCCATGATGGCGACGTACTCGCCCTCGTGGATGGCGAGGTTGATCCCTTTCAGTGCTTCGAATTCGATGGTGCCGGACCTGTAGGTCTTTCCGGCGTCGATGAGCTCGATGACGGGGCCTGCGGCATCCGCTTCGAGCACCCACGGGTGGGCGGGCAGGGCTGCGGACGGTACCGCCGCCTGGGGCGCGGGCAGGGGGGCGAACGGGTTCGCGAGCGGCTCAACCACCGTTCGACCCGTTTCCCTGGGTCATTCCGCCGGAGGGCGGGCCGCCGGACGGGAATCCGCCGCTGCCGCCGCTCTGCCGGTCGGTCGTCGAGCCGCTGTTGCCGGAGCCAGGGGTGAATGTCACGACCACGACTTCGTCGCCCTCCGCGATCCCGGTGAGGATCTCGGTGACGTTGCCGACGGTCTCGCCGACGGTGACGGTCGTCGCAACCGCGGTGCCGGAGGCGTCGAGGGTCTTCACCGTGGAGACGCCGTCCGCGGTCGTGACCGCGGCGCTCGGGACGGTGAGCACGTTGGTGCGACGCTCGTAGACGATTTTGGCCGTGACGGCGACGCCGTCGTAGAGGCCGTCGGGGTCGCCGGTGACGGCGACGACGACGGGGTAGGTGACCGCTCCGGAGGTCGTCGACGGCAGGATGCCGACGGACTGCACGGTTCCGAAGAACGCGGTGCCGTCGTCGAGGGAGAGTTCGACCTGGTCGTTGACCGCGACGTTCGCGATGTCCGACTCGCCGATGGCGAGGGAGAGCGACCACGAGTCTGTTCCGACGATACTGAAGTCGGCCGTGCTCGTCGAGGTCGAGGCAGTCGAGGCGGTCGTGGCTCCCCCTGCCCCAGAACTGCCCGAGCTGCCCGAGGAGATCACGTCGCCGACGGCGACGTTGACCGCGGTGACGAGGCCGGCGGCGGGGGCGGTGAGGGTCGCACCGGCGACTGCGGCCTGCGCGGTCACGACGGCGGCCTCGTCGACGGCGACGGATGCCGTCTGGGCCGCGATCTGAGCGACGGCAGCGGCGGTTCCGTCGCTGTCGCTCACGCTCGTGGCGAGTTTCGCCTTCGCGGTCGCGAGCGTCGCCTGCGCTTCGAGCACGGCGGCGTCGAGGCTGAGCGTGTCGACGGTTGCGAGCACCTGGCCAGCGGTCACGGTGGTCCCCGCGACGACCGGCACGGCCGTGACGGTACCGGACACGGCGAAGCTGACCGAGTCGTTCACGGTCGGGGTCGCGGTGCCGTCGCTGTCGACGGTCTTCTGCATGGTCGTCAGGCTCGCTGCGGTGGTGATGGGAGCGGCGACCGTGGACTTGGTGTTCGCCGGAACGGCGAATCCGAACCAGTAGATGCTGCCGCCCGCGAGGGCGAGCACGATGACGCCGGCAACCACCCAGGTTCGTGGGCGGATGTGCGTGAGAAACTGTGGCCGTTTCATGGTCTCCTCGATAGCTCGTGCGCGGCTTCTGACTGCCGCGTCGGCAACGGTACGCAGCAGGGCTATGGCCGCGGCCTCCAGCGGCTATCAGTTCCCGATGAGCCCGGCATGCCCGGTGCGTGAGCCGGTGTGCGGATGCCGGGCGAAGCATCCGCCGATAACATTGCTGTCATGGCAGACTCAACGTTCGACATCGTCAGCAAGGTCGACCCGATGGAGGTCGACAACGCCCTCAACCAGGCCCACAAGGAAGTCGCGCAGCGCTACGACTTCAAGAACGTCGGCGCCTCGATCGAGATGAGCGGCGAGAAGGTGCTCATGAAGGCGAACTCGGAGGAGCGTGTCAAGGCGATCCTCGAAGTCTTCGAGTCCAAGCTCATCAAGCGCGGCATCTCGCTGCGCAGCCTCGACGCGGGCGACCCGTACGCCTCCGGCAAGGAATTCCGGATCGAGGCCTCGATGAAGGCCGGCATCGACCAGGAGAACGCGAAGAAGATCGGCAAGATCATTCGCGACGAGGGCCCCAAGGGCGTCAAGAGCCAGATCCAGGGCGATGAGCTGCGCGTGAGCTCGAAGAGCCGCGACGACCTGCAGGCCACGATGGCGCTGCTCAAGGGCAAGGACCTCGACGTCGCCCTGCAGTTCGTCAACTTCCGGTAGGCATCGGGGCATCCTTGTGACGCCGTTCCACAATATGGCGCTGATGAGCCCGGACACCACCGCAGCGGACGTCGACGCCCACCTCGCCGTGTTCGGCGAGGTGGGCAGCGAACTGCTCGGATTCTAGGCCGAGGCGGTCACTGCTGCTGGCGCGACGGCGCGGGAGATGGCGACCATCTCGTCGCGCGGCACGACCTTGATCCGCACCCGACCCTCGGCCGCGCCGAGCGCCTGCTCGTGCTGGTCGAGGCGGTGCCAGCCGTCGAGGTTCGTGTAGTCGACACCGCGTTCCTCGAGGAGCGCGACGACGCTCTCCTCCGACGGGGATTCGGGCCGCCACCAGTTGCCGAGATCGTTGATCAGGTGCCGCACGGTCTCCATCGCGTCGGACTTGGTGTGCCCGATCAGGCCGACAGGCCCGCGCTTGATCCACCCGGTCGCGTACACGCCGTAGAGCTGCTGGTTGGCGCTCCCCGCACCGGACGACGGGTCGCCCTTGGAGAGCACCTGCCCCTCGCGGTTCGGGATCACGCCGTGCTTCTTGTCGAACGGCACCCCGGGCAGCGGCGAGCCGAAGTACCCGACCGCGCGGTACACGGCCTGCACCGGCAGCTCGCGGATCTCCCCCGTGCCCACGACGCCGCCCTGGCCGTCCGGCGCTGTGCGTTCGTAGCGGATGCCGCCGACCCGGCCTGTGCCGTCGTCGATGAGTTCTAGGGGCTTGGCGAAGAAGTGCAGGTGCAGCCGGCGGCTCGCGCCCGCCTGCGGGTCCTCGGCGAGCTTGTGGGCGCGTTCGCGCCATTTGCCGAGCACCTTGTCGATCACGAACACCTGCTTGTTGCTCGCAACGGCGGCGCGCGCGGCGTCGTCGTAGTCGAAGTCCTCGTCGTAGACGACGATGTCGACGTCGGGCAGTTCGCCGAGCTCACGCAGTTCGAGGGGCGTGAACTTCACGGATGTCGGTCCGCGACGCCCGAAGATGTGCACGTCGGTCACGGGTGAGGCCTTGAGCCCGTCGTAGACGTTCGCCGGGATCTCGGTGGGCAGCAGGTCGTCCGCGTGCTTCGCGAGGATCCGAGCCACGTCGAGGGCCACGTTTCCGTTGCCGATCACGGCGACCTGCTTCGCTTCGAGCGGCCAGGTGCGCGGGTAGTCGGGGTGGCCGTCGAACCAGCTCACGAACTTGGCGGCGCCGTAGGAGCCGACGAGGTCGATGCCGGGGATCCTGAGGTCGGCGTCGCGCACGGCGCCGGTCGCGAAGATGACCGCGTTGTAGTGCTTCCTGAGGTCGTCGAGCGTGATGTCGACCCCGAAGCGCACGTTTCCGAAGATGCGGATGTCGCCGCGGTCGAGCACGTCGCGCAGGGCGGTGATGATGCCCTTGATGCGGGGGTGGTCCGGCGCGACCCCGTAGCGTACGAGCCCGTACGGCGCGGGGAGGTGGTCGAACAGGTCGATCGAGACCTCGAAGTTGCGTTCCGCCTTGAGCAGGATATCCGCGGCGTAGATGCCGGCCGGCCCTGCCCCGACGATCGCCAGGCGCAGCTTCGCGGGTTGCTGGTCGGTGGGGCGCTTCTCGGTCATGACGACCTTTCTAACTTGAACGCTCGACGATCGTGTCGGCGAATCGGGTCAGCGCCTTCTTGACGGACCCGTCGGGCAGGGGAGCGAGGGAAGCAACGGCGTCGTGTGCCCAGCCGTGGGCCTCTGAGAGGGTCTGCGCGGTCACCTCGTGGTCGCGCAGCGCGGCAATCGCGGAGTCGGCCGCCTCTGAGCGGGTGCCCTGGCTGCTCATGACGTCCCGCTCGAGCCGCTCGAGCAGGGCCGCGGATGCCGGCTCGTCGGCGGCGCGCTCGCGGAGCCTGAGCAGGGGCAGGGTGGCGACCCCGGCACGCAGGTCGGTGCCTGGCACCTTCCCGGTCGCCTCGGGCTGCGGGGACAGGTCGAGCACGTCGTCGATGAGCTGGAACGCGACGCCGATCTTCTCGCCGAAGCTCACGAGGGGCTGTTCGAATTCGTCGGGCGCATCCGAGAAGATGATGCCGGCCTGGGCCGCTGCCGCGATGAGCGAACCGGTCTTGTCCGCGAGTACCGAGATGTAGTGCTCGATCGGGTCGTCGCCCGCGTGCGGGCCGACGGTCTCGTGCAGCTGCCCCATGACGAGGCGTTCGAAGGTGTCGGCCTGCAGGCGGATGGCCCGCTCGCCGAGCTTGGCCATCAGCTGGCTCGCCCTGGCGAACAGCAGGTCGCCGGTGAGGATCGCGACCGAGTTTCCCCAGACCGTCTGGGCGCTCGGGACGCCGCGGCGCTGGACGGAGTCGTCCATGACGTCGTCGTGGTAGAGCGAGGCGAGGTGGGTGATCTCGATCGCCGTCGACGCGGTCACGACGTCGGTGATCCCACCGCTGCCGAGGTGGGCGGTGAGGAGGGCAAGCATCGGGCGAACCCGCTTGCCGC
The DNA here is from genome assembly GCF_004402675.1 of Cryobacterium sp. MDB2-A-1. Taxonomy (NCBI): domain Bacteria; kingdom Bacillati; phylum Actinomycetota; class Actinomycetes; order Micrococcales; family Microbacteriaceae; genus Cryobacterium; species Cryobacterium sp. MDB2-A-1. The sequence goes on along the minus strand of NZ_SOFK01000038.1, from coordinate 46,836 downwards.
CGGCTTCGAGGAGGTACCGGGTGGTGACGCTTGCGATCTCGTCTGCGAAGACGATCTCGGCGAAGAGGCTCGCCTCGACCCGCTCGAGACCGGCGTCGATTCCGGCGGCAAGGCCCCGGTCATCCGCTGTCGAGAAGATTCGATCGCTGAGGCCGATCTGGCTCGTCACGGAGGAGCCGCGCCGGAACAGGGGAAGACTCGGTTTCACTCTGACAGCCTATCCATTGGGTGGGGAGTTTCAGTCGGCGGGGACTGCCGCGGGGGCGGCCTTGACGCCGCGGTGCAGCGCCACGATTCCGAGGGTGAGGTTCTTGTAGGCGACGGACTCGTACCCGGCTTCGCGGAGCCATCCGCTCAGCACGGGCTGGGTCGGCCAGGCGGCGATCGATTCGCCGAGATAGTCGTACGCCTCGGCGTTCGAGGAGGCGAGCTTGACGACCCGGGGCATCACCTGGTTGAGGTAGGCGAAATAGGCGCTGCGGATGACCGGGTTCGGCGGGGTGGAGAACTCGCAGATGACGACCCTGCCGCCGGGCTTGGTGACGCGGAAGAACTCGGCGAGCGCCTTGCGCGGTTCCACGACGTTGCGGAGGCCGAAGGAGATCGTGACGGCGTCGAATTCGTTGTCGGCGAAGGGAAGCGCCGTGGCGTCGGCCTGGACGAACTCGACGAGCGGGTTGCCCGCTTGGCGTTCGCGGCCGACCGCGATCATGCCGGCGGAGAAATCGGCGGCGACGACGTGGGCGCCGGTGTGGGTCAGCGCGACGCTCGAGGTGCCGGTGCCCGCGGCGATGTCGAGGATGCGCTCGCCGGCCTGGGGGTTGACGGCGCGGGTCGCCTGGAGCCGCCACAGGGCGGCGTTTCCGACCGAGAGCACCGCGTTCGTGCGGTCGTAATGCGTCGACACCTGATCGAACATGGCAGCGACCTGCTCCGGCTGCTTACTGAGGTCTGCTCTGTTCACTCCAACAGTCTAGGTTGCCGTTCCCCGGTGATCCTGCGAAGCCGGTGATAGGGGCAGTCTGGAGTCCGGGAAGCCGGTCGTCGTGGCGGCTGGCATAGGCTGGGCAAGTGAATGTGCAGGCCCTAACGGTTGAAACCACTCCCATTGCCGACATTCGACAACTGGTCCTTCTCCTCGACGCCCAGAAGCCGCTGCTCTGGATGCGCCGCAACCAGGGCCTCGCCGGCCTCGGCTCAGCGCTGCGGCTCGAATTCTCGGGCCCGACCCGCATGACGGATGCCGCGAGTGCGTGGCGGGACGTCGTCGCCGCTGCGACGGTGACCGATCCCCTCGCGCGAACGGGCACCGGCCTGCTGGCGTTCGGAACGTTCGCCTTCGACGACGAATCCGCCGAGACGAGCGTGCTGCTCGTTCCGGAGGTCATCGTCGGACGTGAGGACGGTCTCTGCTGGGTCACCCGGATCTGGCCGACCGGAGGCACCCCTCCGGAAATTCCGGTGGCGCTGCATCCGCTGGGCACGGAGTACCGGATCTCGCTGCTCTCGGGCACGCTGCGGCCCGAGGCATACAAGGCAGCCGTCGATGAGGCGGTCGTGCGTCTCTCGGCCGGCGAGGTGAACAAGGTCGTGCTCGCCCGCGACCTCCGCGGCCACCTTCCGGCGAAGTCGGACCTCCGCCGCACGATCAGCGAACTCGCCCTCGGCTACCCGGACTGCTGGACCTACGCCGTCGACGGACTCGTCGGGTCGAGCCCCGAAACCCTGATCCGCGCCGACCACGGCGAGGTCAACGCCCGGGTGCTCGCCGGGACCGTCTCGCGCGGCGCCGACGCCGCGGCGGACCTCGAGGCCGCCGCCGCGCTCGCGACGAGCGCGAAGGACGGCGACGAACACGCCTTCGCGGTGCAGAGCGTGCTCGCCTCGCTGCGCCCGCATACCTCGCACCTGCTCACGAGCGAGCTGCCGTTCACGGTCAAGCTCCCGAACCTCTGGCACCTCGCGACGGATGTCGAGGGAACCCTCTCCGACGGATCGACCTCCCTCGACCTCATCGCCGCCATGCACCCGACGGCCGCGGTCGCGGGAACGCCGACGCAGGCAGCGCTTGCGCTCATCCGCGAACTCGAGCCCTTCGACCGCGGCCGGTATGCCGGGCCGGTCGGCTGGGTCGGAGCCGACGGCGACGGCGAATGGGCGATCGCGCTGCGCTGCGCCCAGGTCACTCCCGGCGGCGACGTCACGGCATACGCCGGCTGCGGCATCGTGCTCGGTTCAGAGCCCGACCGCGAGCTCGCCGAGACCCGGATGAAGTTCCGCCCCATCGTCGAGGCCTTCGGCTAACTCCCCCTCCTCCTCCGCTGCGCTCTGCGCTCAGCGCTCAGCGCCGTGAACCGCGAGAGCACACTTATGGCCCTAAAGACGGACCCATAAGGGCCGATTTCGTACTCTCGCGGGATGAACGGGAGGAGTGGGCGGATGGGGCGGGTCAGGTGGCTGCGAGGCGCGCCTTTTCGGCGTCGACGTCGAAGGCGGCGGGCGGCCAGTCGAGGTCCAGACGCTCGAGGGCATCGATCAGCAGGTGCTGCACGGCGAGGCGCGCGTACCACTTCTTGCCCGCGGGAACGACGAACCACGGCGCGTCGGGGGTCGAGGTGCGTTCGAGGGCGAGCTGGTATGCCGTCTGGTAGTCGGCCCAGCGCATCCGCTCGTCGACGTCGCCCGGGTTGTACTTCCAGTGCTTGTCCGGGCGTTCGAGGCGCTCGAGCAGCCGCTCTTTCTGGTCTGCCGAGCTGATCTGCAGCATGACCTTGACGATCGTGGTTCCGTCGTCGACGAGATCCTGCTCGAACTGGCGGATCTGCCCGTACCTGGCCTCGATCTCTTCGGCGGGGGCGAGCTCGTGGACGCGGGCGATCAGCACATCCTCGTAGTGCGAGCGGTCGAAGACCCCGATCAGGCCGGGCCCAGGCACGCGGCTCCGCACCCGCCAGAGGAAGTCGTGCGCGCGTTCTTCCGCTGTCGGTGCCTTGAACGCGGTGAGGCGCACACCCTGCGGGTCGACGGACCCGACGACGTGCCGCACGATGCCGCCCTTCCCTGCGGTGTCCATGGCCTGCAGCACGAGGAGCACCTTGCGGCCACCGCCGTCGTCTGCGGAAGCCCGGCTATTGGCGTAGAGCTTCTCCTGAAGCGAATCGAGCAGACCCACGCCCGAGGCGAGCGCCTTGTCGGCGTTCTTCTTCACGACCCCGTCGAAGCCGGGCGTCGCGTCGGGGTCGACGGAGGCGAGCCGGAATCCGGGGCCGACGCGGAGCGTCTCGATCGGGTCTGAATCCCAAAACTTTTGGTTGAGTCCGCTCATGATGATGCACCCTTCGTCGAAAACCGCAGGAAGACTGAGACTGTGCAGCCGGGCCCGCGTAAGGCTATGGAGAAAACCTAGCGCGTAAGCGGCACCTCGAGCAGGCTCGGTCCGAGCGGCGGCGCGGTGAGCGCCCGCTCGAGCTCGCTGCGGGTCGCCGCCCGGTCGTATTCCCAGCCGTATGCTGCGGCGAGCGCGGAGAGGTCGACGCCCTGCGGCGTGTAGAGCACCCTGCTGATCAAGTCGTCGGGGGCGGATGCCGCGACCTCGAGCCCGTCGAAAATGGTTCCGCCACCGTCGTTGCCGACGATGACCTGCAGCCGCGCCCGCGCCTCGCCCGGGACCAGGAGCATCGATCCCGCGTCGTGCAACAGGGCGAGGTCGCCGAGGAGCAGCCGGGTCGTGCCGGTCGAGCGCGGTTCGCTGCCGTGCTGGAACGCCTGGCTCGCGAGCGCGATACCCGTCGCGGTCGAGATGGTGCCGTCGATGCCCGCGAGGCCCCGGTTCGAGTGCACGGAGATCTTCTTGCCCGGCACCCGCCGGTCCGCCTCGCGGATCAACCGGGACGCGCCGAGCACCAGCCGGTCGTGCGGCCAGGAGGCCCGCCAGACGGCGTCGACGAGCATGCTCCGGGTGACGGGAGCGCGGAGGGCTGCGAATTCGGCGCGCGTCATCCCGTGGGCGCCGAAGGGGACATCCGCGTCTTCGGTCGCCGCGTCGAGAACGCGCCGGCTCGACATCACCCAGCTGCCGAGCCAGGCCCGGCCGTCGCGGGTTTCCGCCTCGGACGAAGCGGATGCGCCGACACGCGCCGTGCGGGCGAACGTGCGCACCCGGTGCCCAGGGTTGTACCACTCGGCGCCGGTCGGGGCCACGACGATCGTCTCGACGTCGTCCCGCTGGATGAGGGCCGGGACTTCCCGGCTCAGCGACGGATGTCCGAACACGATCACGCGCTCGACCCTGCCGCCGAAGTCCTCGGCCTGCAGCAGCTCACGGTATGCGGCCACGAGATTCGGCCCGAAGCGGGCGTTGCTCGACACCTCCGCGAGCAGTGGCCAGCCTCCGGCCCGGGCGAACTCCTCTGCAGCACTCCCCGCGCCTGTGCCGGCGACCACGACGGTGCGCAGCCCCCCGTCGACGACGAGAGCGGCCTGGTCACCCGTCACCATGTCACCGCTCACCGCGAAAGCGGGTGAGCCGTCGGTCTGGCCGTGGCTCAGCGGCGGCTCAGTCGTCGTCGCGGCCGGGTCGGCGGAGCGCTCGAGGGTCACGGGGGCGGAGAGGGGCTCCCGGAAGGCGAGGTTGAGCTGCACGGGACCGGGGTCGAGCGAGCGGCCTCCGGTGGCGGCATCCATCGACCGGGCGGCGAGTTCGGCAGCGCGGACAGCGTCGGAGGAACGGCCACCGGCGGCACGGGACTCGGTGGCATCGGCGGCATGGCCGGCCGGGGCACCGGCAGCAGCAATCGCAGCAGCACCGGGGGCCGGTACGTCGAGGCAGAGCCGGGTCGCGACGCCGAAGAGCCCGGTCTGCACGGTCGTCTGGTTCGAGCGGATGCCGCGGAGTTCGACGGGGCGATCGGCCGTCAGCACGATGAGGGGCACCCCGGAGTGATGGGCCTCGAGCACCGCAGGGTGCAGGTTGGCGACGGCGGTGCCGGACGTGCAGATCACGAGGGCGGGCACGCCGGTCTCGACCGCGAGGCCGAGCGCGAGGAAACCGGCGCCGCGTTCGTCGATGCGCACGTGCAGGCGGACCAGGCCGAGGCGCTCGAGTTCCGCGGCGACCAGGGCGAGCGCCTGCGAGCGGGAACCGGGGCTCACGACGATGTCGCGGATGCCGAGGCTCACGAACGCGCCGAGGAGGGCGACGCTGAAATCGGTCGCGGGGCTGCCGGAGGCCGCCGGACTGGTGAAGGGCAGGCCTCCACCCACGGCCGCGGTGTCGGTCAGGATCGGGTCAGGCATCCCGGCGGCCAGGCAGTTCGCCCTCGCCAGGGTCGGTCGTCTTCTTGGGTTCGGCTGCGGCGGGACCCTTCGCCGGGCCGGTGGACTGGCCCGTCGATGGCCCGGCATTGCCGGCGGCCTGCCCCTTGCCGGGGCCGGAGTTCTGGCCCTTGCCCGGTCGGTCGGGCTTGTCGGTCGCGTCCGGCTTGTCGAGGTCGGCGAGCTCCTGCTCCATCTGGCGGATGCGCTCCTCCTGGAGCCGGTCACGGCCGAGGCTCTTCAGGAAATCGGGATCGTCATCGGGGGCCAGCTGCCGCGATGGGCCGCGACCGGGCGCGGAACTCTGGTTGCTGCCACGGCCGATGAACAGCCAGAGGAGGGCGCCGACGACGGGGACCAGGACGATCACAAAGACCCAGACCCAGCGCGGCAATCCGCGGATCCGACCGCGGTCGAAGGTGACACACTCGACGAGCGCATAGACGGTCACGAGAATGACCGCAATTCCTACGACAAGCCACACCTTTACCATCCGCTCATTCTACGTATATCACCCGAGAGATCGGTGAGTACGCAGAGGTCCGCAAATCTAACGATCGGAACCACAATCTATGCTGAAAGCATGAAAGCTGTCCCGTCCTGGCTGAGCTACTCGGTCTACCGCATCCTCATGTTCGCAGTACCCCTCGCGGTACTGCTGATGCTCTCGATCGTCTGGTGGGTCTCCGCCATCGTCGCGGCCCTGATCGGGCTCTGCCTGTCGTACATCTTCCTGCGGAAGCCCAGGGAGCAGGTCGCCCTCGACCTGTACACGGCCCGGCACCCCACCGCTGAGGTCGTACATCCCGACGCGGAGTCGGAGGACGCGGCGATCGACCGTGCCGCCGACGCCGCTGCTTCTGCCGCGGTCGCCTCTGCCGAGGCAGCGGATGCCGCCGGCCGGGCGACGACGCGGGCCGCGGCATCCGCTGCGCCCGTCACGACCGCTGGGTCAGCGGCGTCAGAACGCGAAGGCAGCGCCCAGTAGCAGGCCGTACAGGAGCGCGCTGAAGCTCGTGAGCTTGAGCGCCAGGATGAGCTCGGCCGCGGTCTTCGCTGTGACGGTGATCAGGCACGCCGGAAGGGCGAGCAGGAGCACGAAGAGCACGAACCAGGCGAGCGGGTAGAAGAGCGCGAAGAAGGCCGCGATCGCGAACGGCACGAGCAGCAGCACGCAGAAGACGATGCGGCCGGGCAGGTTGCCGATCAGCACCGCGAGGGTGCGCTTGCCGGACGCCTTGTCCGGGACGATGTCACGCAGGTTGTTGACCATCAGCACGGCGCAGGCGATGAGCCCGATCGCGACCCCGCCGAGCCAGCTCTCAAGGTTCACCGTTCCGACCTGCACGAAGGTCGTGCCCGCGGTTGCGACGAGTCCGAAGAACACGAACACGAACAGCTCGCCGAGGCCGAAGTAGCCGTAGGGACGCTTGCCGCCGGTGTAGAACCAGGCTGCGACGATCGCGGCGGCGCCGACGAGCAGCAGCCACCACTGGCCGCTCAGGATCACGAGCACGAGACCCGCGAACGCGGCGAGCCCGAAGAACGCGAGCGCGACGGTGAGCACGGACCGCGGCCTCGCCGCTCCTCCGCCGGTCAGCCTGGCCGGGCCGACGCGGTAGGCGTCGGTGCCGCGGATGCCGTCGGAGTAATCGTTCGCGTAGTTCACGCCGATCTGCAGGCAGAGTGCCACGATGAGCGCGAGCAGGGCGCGGACCGGGTGGAAGACGCCCGGGTCGCTCGCGACGATGGCCGCGCCGGTGCCGAGGGCGACCGGGGCGATCGCGAGGGGAAGGGTGCGAAGGCGCGCGCCGGAGATCCAGTCGCCGGCCGTCGCCGGGCCGGAGCGGCCGTGCGCCTCTGCGCCGTTCCGCTTCGCCGGGTTTCCGGATCGACCGGAGTTGGCGGGCTTGCCCGCTGCCTTCCCGGCTGGCTTACCCGCCTGCTTTCCGGACGGCTGTCCGGCGGACGCCGGTGCCCCGAGGGTCTCCGAAGGATTCAATCGCTGCATTTTGGGCCTGACCGGCCGCGCTCCCTGTGCCACGTTTTCATGTTACCGGGCACTTGATAAGAGGATGCCGCGAGTCGGCACCCTCGCGCGACGCGCGCAGATCAACGCCCGTGGCCAGCGCATGCGCCCGCGGCTCAGCCCACGGCCAGTGACCGCGGCTAGGCCCGCACGGGGCCGGCGTCGGCGATGCGCTGCAGGGCGAGCCGGTCGGGCTTGCCTGAGACGAGCAGGGGGATCTCGGCGACCACAAGCAGGCGATCGGGCCGGGCCGCCTTGCCCAGGGCGGATGCGACGGCGTCCTTCACGACTGCGAGTCGGGCCGTCGCCGTGTCTGCCTCCGTCTCCGGCGAGCTGAACGGCGTTGCGGTCGGCGACGTGCGCGAGGCCTCGCCCCGCGACCGGGCCGGCACCGCGGAGTGCGACCCCGGGACCGCGACGACGGGCACCTGGCCCCACCGGGCATCCGCCACCCCCACGATCACCGCGTCGGCGAAACCGGGCAGCGCGCGCACCACGCGTTCGACGGCGTCGAGGGAGACCTTCTCTCCGCCCGAGATGATCACGTTGTCCGCGCGGCCGAGCACGCGCACGAGGCCGGTCACGGCGTCGACCTCGCCGAGGTCGCCGGTGCGGTACCAGCGCACGCCGTGGTCTTCGGTGAAGCGGTCGTGGGTGCGGAGCGGGTCGTCGAGGTACCCGTCGGCGAGCACGGAGCCGGACATCTCGAGCTCGCCGTCGACGACGCGCACAACCGTGTCGCCGATCGGGCGACCGTTGTAACAGCATCCGCCGGCCGTTTCAGAGGAGCCGTATGTGCGCACGACCGCGATGCCGAGCGAGGCGGCGCGCTCGATCAGGGCAGGGGGCATGGCCTGGCCGCCGACCAGGATCGCCGTGAAGCGGCGCAGGAGTGCGAGCATTTCCGCGGCCCCGCCCTGGTCGTCAGCGTCGACCGCGTCGAGGAGGCGGGCGAGCTGCACCGGCACAAGGGAGGTGTAGCGCAGCGGCGCGGTCAGCCGGGTCGCCGCTTCGAAGAAGGCGGCCGGGTCGAAGTGACCGGGTGCCAGCGCGATCGGCGTGGTCCCCGCCTCGAGCGAGCGGACGAGCACCTGGACGCCCGCGACGTAGTGGGCGGGCAGGGCGAGCAGCCACTGGCCGGGCCCGCCGAGCGCCGCACTCGACGCCGCGGCGCTCGCCAGGAGGGCTGGCGCGCCGAGCAGCACCCGCTTGGGCACGCCTGTCGAACCGCTCGTCTCGATGACGACGGCCGTGCCGTCCGGAACGGTCACGGTCACGGGCACGGGCACGGGCACGGGCACGGGCACGGGCACGGGCACGGGCAGCAGGGCGTCCCCGCGCCCGGAGAGGGCCTCGCGGAGCAGGTCGAGGAGGTCGAGCGGCCGGTCGACGGAGACGACCCGGAGCATCCGTGTCACGGCGGGACTAGAACTGCCAGTCGTACGGACCCCAGTCGGGGTCGCGTTTCTCGAGGAACGCGTCGCGGCCCTCGACGGCCTCGTCCGTGCCGTAGGCGAGCCGCGTCGCTTCGCCCGCGAAGACCTGCTGGCCGACGAGTCCGTCATCGACGGCGTTGAAGGCGAACTTGAGCATGCGGATGGCGGTGGGCGACTTGGTCAGGATCGTGCGAGCCCAGTCGATGGCTTCGTTTTCGAGATCGGCGTGCGGGACGACCGCGTTGATCGCGCCCATCTCGAGGGCGCGCTGGGCGGAGTACTCGCGGGCGAGGAAGAAGACCTCGCGCGCGGCTTTCTGCCCGACCTGGCGGGCGAAGTATGCGCTGCCGTAACCGGCGTCGAAGGAGCCGACGTTGGCATCCGTCTGCTTGAACTTGGCGTGCTCTGCGCTCGCGATGCTGAGGTCGCAGACCACGTGCAGGGAGTGCCCGCCCCCGGCCGCCCAGCCGGGGATGACGGCGATGACGACCTTCGGCATGAAGCGGATCAGGCGCTGGATCTCGAGGATGTGCAGTCGGCCGCTGCGGGCCTTGTCGATGCCGCTGGCAGTCTCGCCTTCCGCGTACTTGTAGCCGTCGCGGCCACGGATGCGCTGGTCCCCGCCCGAGCAGAACGCCCAGCCGCCGTCCCTCGGGCTCGGGCCGTTTCCGGTGAGGAGGACGACGCCGATGCGCGGGTTCATCCGGGCGTCTTCGAGGGTGGCCTGCAGCTCGTCGACGGTGTGCGGCCGGAACGCGTTGCGCACCTCCGGGCGGTTGAACGCGACGCGCGCGATCTGCCCGGTGAGGTCGTGGTGGTACGTCACGTCGGTGAGGGACTCGAAGCCCGGGACGACTTTCCACTGGCTCGGGTCGAAGATTTCAGACACCTGTTCGATCATGCTGCAAGCCTACGCGGCGGACCCCGCGCGCGGACCCGAGGGGTGCCGGCTGGACAGCGCGCGGATGGGCGCGCTCTCACACATACTCAGGCCTGAAAAACCAAACGACACGCCGGTGAAAATGAGAAATACCCCTTTTGTGGTGGCAAAGTCAACCCCCTTGAGCGCCTCATTTTCACCATGTGTACTTGTGGTCTCAGTGAGACCCGGAGGTAGTCATGAACGACCTAGACACACAGTCAAAAGCCCCGATCGACCTGCCACTCCACAACGACGTGGCAACCCGAACCCACAGCACCATCAGCGCCGTCAGCATCCGCATGACCCCGGCAGAAAACACCAGAAAACACCAGAACGCCATCGGAACGGCGGTGCGACCGTGACCGTCACGATGAACACGTCGGCACCGGCCCACGACCACTTCGATTCTCCCGACTCCTACCGCGCCCCGCTCCCCTCGATCAACCCGGCCGGCTCATCCCAGCGTTCGGCCGGCAGTACGGCAGCGTCCCGCTACAGCAGGGCATCCACGGATGCCTTCGGCGACTACCTGCGCCGCATCGGCAAGGGCCCCCTCCTGAGCGCCGAGGACGAGGTCAACCTCGCCCGGCGGATCGAGGTCGGCCTGTTCGCCGCAGAGAAGCTCGCGCACGGGGTCGACGACCACGAGCTTTCCCGGGAACTCGCCTGGCTCGCCCACGACGGCGGCCGGGCGAAGAACCACTTCATCGAAGCCAACCTCCGCCTCGTCGTCAGCATCGCCAAGCACTACTCCGGCCGCGGGGTGCCGATCATGGACCTCGTCCAGGACGGCAACATCGGCCTCGTCCGAGCGGTCGAGAAGTACGACTTCATGACCGGATACAAGTTCTCCACCTACGCGACCTGGTGGATCCGCCAGGCGATTCACCGCGGAATGGCCGACAAGTCCCGGATGATCCGCATCCCCGTGCACACCGCGGAGAAGCTCAACAAGATCAAGCGCATCCGCCGCGACCTCACGAGCACCCTCGACCGCGACCCCTCGCTCAAGGAGCTCTCCGAGGCGGCGCAGATCCCCATCCGCGACGTCTCGCGGCTGCTGCAGTACGACAATGAGCCGATTTCCCTGCATTCCCCGGTCGGTGACGGCGTCGGAGACATCTCGGAGCTCATCATCGACGACGACCTGCCGCAGCCGGACGAGTATGCGACGGTCACGTTGCGTGCCGCGGACATCTGCTTCTACCTCGACGCGCTGCCGCCGCGGGAGCGGTCGATCCTGAAGGCCCGATTCGGGCTCGACGGCGACGAACCGCGCACCCTCGACCAGATCGCCGTCATCCAGGGCGTCACCCGGGAGCGGGTCCGCCAGATCGAGAAGCGCGCGCTGGCCCTCCTGCACGTGCCCCGGCTCGAACGGTACCTGCGCGACTAGATGCCCGCAGGCCTGGTCCGTCGATGACCGGTTGTGCGGGTGCGTGAGCACCCGCACAACCCGGTTCCGGCGTGACCGAACTTTTCCACGGCACTGAACTTTTCCACGGCTCTCCGGGGGACCCCCCGAACTGAGCATTGGCAACGTCTCGATTTTGTAGCAATAATTCCTTATGACGCGCCAACGAGGGAATCATGGGAAAGCTCACCTATAACTCGACGGTGACGGCCGACTTTGATGATCGCATCCTGGCGCACATCCAGGTGGTCATCGGAGCCAAGCTGCGCCGGGGAGAGTGCTTCTACTTCACGTGGAGGGACGACCCGTCCGGAGGCGACGGTCGCAGCACGATCTGGCTGCATCCGGCCATCCCGCTCGCCTTCAAATACTTCGGCGGTCGCTCGCCGAGCCTCAATCGCGACTGGGTGGAGGCGCTCATGCTGACCGCCAACTCCTCTGGCGGTTTGCAGCTCGTCCCCGAACCGCACCGGCCGGCATCCGTGCTCGCGACGAAGGATGAACCATGATTCGCATCGACATCGTCTATGGCGGTCAGCAGTACTCCCTGGGCGGCCGGTCCGCAGAGTCGCTCCGGAATGAGATCAACGCGGCCGTCACGTCCGGCCAGCCGTACTGGCTTCCGGTCAACAGCGGCGGCGGCCGCTTCGAGGACGCCTATCTCCTGATCGCGCCCGGCATCGCGTTCGCGGTTATCGACGTCAAACCCACCAACGGGGACGACCTCGACCTCGAGGTCGACGGCGCCTTCAACCACGACTCCCTCTAGCCTCCCGCACGGTCCGCTCCGCCGCGCGCCCACTGCGCCGTTCCGCGCCCGGCAGGCCTGGCGCGGAACGGCGCTTCTGGCGCGCACGCCCCGACGCGTGCGGCGGCACGGTCGCCCGCACCCGCGCCCGGCTGGCAGACTGGAAGCATGCTTCCCCCACTCGCAGAGTTGCTCGGAACGGCCCGCATTGTCGCGTTGCCGCTCATCACCCGATTCCGCGGAATCGACACCCGCGAGGCACTCCTCCTCGAAGGACCGGAGGGCTGGACGGAGTTCGCGCCGTTCGCCGAGTACGACGACGCAGAGTCCGTCGCCTGGCTGCGCGCCGCGATCGACTTCGGCTGGACCCCGACGCCCGCCCTCCTGCGCGAGAGCATCCCGGTCAATGCGACCGTCCCTGCAATCGACGCGGAACTCGTGGCGGATGTCCTCGCCCGCTTTCCGGGGTGCCGCACGGCCAAGGTGAAGGTGGCCGCCCCCGGGCAGACCCTCGCAGAAGACGTCGCCCGCGTGCGCGCCGTGCGCCGGGTGCTGGGACCGGAGGGGCGCATCCGTGTGGACGCGAACGGCCTCTGGAACCTCGACGAAGCCGAACACGCCCTGAACGCCCTCGGCGAGTTCGACCTCGAGTACGTCGAACAGCCGTGCGCGAGCATCGAGGAACTCGCCGAGATCCGCCGTCGCTCCGCCGACTACCTCGGCATCCCCGTCGCCGCCGACGAGAGCGTGCGCCGCGCCGAGGACCCGCTGCTCGTGGCGACCACGGGCTCTGCCGACATCCTCGTGATCAAGGCGGCACCGCTCGGCGGGATTCACGTCGCACTCGACCTCGTTGCGCTGGCCGGCCTGCCCGTCGTGGTCTCGAGTGCCCTCGACACCTCGGTCGGCATCGCGATGGGCGCGCACCTCGCCGCCGCGATCCCCGGCCTCGAGTTCGACTGCGGCCTCGGCACCGCCTCGCTGCTCGCCGCCGATGTCACCCACGACCCGCTGCTGCCGGTCGACGGCCGGATCCCGGTTCGCCGCGTCGTGCCCGACGCCGACCTGCTCGACCGCTACGCGGCATCCGCCGAGCGCAGCGCCTGGTGGCTCGCCCGCCTCAGCCGCTGCTACGCCCTGCTCGCCGCCGAACCCGCCATCACGGACGCCATCACGGACTGACCCGCCCTGGCGGATGCCGGGTTAGAGGCCCGAGTATGCGTGCAGTCCCTTGAAGAAGACGTTCACGACGCCGAAGTTGAACATCACGGCGCTGAAACCGACGATCGCGAGCCACGCGGAGCGGGAACCGCGCCAGCCCCTGGTTGCACGGGCGTGGATGTAGCCGGCGTAGATGGTCCAGATGATGAAGGTCCAGACCTCCTTGGTGTCCCAGCCCCAATAACGGCCCCAGGCCTTCTCCGCCCAGATCGAACCGGCCATCAGGGTGAACGTCCAGAGGATGAAGCCGATGATGTGAACCCGGTACGCCAGGTTCTCGAGCGTCGCTGCCGAGGGCAGCGTCGCGAGGAAGCGGAGGCGCACCCGGCCGGCGGTCGTGACGAGCGCCTCCCGCCGGAACTGCAGCAGTTGCACCACGGAGAGCGCGAAGCCGAGCGCGAAGAACCCGGTTCCGAGCGAGGCGACGAAGACGTGGATCACGAGCCATGCCGACTGGAGCGCCGGCGGCAGCGGGGCGACCTCGACATAGAAGCGCAGCGCCGCGATGCCGAGCAGCACGAGCACCATGCCGGTCACGAAGGTGCCGAGGAAGCGCAGGTCCGCGCGGGTGAGCACGATCAGGAACACGGTCACGATGAGCAGGGTGCCCGTCATCGCGAACTCGTACATGTTGGCCCACGGCACCCGCCCGGCGGCGAAGCCGCGCAGCACGTCGGCCATCAAGTGGATCGCCCAGGCCAGCACGGTGAGCGAGACGCCGATCCGCAGGCTCTTCGAGCGGCCGTACGGGGTGGCGGCGTCGTTGGCGATGCGGGCGCTGATCCGGTTGACGATCGTTCCGGCGGATGCCGCGGCACCGGCCTTGCCCGCAGGCTTCCCCGGATCGAGGGTCGCGTCCCTGACCGCCGGTTGCGCCCCATTGGCCGCGCCGACGCCGACCGGTACGGCGGCGAGCGCCGCGAGGCCCGTCGCCTCGTCCGCCGTCTTGACGGCCGCGGAGCGCTTGGCGAGGTCGAAGGCGAAGGAAATGAAGGCGAGCGCATAGACGGCCATCGCCGAGTACAGGCTCAGGATCGAGAGCTCGTTGAGATTCACGTGGTCAGCCTAATTCTGTTCGGTTGCCGGGACGGCTGATGTGGAGGATACCAGCAGTCGCCCGTGGCGGTCTGCGATGTCGGTCACGGCCGCTTCGAGGGCCGGGTCCTCGCCGCGGGCGAGTCCCGCGTACTCGAGGGTCAGCGATCCGTCTTCGCTCTCGATCGCCTTGACCCAGACTCGCCGCCGCGGCACGAACAGGCTCGTGAGCAGCCCGAGCAGGGCGAGGATCGCGAAGGACAGCACCCAGACCTGCGTCGGGTCGTGGTGGATGTCGAAGGACGCGAACCGCAGCACCGAGCCGGAGAAATCGTTCGCGGCGGCGCCGGGGTGCGCGTCGTTGAACGTGACGGAGCCGAGTCCGTTCGGCAGCTGCTGGGTCTCCCCCGGCTTGAGTTCGAGCGACTTCACGCCGGTCTTGCCACCGGTGAGCCGCGTCATCTTGTCGGTGTTGAGCGAGTAGACGGATGTCGGCACTCCCGCGTTCAACCCGAGGTCGCCAGAGTAGATGTTCAGGGTGAGCATCGGGTATTCGAGGTCCGGGTACGACGAGTAGAAGGCGCCCGTCGAACTGGCGGCCTGCGTCGGGTAGAAGAAGCCGATCATGCCGAGCTGTTCGCTGAGGCCGTCCGGCACCTTGATCACGCCGAGCGAGGTGAGGTTCGCGTCCTGCGGCAGGAACGGCACCGCGTCGGTGAAGACGACGACCCCGTTGGGGTCCTTGACGGTGATCGAGGGCGCGTAGCCGTTGCCGAGCAGGTACACATCGGTGCCGCCGGTGCGCATCGGGGCGTTCACCTTGACGACGCCGGTCTGGAGGGCCTCGCCGCGGCGGGTGACGCTGACGGCAGCGGAGTAGTCGATCGCCTGGCCGTACGCCTTGAGGTTCTGGGTCTCGTAGGTGACGCTGAAGTCGTCGAGGGTGAGCTTGTACGGCTCGAGGCTCGAGTCGCTGAAGAACCGCCCCGGGCTGAACGAGTCGTAGGCGAGCAGGGTGTTCACGAAGGTCTGGCCCTCGACGAGCACCCGTTGGCCGCTGAACCCGAAGCCGCTGCCGAAGCCGACCGTGATCAGGATGCCGACGAGCGCGAAGTGGAACACGAGGTTTCCGGTCTCGCGCAGGTAGCCGCGCTCGGCCGACGCCGAGAATTCCCGCCCGCCGCGTGCCGGCGCGCTGTCGAACAGGGCGACGCGGTAGCCGCTCTTCTTCAGGAGCGAGCGGGCGGAGTCGACCGCCGCCGCGGCATCCGTGCCGGCAGGAGCCGTGCGTTCGGTGAAGCCGGCGAGCCGCATGAGCCGCGCTGGCGTGCGCGGCGGCTGGGCCCGGAGCGCCTGGAAGTGGTGCTTCGTGCGCGGGATCACGCAGCCGATCAGCGAGATGAACAGGAGGAGGTAGATCGCCGAGAACCAGGCGGAGGAGTAGACGTCGAAGGCCTGGATCTTGTCGAGCACGGGAGCCAGGTCGGGGTTGTCCGCGAAGTACTGGGTGACACCGTTCGGGTCTGAGCTGCGCTGCGGAACGAGCGAACCGGGCACGGCGGCGATCGCCAGCAGGAGCAGCAGGAACAGGGCGGTGCGCATGTTGGTGAGCTGGCGCCAGAACCAGCGCAGCCAGCCGACGAGGCCGAGCCTGGGCTGGATGACATCGTCGGACGCCGGGGCCGGCGCTGGGGAATCGTAGTGGTCAGATGGCCGGGACATAACTGCCGATCACTCCTTGCAGGTCGAGGAGCCAGGCATTCCAGACGCCGGTCACCATGAGGACGCCGATGACGACGAGGAGCACGCCCCCGAACAGATTGATCGCGCGGACGTGCCGTTTCAGGAACGACACTGCCCCTGTCGCCCAGTTGAGGCCGAGCGCGATGAGAAGGAACGGGATGCCGAGTCCGAGCGCATAGAACAGCGCGAGCAGGCCGCCCTGCCACGGGGAGCCCGTGGTGAGGCTGAGCGAGTTGATCGCCGTGAGCGTCGGACCGGTGCACGGGGTCCAGCCGACGGCGAAGACCGCGCCGAGCACGGGGGCGCCCGCAAGTCCCGCGCGCGGGCGCCAGCTCGTCTTGACCGTGCGCTGCAGGGCCGCGAACTGGCCGACGAAGACGAGCCCCAGCAGGATCACGACAACGCCGGCGATCCGGGTGACGAGGTCACGGTACTGGTTGAGCCAGAAGCCTGCCGCGCCGAAGACGACCCCGGTCAGCACGAAGACGAGGGTGAAGCCGAGCACGAAGAGCCCGACGCCGGCCAGGAGCCGGTTCCGGCCCCGCCGGTCGCCGCGACCGGCGGTCGACCGGCCGTCGGTGAATCCGCCGATGTATGCGAGGTAGCCGGGCACGAGCGGCAGGATGCACGGGGACGCGAACGAGACGAGCCCCGCGAGCACCGCGATGGGAATCGCAAACAGGAGCTGGCCGCTGAAGACGATTTCGCCGAAGGGATTGTTCACGCCGCGGGGACCTCGGCGATCGCGTCGCGCACAATGGTCTCGAGGATCGAGGGCGTCGACAGGGCGCCGAGGATGCGCGCGGCGACCCGGCCGCTCTTGTCGAGCACGAGGGTGGTCGGCACCGCGTTCGGCGGGATGCTGCCGCTGAAGGCGAGCTGCATGGCCCCGCCGTCGACATCCATGATCGAGGGATAGGTGATGCCGTAGCTCTGGTTGAACGCGATCGCGTTCGCGGCCTGGTCGCGCACGTTCACGCCGAGCCACTCGGCTCCCTTGCCGGAGAACTCGGCGTTGAGCTTCTGGAGGGCGGGGGCCTCGACCCGGCACGGCGCACAACTCGCGTACCAGAAGTTGACCACGAGCACTTTTCCGGCGAAGTCGGTGTTCGACACGGTGGCGCCGGTCTCGTCGACGCCGCTCCAGGCCACGGCGGCCCCGCGGTCGGCGACCGGGATCTCCGTGACGCTGCCGTCGCCGGCGATGAAACCCTTGTTGCTTCCGGCGCGGTACTGGTCGGCGAGGGGGTCTGTCGAACAGCCGGTGAGGACGAGCGCGAGCGCGAGCAGCCCCGTCAGGCCGGCCAGGCCGGCGGCACGGCGCCGACGCGGGTGCGTTCCGTTCGCGGGACCGGCCTTCACACCGCTCCTACATCCGTGGCCCCGGCCTGCAGCGCGGCCGCCGGGTTCGCGTAGCTGATCTCCACGAGTCCCTCGCCCCGCCACGACAGCGTGGTGATGCTCGACAGGGCGCAGCGTCGGCCGCGCGGGTCGTGCGGGAGCCGCTCGCCGGCGAGGGCGCGGTGCACCATCCAGATCGGCAGCTGGTGGCTGACAAGCACGACGTCGCCGTCGGTCACGGAGTTGTATGCCTCGTCGATGGCCGCGAGCATCCGTGCCGAGATCACCCGGTACGGTTCGCCCCAGCTCGGTCGCAGCGGGTTGAGCATGGCCGGCCAGTTGCGCGGGTCGCGCAGGGCGCCGTGCTCGCCCGACATCCGCTTGCCCTCGAATCTGTTGGTCGGCTCGATGATGCGCTCGTCGATCTCGACGGGCAGGCCGAAGGCCGCGGCGATGGGCGCCGCGGACTCGCGGGTGCGCTGCAGGGGGGAGGCGATGACGCGGCGCACCGGCCGGCCGCGTTCGACGAGGTCGACGGCAGCGGCGGTCGCCATGGCGGCGCCGAGGTCGGAAAGCCGGAATTCGGGCAGCCTGCCGTACAGCACGCGCTCAGGATTGAACACTTCACCGTGACGGACGAGATGGATCTGGCTGGCTACCACCCGCTCATTCTACGGAGGAGGTGCCCATGAATTAGCCGAGAGCCGGTGCCGCTAAACTTATCCGGTGACTTCGCGCGTATTGATCAAGAACCTGGCCGCCCTCTCTAACGGAACCGTGACGGTCTCGGGGTGGGTCGACACGGTCCGCGACCAGAAGAAGGTGCAGTTCGTCGTGCTGCGCGACGAGTCGGGTGCCGTGCAGCTCGTGAACCCCCGCACGACGGATGCCGACGGTGCCGTCGTCGCCGACGAGCCGGCCTCCACGATCTCCACGCTCGCCCAGGGCAGCTTCATCACCGTGACCGGTGAGCTCAAGCACGACGAACGGGTCAAGCTCGGCGGGATCGAGATCAAGCTCGCGACGCTTACGGTCGTCACCGCCGCCATCCCCGAGACGCCGATCGCCGCAGACTCAAGCCTGGACAAGCGCCTCGACTGGCGCTTCCTCGACCTGCGCCAGCCGAAGCAGAACCTGATCTTCCGCATCCAGACCACGTTCGAGCACGCACTCCGCACGTACTGGATCGAACACGACTTCATCGAGTTGCACACCCCGAAGCTGATGGCGAGCGCGAGCGAGTCCCGCGCCGAACTCTTCGAGGTCGAGTACTTCGACACCAAGGCCTACCTCGCGCAGAGCCCGCAGTTCTTCAAGCAGATGGCCCAGTCGGCCGGCTTCGGCAAGGTCTTCGAGGTCGGACCGGCGTTCCGCGCCGACCCGTCGTTCACGAGCCGTCACGCGACGGAGTTCACGAGCGTCGACGCGGAGATCAGCTGGATCGACAGCCACGAAGACGTCATGCAGCTGCACGAGGAGCTCCTCGTCGCCGGCTTCACGGCCGTCAAGGCCAAGCACGGCGAAGAAGTCCTGGCTTTGTTCGGCGTCGAGGTGACGGTTCCCACCCAGCCCTTCCCGCGCATCCCCCTCGCCGAGGCCAAGGAGATCGTCAAGGGTCGCGGCTACGAGGTGCCGCGCGACGACGACGACATGGACCCGGAGGGCGAGCGCCAGATCGCCGCGTACGTGCTGGAGACCTACGGCCACGAGTTCGTGTTCCTGACCGACTACGCCGCGAGCATCCGCCCGTTCTACCACATGCGTCCGGAGAACGACCAGACCATCACCAACAGCTACGACCTGATCTTCAACGGCACCGAGATCTCGACCGGCGCGCAGCGTGAGCACCGCATCGACGTGCTCACCGCCCAGGCGATCGAGAAGGGCCTCGACCCGGAAGAGCTCGGCGGTTACCTCGACTTCTTCCGTTACGGCGTTCCCAGCCACGGCGGCTTCGGCATGGGCCTCGCCCGGGTGCTGATGCTGATGCTGCACCAGGCCAGCATCCGCGAGGTCACCTACCTGTTCCGCGGCCCGACCCGTCTCGAGCCGTAGGCCGCCGGGGTCCAAGCGGCACAACGAAACGCAGGAGCTCCGGCGCCCTGAGGCTCACACCGCCTCAGCAGCCCGGAGCTCCTGCGTTTCGGCGTTTCCGGCCGGCTCAGAACCGCACGGGTCAGAACTGGACGTCGACGGCTGCCTTCTCGGCGGCGACGGAGCGGATGAACGCCGCGGCGGCCTCGTGGGCCGGGTGCACCTGGTAGCGGGCGAGCGCGTCGAGGTCCTCGTAGTCCGCGATCAGCACGACGTCCCAGTTGGGGTTCCCGACGACATCCGTGCCGACCTGCAGGGTGCGGATCTCTGGGACGACGCCGACGAGGGCCTCGAGGCGCTCGACGATGGCGGCCGCATCGGCCGCACGTGCGGCGGGCTCGGTCGCGGCGAGCCGCCACGACACCACGTGCCGGATCATTTCACGGCCAGAAGGGCGGTGCGGAGGCGGTCGGGATCGATCCGCCAGTAGTTGTGCACCGTGCCGTTGATCATCAGCACGGGGATGTCCTCCAGATACAGGTCGCTCAGGGCCGCGTCGTCGAGGATCGAACGCTCTTCGATGGCCATCTCGGGCGCTCCCGGCGTGCCGTCCAGGGTCCTGACGACACCCGTGACGAGCTCACGCGCATCGTCGCACAGGTGACATCCGGGTTTCCCGATCAGGGTGAGCAGTGCAGTAGCCATGCACCCAGCCTAAGCCGGGGACGGCATGGTGACCCAACTAGACTCCAAGGGAGATGTTCCAAGCCACTCCCCCGCGCGCCATCGCGTTCTTCGATGTCGACAACACCCTGATGCGAGGGGCCAGCCTCTATCATCTGGGCGTCGCCGCGTGGCGGGGCGGGATCATCACCCGCAGGGACATCACCTCCTTCGGCTGGAAGCAGGCCCGGTTCCTCGCGGTCGGCGAGAACCGCGATCACCTCTCCACGGTGCTGCTGCGTGCCCTCGAGGTCGCCGTGGGATTCGAACAGGCCGAGCTCATCCGCTTGAGCGAGGAGATCTTCGACACGAAGCTCACCCGCCGGCTCTGGCCGGAGACGGTCGCGGTGGCCAGACGGCACCTCGAGAACAGCCACGAGGTCTGGCTGCTCACCGCGAGCGTTCAGGAGGTCGCCGACGTCATCGCCGAGCGCCTCGGCTTCACGGGCGCGCTCGGAACCGTGCTCGAGGCGGACGACGGCATCTTTACGGGTCGGCTGACCGCCGGGGTCTGTCACGGCGCCCTGAAGTCCGAGGCGGCACGGGCACGCGCCGCGGCGAGCGGCGTCGACCTCGCCGACTGCTGGGCGTACTCGGACTCCCACAACGACATTCCGCTGCTCGACCTCGTCGGCCACCCGGTGGTGGTCAACCCGGACGCTGCGCTCGCGCGGTATGCGGCGGCGCGCGACTGGCCCGTGATGCGGATGAAGCGCGCGAGCATCCGCCGGGCGGCGCGCGCGAACCGGGTCCGCACAAGCAAAAAGCGCTAGGCCCGGAAGGACCTAACGCTCACGCTTGGGGACGGGCTAAGCCGTCCTACTTCTTATTGCGACGCTGATGGCGGGTCTTACGAAGCAGCTTGCGGTGCTTCTTCTTCGCCATACGCTTGCGTCGCTTCTTAATTACAGAACCCACACGGACCTCACAAGATTTGATTTCGCCGCGAGATTCGCGACAGACACGAAAGTGCCAGTCTAGCGGATAAGCGCGACGCTCGACGCTCGGTCGGCGGTTGCCGGTCGAGTACTGCTGGTTGTTCTATTCGTTCTTCCGCCATTTGCGCGGTTTAACGTCTTTGACCGCATGCGCGACCTGGAATGAGGTATCGGCGAAGACCTTGCCGATCGCGGTCGCGAACGCCCGCTGCTCTTCCTTGAGGCCCTCGGCCTCTTCGGCTTCCCCCTCCGTTGCGGCATCGAAATCGACGCTCAGGAATGGGATCAGCCAGTCTTCGATCTCCTCCAGGGGGGCATAGTCGAGATGGTAATAACGGTGCTGCCCTGCTTCACGTACGCCGACGAGTCCCGCCTCGCGCAACACCTTGAGGTGCTTGGAGACCGTCGGCTGGCTGAGGCCGAGTTGCACGACGATGTCAGACACGCTGAGCTCGCCGCCGACCGCCCCGGACTGGTTGTATCGCTCGAGGAGAATGCGTAATATTTCGCGTCGAGTCGAGTCCGCCACCACGCCGAAGATGTCTGCCATACCTTTAGGCTAGTCATTCCCACGAAGGGATACTACGGAAGGGCCCGCAACGGCTGTCCGGGACAGGGTCAGTCGGTGGGGGCGGCGAGTTCGCGCGCCCGGGCGAGTGCGGCATCCGTCGCCCGGTCGAAGAGCTCCTTGAGGCCGCCCTTCTCGAGTTCCCAGACCGCGCGCTCGGTGGTGCCGTGCGGGCTCGTGACCTGGCGGCGCAGTTCGCCCGGCGACAGCGGGCTTGCTGCGAGGAGGGTGCTCGCACCGAGGAAGGTGCCGTTGACGAGGATCGCGGCCTCCTCCGCCGTGAACCCCTTGTCGATGGCGGTGCGGGTGAACTCCTCGATCAGGTAGAACACGTATGCCGGGCCGGAGCCGCTGATCGTGCTCAGGGCGTCGAGCTTGTCCTCCGGGACGACGAGCACCGAACCGACGGTGCCGAACAGGGCCCTGGCCAGGTCGAGGTCGGCCGCCGTGGAACGGCTGCCTGCGCTCAGGCCGGTCACGGCCTTGCCGACGAGGGCAGGGGTGTTGGGCATTGATCGGATCACGGCGACGGATGCCGGCAGCAGCGCCTCGAACGTGGCGATCGTCACGCCGGCCGCGACGCTCACCACGAGGGTGCCCGGCGCGAGGGAGGACGCGATCTCGCGGAGCAGGTCTGGCACCATCGCCGGCTTCACGGCGACGACGACGATGCGCGCCCCGGTGACCGCTGTGCGGTTGGCGTCCGGATCGAGCGCGGTCGCCCAGGCGGTGACCCCGGGCAGGTCGTGCAGCTCTGCCGCCTTCTCCGCGGTGCGGTTGGTGGCCCGGATGCCGCCCTCGACCGTCACGGCGGGGGTCAGCAGTCCGGTCAGGACGGCGCGCGCCATCGATCCGGCTCCGAGGAATGCGATGGCGGGCAGGACGGTGGGGGGCACCGCGGTGGCGGCAGTCTCGGTCATGCAGCCAGTCTACTTTTCGGGGCGTTTCGCAGCCTCGGGGGCCTCCTAGAATTGCTGCATGAGCGCATCTTCGGGGAACAAGGCCATCATCGCTGCACTCGGTGCGAACCTGGGCATCGCCGCGACAAAACTCATCGCCTGGGCGTTCTCCGGTTCGTCGTCGATGCTCGCGGAGGGCGTGCACTCCCTCGCCGACTCCGGCAACCAGCTCCTGTTGTTGCTCGGAGCCCGCAAGTCGCGGAAGGACGCCGACACGGAGCATCCGTTCGGCTACGGGCGCGAACGCTACGTCTACGCCTTCGTCGTCTCGATCATCCTGTTCTCCATCGGCGGCGTCTTCTCGCTCTATGAAGGGGTGCAGAAGCTGCAGGACCCGCACCACCTCGACGTGCCGTGGCTGCCGATCCTCGTGCTGCTCGTGGCGATGGGCCTCGAGTCGTTCTCCCTGCGCACCGCGATCAAGGAGTCGAACCACACCAGGGGCGGGGAGACCTGGGTGCAGTTCATCCGCCACGCCAAGGCCCCCGAGCTGCCCGTCGTACTGCTCGAAGACGTCGCGGCGCTCAGCGGCCTCGTGCTCGCATTCCTCGGCGTCGGCCTGACCATCGTCACCGGCGACCCGATCTGGGATGCGATCGGGACCATCTGCATCGGTGTGCTCCTCGTGCTCGTCGCGATCGTGCTCGGCATCGAGACGAAGAGCCTCCTCGTCGGCGAGGGCGCCCGACCCACCGACACGGCGACGATCCAGCGCGCGATCCTGAACGGCCCGGAGACACAGCGCATCATCCACATGAAGACGCTCTACCTCGGGCCGGACGAACTGCTCGTGGCCGCGAAGCTCGCGTTCGACGCCGAGCTGCGCTTCTCGGATGTCGCGGCGTCGATCGACGTGATCGAGGAACGCGTGCGGGCGGCGATGCCGAGCGCCCGCGCGATCTATCTCGAGCCCGACGTGTTCCACGACCCGAACCAGCACGGCCCGCTCACCGACACCATCATCATCCGGGGCCGGGAATGAGCGCAGTGCCTGCCGCGCCGGCGACGGATGCCGCACCGGTCGCTGGGACGCGGACGGCACTCGTGCTGCGCCACGACGCCACCATCCATCTCGGCAACCTCGAGCCCGTGCTCCACGAGCACGGCTATTCCGTGACCTACGTCGAGATCCTCAGCGACGACCTCAGCACGATCGACCCCACCTCCGCCGACCTCGTCGTCGTGCTCGGCGGGGAGATGGGCGCGTATGAGATCGACCGGTTCCCGGCGCTCGCCCGGGAGATCACGATCCTGCAGGACCGGCTCGCCGCCGAGCGCCCGGTGTTCGGCGTGTGCCTCGGCGCGCAGCTGATGGCCAACGCGCTCGGCGCCAGGGTCTACCCCGGGCCGACCAACGAAATCGGCTTCCGCACGGTCGAACCGACGAGCCTCGGCGCCACAGGGCCGCTCCGCCACGTGGCCGGCGTCCCGGTGTTGCAGTGGCACAGCGACACCTTCGACCTTCCGGAGGGCGTGACACGCCTGGCCGGTTCGCCGCAGTACGGCAACGAGGCGTTCGGTATCGGCGACTGGGCGCTCGCGGTGCAGTTCCACCCCGAAGTGACACCGGCCATGCACGAGGTCTGGCTGCGCGCTTCCGCCGCGGAGGTCACCGCGGCCGGCCTCGACCCGGAAACGCTGCGCGCCGAGCGCGACCTCTACGCCGGGACGATGCAGGATGCGTCCCGCGCGCTGTTCAGCGAATGGCTCGACGGGCTGGATCGCTGAAGAACTCCCGGAGGAGGGCGCCGCACTCCTCGGCGTCGACCTCCGCGTAGACCTCGGCACGATGGTTGAGCCTGCGGTCGCGCAGCACGTCGTACACGGAGCCCGCTGCTCCCGCCTTCTCGTCCCAGGCGCCGAAGACGACGACCGGGATCCGCGCGGCCAGGATCGCGCCGGCGCACATCACGCAGGGCTCGAGCGTGACCACCAGAGTGCAGCCGGTGAGGTGCCAGTCGCCGAGAGCGGCGGCCGCGGCCCGGATGGCGACGATCTCGGCGTGACCGGTCGGGTCCTGCCGTGCCTCCCTGTCATTGCGGCCGTGGCCGACGACGACACCGGAGGCATCGATCACGACCGCGCCGACCGGGACGTCACCCGTCTCGAGGGCCGCGCGGGCCTCCCGGAGGGCAAGCCGCATCCATTCGCGGTGCTCGCGAGCCTGCTCGCCCATCCGGATACCTCCCCCAGCTAGTAGATTGAGCCTATGCGAGTCCATGTAGCCGACCATCCGCTCATCACCCATAAACTGACGGTTCTGCGGGACAAACGCACCTCCTCACCGCTCTTCCGCTCCCTCGTGGAGGAGCTGATGACGCTCCTCGCCTACGAGGGAACCCGCGGGGTGCGGGTCGAAGACATTACCGTCGAAACCCCGGTCGGGCTGGCCCACGGGGTGCAGATCAGCGACCCGAAGCCGCTCGTCGTGCCGATCCTGCGCGCCGGCCTCGGCATGCTCGAGGGCATGGTCAAGCTGCTGCCGACCGCAGAGGTCGGCTTCCTCGGAATGGCCCGCAACGAGGAAACCCTCCAGCCGACCACGTACGCCGAGCGCCTGCCCGACGACCTCTCCGACCGCCAGTGCTTCGTGCTCGACCCGATGCTCGCCACCGGAGGCTCGCTGATCGCGGCCATCAAGTTCCTCTTCGACCGCGGCGCCGTCGACGTCACCGCCATCTGCATCCTGGCGGCGCCAGAGGGTCTCGCCGCCGTCGAGGCGGCGTTCCCCGGTCGTGAGGTGTCGATCATTCTCGGCGCCGTCGACGAACGCCTCAACGAGCTCGGCTACATCGTTCCCGGACTCGGCGACGCCGGCGACCGTCTGTACGGACTCGTCTAGGGCACAGTCCACCCGTTCCGCCGGTTGCGACCACGCCGGCGGAACACGCAGGTCCTGCGACACACGGGCGTCGCAGCGCAGTACTTTCACGAATCTTTGATGAAGTGCCTTTCCATCGAGGAACATGTGATGAAGTGCCCATCGAGCACGGATCCTCCCGTTCGACCCGACCGGGGCGAACGTGATGCAGCAGGTTTCCTGGCTTCCTGCGTCACAAAGTTGACACACGCCGTAACAGTGGGCTTTACTCACAGTTATGACAACCCCTCACCGCCCCCTGACCTCCCTCGAGGCCCTTGGGAATGCCGGCATGATGATGCCCGGCATGCGCGCCGAGTGTTGCCGAATGTGCCGCTGAATCGCGACGTCATCGCCGAGTTCCCCTCTCGCCTCCGAACCCCGCGCAGTAGCACCCCGTGCCTCTGCACTGAGCGGTTCTGAGTCAGTCGGTTGAACTCCCGGAGCCTTTCGTACGCTCCGCACCCGGTCGCAACGGCCATTGTCGAACCCACAACCGCGCAGAGCGCCGGGTTCACCCCAGCATCATCATTCCCAAGGACTCCTGCCATGTCGCTCGCACACATTGACACCGCCCGCTCCATCCACAACGCCCGCCCGGCACTCGCCCTGGCGCCTGCCCCCGCTGCTCCCCGCATCCGCGCCGTGCCGGAGGGCACAGAGGCCCGCGGCTTCGTCCTCTACGTCGGCATCGACGAGGCCAAGGCCGCCGCGGCCGGCACCTCGCTGCACCGCATCGTCGAGGCGCTCAAGGCCCTCACCGAGGAACTCGCCCCGAACGCGGAAACCCACGCCGCCGTGGCGCTCGCGCCGGCAGGTGCCGGCGGTCGCGACGTGGACGTCGTGCGCCTCGCCCTCCAGGACCCCGCCGCCCTGGCCCGCCACCGCACGGTGGCCGACCCGGACCGCGCCGCCGGCGGCGTCGTCGTGGACATCTCCCGCAAGCGCGTGGTGCTCGACAACGAGACCGCGGCGCTGACCTACAAGGAATTCGAACTCCTGCAGTACCTCGTGCTGCGTGAGGGCCGCACCATCGAGCGTGCCGAACTCATCGAAAAGCTCTGGGACGCCGCGGATGAGGACGACGCACCCAACGAGCGCACCATCGACGTGCACGTCCGCCGCCTGCGCGCCAAGCTCGGCCGTTACGAAGACATCGTGCGCACGGTGCGTGGCGTCGGCTACCGCTTCGACCGTCACGCGGATGTCTCCATCCGCCAGTCGACGACGCCGAGCCCCGACATCTTCTAGGCCTTCTCCCCGGCCGTGCGCGATGCGCGACGAGCGGCGGGTTCATGACGCGGACGGGCCGTTAACGTGATTGAGGGCCGGTCGTAGAGGCTTAACGACCGACCCTCTTCCCTTGCACCAAGAGTGTCCTGCAATCACATTTCGCGTCTTCCGCCACAGCAAACGGTTGACGCACAACGAATATATAACGAACCGGTAACGGAAAGCTAGCTGTGCGGCTGTATTCTTTCTGCGAATTCGCCAAGAGGCGTGCAGCGAGGGTTGGCGTAGATTCTCTAGTCTGGGAAGACACGACTGAGGAGGACCGGTGACGGATCGAGCGGCCGCAGTATCCGCCTGGGAGTCGCTCTTCCGCGCGCAGGTGGCGATCATGCGCAGCCTCGCGAGCGATTTCCCGTCCCGCGAGATCTCCTTCAACGAGTACGACGTGCTCTTCAACCTCTCGAGGGAGCCGGACCGGCGCATCCGCTTGCGTGACCTGAACCAGCACGTGCTGCTCACCCAGCCGAGCGTGAGTCGCCTGATCGATCGCCTGGCCTCGCGCGGGTATATCCGCAAACTCACCGACCCGAACGACGGGCGCGGCGCGATCGTCGAGCTGACGGATGCCGGGTACGCGTTGTTCCGCAGTGTCGCAGTCGACCACATGGGGTCGATCTCGGCCCGCTTCGGCGATGCCCTCTCCAACGAAGAGCTCGAGCAGCTCACATCCCTGTGCGACCGGCTCCGGATCGGGCCGGCGGGTTGCCCGCCGCCGGAGGACCTGCCCTGTTGAGAACCGCCGCCCCGGCGTAGCGTGAGCCGCAGGAGGTTCGTGACCATGCACGCAATCATCGGCGACAGGATCATCATTCGCGGCCGGACGGTCGAGACACCGGACAAGCACGGGGAGATCATCGAGGTCCGCGGGCCAGACGGCGAACCGCCGTACCTCGTCCGCTTCGGCGAGGGCCACCAGAGCGTCGTCTACCCGGGCACGGACTTCGTCGTCGAGCGCTCCGACACGGACTGAGACCGCTGAGAACCGTCGGCCGGCGCGCCTGCACCCATGCGGCATACGTTTCGTTTCGGTTTGGATACATACTTCGTCACATCCGTCTAGGGGGTACCACGGCCGGTTTCGAGAGCTACCGTTGAAGTACACGTTACAAACCGTGGCGGGTAAGAGGATTAGGGGACCCAACCATGCTGATCACGTGTCCGTTCTGTCATTCGCCGGCACAGCTCACGCCGAACGCCGCGCACGCGAAGCAGGTCACCCTGCCGCTCTACGTGCTCAAGTGCTCGGGCTGCGAACGCACGAGCATGCGGATCGAGCCGATTCGCAAGCAGCACCTCACGGTCGGGGCGCACTGACCCGGCACCCGGTGTTCGAAGGTTCAGGGTCCGGGGTTCGGAGCGCACCCGAAGCGCAGTGAGCCTCCGGGAACGCGCCTGTGTCGTACGCAGTCCCTAGGCTGTCAGGGTGGGCACAGCGACGGGACCTGACAACGCACCGGGGGCGGCGGACTGCTCGAGCCGGTGGAAGCCCGCCCATCCGACGGATGTCGGGCTCACTCTCTCCCGCTTGCGCCGGGGCCGGACAGACCCCACCTTCCAGGTGAGCCTGGACGGTGCCGTGTGGCGCACGACGCTCACCCGATCGGGACCCGCGACCCTGCGCCTGACCCAGTCCGGCCTGACCGAGCTTCGCTGCGAGGCGTGGGGCGAGGGCGCGAGGGAGGCCGTCGAGGACGCACCGGAACTTCTCGGGGAGCGCGACGATCCCTCGGGGTTCGAGGCGCAGCATCCGCTCGTGCGGGATGCGCACCGGCGCTGGCCCGGCCTGCGGATCCCCCGCACCGGGCGGGTCATCGAATCGCTCATTCCCGCGATCCTCGAACAGAAGGTCATCAGCCTGCAGGCGACGGCCTCGTTCCGCACCCTCGTCCGCGCGCACGGGACACCTGCTCCCGGCCCGGCACCTGCCGGAATGCGCGTGCCGCCTTCGGCACGGGCCTGGCAGCTCATTCCCTCGTGGGAGTGGCATCGGGCCGGTGTCGACCCGATGCGGTCCCGCACGGTGATGGTCTGCCTCGCCGTGACGCGGCAGCTGGAAGCGGCGAGCGACCTGTCGGCGGCCGAGGCGAGCGCGCGGCTGCGGGCGGTGCCGGGGATCGGCGAGTGGACGGCGGCGGAAGTCGCCCAGCGGGCGTTCGGCGACGCCGATGCGCTCTCGGTCGGGGACTACCACCTCGCCGGGGCGATCGGCCATACCCTGTTCGACGCGGACTTCGACGACGCGCTCATGGTCTCCGCGATGCGCATCTGGCAGCCGCATCGCTACCGGGTCGTCCGCCTGCTGGAGGCCTCGGGGAGCCTAGGCAAGCCCCGGCACGGGCCCCGGCTCGCCTTCGTCGACCACAGGCGTCACTGAGGCGGACCCGGGTTCTGCGGTCACTGCGGATGCTGGATTCGCTGCGGGCACTGGCGTCACTTCGGGCTCCGCGGGCGCCGTGGGCGTGGTCAGCGCGACCGCCTTCGCGCCTGCCGAGGGTGCTTTCCGCCTGCCGCAGACGAAGTAGGCGATCGGCCCGATGAAGTTCAGTCCGATGATGGCGGCCCACAGGAGCTTGGGTCCGTTGACGAGTGCGGCGGGCCGCTTCACAAGGTCTGCCCATGCTGTCGCGGCGAGTGCCAGCTGCACCGACCCGGCGACGAGGACCCCGGTCTGCTCCCGGGGGCTGAGGTCGCTCCAGGCCCGTTTCCGTGCCGATCGCTTCGCGATGTTCTTCCTGGCCTGTGTCATGAGATTCTCCCCGTTGGCACCCTCTGCGGCAGCCGACGAGCACAGCGTACGCCCGGTCCACCGGCCCCGCCCTCACGCGCTACCACGCCGTCTTTCCCCTGATCCGAAGGTTGCCTAGAAGCTCGCTTAATTGGTTGTAGTGACGAATTCTCACGCGTATAACTGGGCAATATGCTTCGAGGCGACATCGATGGCGCTGGGCCTCAGGCCGATCCGGAATGGCGCGCCATGGGATACCTGATGTACAAGGGGATGATCGTCGATTTCGACGATCGGATTCTCGCTCACCTGCAGATCGTGATCGTGCAGAAGCTCCGCAGGGGCGAGAGCTTCCTGCTCTCCTGGCCCGATGTCGGGAAATCCGGCGGTCACAGTTCGGCGTGGTTGAACCCGTCGATTCCGCTCTACTTCCGGTTCTCCGGCGGCCACGCCCCGAGCATCAACGAGAGATGGCTGCACTGCCTGAGCGAATCGGCGAACAGTTCTGCCGGTCTGGTCGTGACCGGGGAGGAGGACTCCCTTGTCGCCGCAGATCCGCGGCAGGCTTCCCTTCCCCGCCGACGCGGGGAGGGATACCTCGTGCACGCGGCCCCGCTGGTGCAGGAGACCACCGCCCGCGGAGACTGAGCGCGGACGCCCCGGCCGGTGGGCGCCGGCATCCGCCGCCCGGGCCGAAGCGTAGCCTTGGTCCATGAGCTTGCCGCAGCTCCACCCTGCCGATTCTGCTGACCCCGCCGCGTCGATCTATCGGGAAACGGCTGATGAGGTGCTCAGCGCATTCGGGAGCTCCCGCTCCGGCCTCACGACCGGCGCCGCGGACGAGCGGCGGATCCGCGCAGGCAGCAATGCGATCGTCACCCTCAAGAAGGAATCCACGCTGAGGCGCTACCTGCGCCAGTTCGCCGACTGGATGATCGTGTTGCTCCTCGCGAGCGCCGCCATCACGGGGTTCCTCGGCGACCTGGGCACCGCCGGCGTCCTCGTCGCACTCGTCGGATTCAACACCCTGATCGGTTTCGTGCAGGAGAACCGCGCGGAGAAGACCATGGAGGCGCTCGAAAGGCTCGTCGACCCGACCACCCAGGTCTATCGGGACGGCGCCCTGACCGAGATCGAATCCCGGGCGCTCGTGCCCGGGGACGTGGTGCGCCTGACCGAAGGCGCCTCAGTACCCGCCGACGTGAGACTGGTCGACACCACCGCCTTCTCCACCAACGACTTCGCCCTGACCGGGGAGAGCGACCCGACCCGGAAGTACGCGCGGCCGATCCCGCACGAGGTGCCGCTCGCGGACCGGCACAACCTGGCTTTCGCGGGCACGAGCGTCGCCACCGGTGAGGCGCTCGGACTCGTCACCGCGACCGGGATGCACACCGAGCTCGGCCGAATCGCCCGGCTCAGCCAGTCGGCCCCGCAGACCCGCAGCCCACTTCAGGTGGAGACGGGCAAGATCGCGAAGTACGTCAGCTATGGCGTCGCCGTGGTGTCTCTCGTCGTGCTGGTCATCGCCGTGCAGTCCGAGCTTCCGCTCCGCGAGGCGATGCTCTTCGCCGTCGGATTCGCCTGCGCCCTCATCCCGCAGGGGCTGCCCGCCGAAGTCAACACTGCGCTCGCCGCCGCGGCCGGTACCCTCGCCCGGCAGAACGCCCTGGTCAAGAAGCTCAGCTCCGTCGAGACGCTCGGGGCGACGCACGTGATCTGCACCGACAAGACCGGCACGCTCACCAAGAACGAGATGACGGTCAGCGAACTCGTCGTCGGCGGCGCCGACTACCGGGTCACCGGGATCGGCTACGCGCCCGTCGGCGTCTTCGAGCCGGAATCCCGGAGCGACACGGCAACGGCCCGGCTGCGCGCGTTCCTCACCGTCGGGGTGTTCGCGAACAACGCCCGCCTGGTCGCCCCTGCCGGGGACGACGACTGGCGCATCCTCGGCGACCCGACGGAAGGCGCGCTCCTCGTCGTGGCCGGCAAGGCCGGAGTCGACCTCGAGGCCCTGCGCGCCCGCTGCCCCGAGATCGACGAACTGCCGTTCGATTCCACCCGGAAACTGATGACCAGCATCCGCCGGGACCCGGACGGAGTGCTCACCGCATACTCGAAGGGCGCCCCGGAAAGCCTGCTCGCCCGGGCCACCCTGATCGACGACGGCACCGCCGTGCGTTCGCTCACGGACGCCGACCGGGCGGCCCTGCTCGCCCGGCACACCGAGAAGGCGGGCCGCGCACTCCGCAACCTCGTCTTCGCGACGCGGGTGCTCACCGAAGCGGATGCCGCCAGCAGGGACATCCATGTCATCGAACGCGACCTGACCATCCTGGGACTCGTCTCGATGCAGGACCCGATCCGCGCTGCCGTCCCCGCCGCCATGACGACCGTGCTCGCAGCCGGGGTGAAGGTCAACATCGTGACAGGCGACTTCTCCCTCACGGCCGAGGCCATCGCACACCAGGCCGGGCTCTCTGGCGACGACGGGCTGAGCATCGTCACCGGCGCGGAGCTTGCGGCGATGTCCGACGCCGAGGTTCTCCGTCACGCACTCGGCGGCGGCACGGTGTTCAGCAGGGTCGCGCCGGAGGACAAGGTGCGTATCGTCGACCTCGTCAAGGCCTCCGGGCACATCGTCGCCGTCACCGGCGACGGCATCAACGATGCGCCAGCATTGCGGCATGCGAACATCGGGGTCGCGATGGGCGCCTCCGGGACGGATGTGGCCAAGCAGGCCGCCGAGATCGTGCTGCTCGACGACAGCTTCGCAACCCTCGTGAACGCGATCGCCGAGGGACGGACGATCTACCGCAACATCACCAAGGGCGTTCTCAGCTGCCTGACCTCGAACATCGCCGAGTTCGTGGTCAACACCGCGAGCCTGGCCCTGGCCTCCCTGTTCGGCGTACCCCTCGCCCTGAACGTGTTGCAGATCCTCGCGATCGACCTGCTCGGGGAGATCTTCCCGATCGCGGCGCTCGGCAAGGACCCCGCCGAAGGCGAGACGATGAAGGACCCGCCCCGGGATTCCCGCGCCCGGATCCTGAACGGACGGTCGATCGTCGACGTGCTCTGGTGCGGTGCCCTGATGGGCATCTTCGCCATCACGAACTACCTGCTGTTCTACGACCGGAACGGCATCGACCCGTTCAGCCAGACCGTGCCCGCTCTGCCGCTCGCCCAGGCGATGTCGATCACCTACGTCACGATCATGGTCTGCCAGCTCGTCAGCATCATCCAGCGCCGCAGCGTGCACGGGTTCTTCACGAGGTACCAGTTCAGCAACCCCTCGTTCTGGTATGCAGTCGCCCTCGCTATCACGATCATGCTCGTCATCGTCTACGTGCCGGTGGTCGCGGGCTTCTTCGGCACGAGCGGGCTCGGCGTCCTGGACTGGGCGTTCGTGCTCGGTGCCGCGATCGTGTTCCTCGGGATCCGGGAGGGGGCTGCTGCCCTTCGGCGCCGCGGTGCGAGCGCGGACGCCGGCCGCGCCTGAGACATCCGCTTCTCACCGCGACCGGCACCGCGCCCGCGCCGGTTTCGGCACACCGCGCCCGCCGTTTCGGGCGCGGACGGAAGAAACCGGCGGGGTGTTCGGCGCGACCGCAATCTGGCACGCTGGAGGGGTACACCGCTACACCAGCACCAGGAGCCCCATGCCCTTCGCCGACCAACTCATCGGAGTGCCGACCGCGGTCGCCCTCACCGCGGCGATCCAGGCCGTCACACCGCACGCGCCGCTCACCGCGCTGCGCGCAGCCACGGAAGCGCTCGACCCGCTCTCACTGCGGGAGCGGAGCGACCTGTTGCGTGACGCCCTGCTGGCAGACCTGCCGGGCGGCTACGACTCATTCGCCGCGACCATCCGCGCAGCCGCGTCGGGAACCGCGCCGTTCACCGGCTGGCTGATCTGGCCGGTGTCGACCGCGATCGCGGTCAAGGGCATCGAGGCGGGCACGGATGCCGCCTTCGACGACGCCCTGGGCATGCTCGCCGAGCTCACCGGCCGGCTCAGTTCCGAGTTCGCGATCCGGCTACTCCTCGACCACGACCTCGAGCGGGCGCTCCCGGTCGTGCTGGGCTGGACCGCCTCGACCGACGTCGACGTGCGCAGGCTCGCGACCGAGGGCACCCGGCCGTTCCTGCCCTGGGCTCGGCGGGTCCCGGGGATCCTCGCCGAGCCGACCGCGACCCTGCCGATCCTGCACGCGCTCTACCGCGACGATGACGAGGCCGTGCGCCGGTCGGTCGCCAACCATCTCAACGACCTGAGCAGGCAGCAGCCGGAGCTCGCGGTCGCCACGACGGCCGAGTGGCTCGCCGAGCCGGACGGGCACACCGCCCGGCTCGTGCGGCACGCGCTGCGCACCCTCGTGAAGCGAGGCAATCCTGCCGCCCTCGCCCAGCTCGGCTTCCATGCGGCCGATGTGACGGTGGCCGGCCCGGTGCTGGCCGAGACGAAGGTGGCGTTCGGCGGAACGGTCGACTTCACCGCAAGCATCCGCAACAACGCCCGTGTGGCCACCCGGCTGGCCGTCGACTATGTCCTGCACCACCAGAAGGCGAACGGCACCCTCACCGGCAAGACGTTCAAGCTCACGACCCTGACCCTGGAGCCAGGCGAGGTCGTGCTGCTGACCAAGGGGCACTCGCTCCGCGCGATCACCACCCGTCGCTACTACCCCGGAGAGCACGCCGTCGAGTTGCAGGTGAACGGTGTGACCCACGGCCGGACGCCGTTCATCCTGCTGCCGGAGGCCTGACCGGCCGGGTCGCCCTGACCACCACGTCGCGCACGGGGGTCGCGCCGTCGCGGGCGGCGGGCGCCTCCCGCTCACGCGATTCGGCGACCTCGACCTCGAGTTCCGCGCCGTCGATCGCGGCGAGCACGTCGTCGACCCCGAACATCAGCTCGCGGAAGTGCGCCCGGTGCTCGCCTGCATCAGCGTCGGAGACGTCGTGACCGACGATGAGCAGCGTGCCGCCCGGCGCGACGGCCGCCGCGAGGGCCCGGAAGAGCACGCTTCGGGCGCTCTCGGGCAGGTGCATGAACTGCGAAGTGACGAGGTCGAATGAGCGGGGCTCTGGCGACCAGGACGTCAGGTCGTGCTGCTCCCAGCGGATGCGCGCCGCGGCGGGTCCGTCGACGGACTCCGCCCGGGCACGTGCCTTGTCGAGCGCGTTCGTGGAGATGTCGACACCGGTGACGTGCCACCCGCTCATCGCCAGCCAGAGTGCGTCGCCGCCTTCCCCGCTGCCGATGTCGAGGGCGCGGCCCGGCGCGAGCGGTGTCACTTCGGCGACGAGCACGGGGTTCGGGTCGCCGCTCCACGCCAGCCCTGGGGCGGCGTAACGCTCCTCCCAGTAGTCGCGGCCGAACGGGTGTTCCTCGTGTGTCATGGCAGACCTCCTGCTTCGATGCTCGGACAGGATCGACGGAATCGCCAAGCCCGTTTGCCGAAGTGGCAAGATCGACCCATGGACGACACTTCCGCCACGACGGAGACGATGCTCGCCGCCGTCGGCCCGCTCCTTCGGGCGCGGCGCAGCGAGCACGGTATGACACTCGCCGAACTGTCGCGCGCCACGGGCATCTCGGTCAGCACGCTGTCCCGGCTCGAATCCGGGCAACGGCGTCCCGCACTCGAGCTGCTGCTGCCACTGGCGCGGGCCTATGGCGTTCCGCTGGACGAACTGGTCGGGGCGCCGGAGACGGGTGACCCGCGCATCCACCTCCGGCCGACGCGGCACCGCGACCAGACGATCGTGCCGCTGTCCCGCGGCGCGAGCGGCGGGCCGCAGGCGTTCAAACACCTGATCCCCGCAACGGTAGCGGAGCGTGAGCCGGATCCGAGGGTGCACGAGGGATACGAGTGGATCTACGTGCTCCGGGGCCGCCTCCGGCTCGTGCTCGGCACGCACGACCTGGTGCTCCCGGCCGGGGAGGCCGCCGAGTTCGACACCCGCACGCCGCACTGGTTCGGCCGGGTCGGTCCGGGCGACGTCGAGTTCCTCACCCTCTTCGGCCGCCAGGGCGAGCGGATGCACGTGCGCGCAGCTCCACCCGGGCGCCTGGGCGAGTGAGACGCGGCTGGGGGGCTCGGCCGCGGATCCCGCGGACAGCCACAAAAAAGCCCCGCATCTCAGTGAGTGCGGGGCTTTTGTCCTGTGCGCCCGAAGGGATTCGAACCCCCAACCTTCTGATCCGTAGTCAGATGCTCTATCCGTTGAGCTACGAGCGCATGTGTCAGGCGAAATCCTTCGCGAAGACAACTTAGAAACTATAACAGATTTCCCGGCCCCTCCCGTTCGAGGGCAGGTGGGAGAGGCGCGGATGCCGCGCTCAGGCGGGTTCCCCTGCCGCTGGCGCTGCGGAATCCGCCCCGCTCTTCGGGGTGCGGATGCCGAGCCACGACACGAGTGCGCCGGCGAACATGAGCGTGGCGGTGACCAGCAGGACCCGCTGGAACCCGGCGACGCCGAGCTGTTCGCCGGCGATCGTGCCGGCGAAGGCGATCATGATGAGTCCGGCGACCCGGGAGACGGCGTTGTTGATCGCCGAGCCGATTCCGGCCTGCTCAGGATGGATGGAGCCGAGCACGGCGCCCGTCAGGGGTGCCACCGTGATCGAGAGCCCGAGGCCCACGACGGCGATGCCGGGGATCACGGTGCGCCAGACATCCACCGGGGGAACGGCCAGGGTCAGGATCAGGAAGCCGATGCCCGCCACGATCGGGCCCAGGGTCATGAAGAGTCGCGGGCCGAACCGGCCGGCGAGCCCGCCGAACAATGTCGAGAAGAACAGCATCATCAGGGTCGCCGGGATGCCCGCGAGCCCCGCGCTCGTCGCCGAGAGGCCGCCGACCTGTTGCAGGTAGACGGCGAAGATGAAGAAGCCGAGGCTCAGCGCGCCGTAGATGCCGACGGTCGCGAGGTTGCCTGCCCAGAAATTGCGCACCCGGAAGAGGCCGAGGGGCATCATCGGGTGCGGAGCGCGCGCCTCCCACCAGAGAAACGCGGCGAGGGAGAGCAGCCCGATGACGAGCGGCAGGTACACGATGGGGCTGCCCCAGCCGAGCCGACCCTGCTCGATGAGCGCGAAAACGGGACCGCCGAGGCCGACGACGGCGAGGCAGGCCCCGGCGACGTCGATCCGGGCGGCCGGTGCGGTGCGCGCCGGTTCCCGGACTCCGGCGAGCACGATGAGGGTCGCCACGATCGGGAGCACGTTGATCGCGAACACGAGCCGCCAGCTGCTCGTGTCGACCAGGACGCCGCCGAGGATGGGCCCGGCGATGCCCGCGATGCCGGTCCAGCCTGTCCAGACGCCGATCGCCCGGCCCTGGGCAGGACCGGTGAACGTCGAGGTGATGAGCGCGAGGGAGCTCGGGACGAGAAGGGCGGCAGCAGCGCCCTGCAGGATCCGCGCGACGACGAGGGCGGCGCCCCACGGTGCGACGGCGCACGCGAGAGAAGTGATCCCGAACCAGATCAGGCCGACCCGCAGAACGCGCACCCGGCCGAAGGTATCCGAGAGCGAGCCGGCCACGAGGATGAGGGCGCCGAGGGAGAGCAGGTAGCCGTCGACGACCCACTGCTGCAGGGTGAGGCCGCCGCCGAGCTCGCGGGAGATCGCGGGGAGTGCGACGTTGACGATCGAACCGTCGAGGAACGCGACGAAGGAGGAGAGGACGGCGACGATCAGGATGCGGCGTTCGCGAGGAGTCACCCGGCAATCTAACCCCGGATCCCGGACGAAGTGAACCCGCGCCCCGGGGTAGCCGGTGCGCGGAGCGGGTGCAACACTGGCGCCATGACCCCGAGCCGTAATACCCAGGCCTCCTACGACTATTCCGGGCTGCGTGCCCTGTTCATCAATTGCACGCTCAAGCGGAGCCCCGAAGCCAGCAATACCCAGGCGATCATCGCCCTGAGCATGAACCTGATGCACGAGCAGGGCGTCTACGCCGAAACGATCCGGGCGATCGACCACGACATCGCGACCGGCGTCTATCCCGACATGACGGAGCACGGCTGGAAGACGGATGCCTGGCCGGCGCTCTTCGACAAGGTGCAGACGGCGGACATCCTCGTGATCGGCGGCCCGATCTGGCTCGGCGACAACAGTTCGGTGACGAAACGCGTGATCGAGCGGCTCTACGCGATGAGTGGAGAGTTCAACGACAAGGGCCAGTACGTCTATTACGGCAAGGTCGGCGGCGCCATCATCACCGGCAACGAGGATGGCGTGAAGCACTGCTCGTCGAACATCCTCTACAGCCTGCAGCACATCGGCTACACGATCCCGCCGGCCGCGGACGCCGGTTGGATCGGCGAGATCGGGCCGGGTCCGAGCTACCTGGACGCCGGGTCCGGCGGCCCCCTGAACGACTTCACCAACCGCAACACGACCTTCATGACCTGGAACCTGATGCACCTCGCGGCGATCCTGAAGGCCAACGGCGGCTTCCCCGCCTACGGGAACCTCCGCAAGGACTGGGACTCCGGCGAGCGCTTCGGCTTCGAGCCCAACCCCGAGTACCGCTGAACCGAACCCGGTACCCACCAGAACCCACCAGAACCCCGACCCAGACCCAGACCCAGACCCACCACCCACACGAAGGACCAAGACAACTCCAGAAGATTCCCACGAGGAGGAGCGCATGTCCACAGCAGTGACCCTCGACGATGAACCGCATCCAGGCCCCGGCCCCGGTTTGGGAGCCCCCCTTCGCTCCGTCTCGCTCCCCCGGGGCCGGCTCGACGTCCGCGTCAGCGGCGGGATCGTGCGCGGAGTGCACGAGGACGGGATACTGGCCTGGCGCGGCATCCCGTATGCGGCGCCACCGGTCGGCGACGGGCGTTTCCGGGCGCCGCGTCCTGTGGAATCGTGGGCAGGCATCCGTGACGCCTCGAGGTTCGGGAAGATCGCCTCACAACCGCACCGCGGGCAGTTTCGGGCGCACGGGCCGCGCAGCGCCTCAGGGGAAGATTGCCTGACGATCAATGTCATGCGCCCGGCCGCGGGGCACCCGCGCCGGCTCGGCCTGCCGGTGATGGTGTTCATCCACGGCGGAGGGTACAGCGTGGGGTCCTCCCAGGACTTCACCGGCCGCGGCGAGCGCTTCGTGCGCAGCGGCCGCGTCGTCTACGTGAGCTTCAACTACCGCCTGGGGGCGCTCGGCTACATCGACTTCACCCGATACTCGACGCCGGACCACCCCATTGAGAGCAACCTCGGGTTGCGCGACCAGGTCGCCGCCCTGCGCTGGGTGCGGGACAACATCCGCGCCTTCGGCGGGAACCCGAACAACGTCACCGTGTTCGGGGAATCGGCGGGAGGGAACGCCGTCATCACACTGATGGCGACACCGGCGGCCGAGGGGCTCTTCGCGCGCGCGATCGCCCAGAGCTCGCCGTCCAACGCCGCGTTCTCGCGGGAACTCACGGATGCCTGGGCCGCGGAGGTCGTCGAGGAGTTGCGGACGCTCACGGAAGCCGACGCCGGAGCGGTCGGCCTGGCCCCGGACGAGCTGCTCGCCATGGCACCCGCCGACGTGATCTCCCAGGCTGTCATCGCGGTGCAGACCCGGACCCCGGACTCGAACCCGGGCACCTTCTGCCTCGTGCCCGTCGTCGACGGCGACTTCCTGCCGGAACGCCCGGTCGATGCCTTCCGCGCCGGCCGCGAACACCGGGTCCCGCTCATCATCGGCTCCAACGAGCGGGAAGGCACCCTCTTCCGCGGCAGGGTCGACATCCTGCCGCATTCGGCTCCCCGGATCAGCGCCATCTTCGACCAGGCACCGGAGAGCTCACACGAGGCGATGCGCGCGGTGTACGCGGGGTTGTCACCGCTGCGCGGCTCGGTCGATTTCGGCAGCGACTTCGTGTTCTGGTACCCGAGCCTGCAGCTCGGGGAGCTGCACTCCAGGGTCGCGCCGGTGTACGTCTACCGCTTCGACCTCGCGCCGCGCCTGATGCACATGCTCGGATTCGGCGCGACCCACGGAATCGAGCTTTTCGCCCTGTTCGACCAGACCGACCTGCCGGTCGCCCGGATCATGAGCGTGCTCGGCGGTCGCGAGCTCTTCATCAACGCGGGCGAGCGGATGCGCCGGAACTGGCTGCACTTCGCGCTCACCGGCCGTCCCGACGCCGACTGGCCCCGCTTCACCGAGGAGGACCGCCTGACCCTGATCATCGATGCGGAGGACCGCGTCGAGTCGGATCCCCGCGGGGACCGTCGGGCGGTGTGGCAGGAATTCCTGCCCGACTGGTGATCGCGGGTCCCTCCCTCGGCCCAGAAACATGCGAAACCGGAACATTGGGCAGGTGCGGGCCGCGGGAAACAGGGGTAGAACGGTGTCAATCACGATCGCTCACCGCTGAGGGACCGCGTTCGTCCTGTTCCGCCCTGTTGCCGACCCCGGTCGGCCCTCACGTGGGGAGTACCGATGACCGATAGCGCTTCGTCCCAAGCCGGCGAGAAACGTTCCGACCAGGTCGACAGCAAGGGGCTGAAAGGCGGGGCGCTCGGCCTGCTGTCGAGCGTCGTCGTCGGAATGGCGTCAACGGCCCCCGCGTACAGCCTCGCCGCGAGCCTCGGCTTCATCGTCGCGAGCGGCGGAGCCCTTCTCGCCGGCGTCAAGGCGCCGGGTATCGTGCTGCTCGCCTTCATCCCGATGTACCTCATCGCGGTCGCATACCAGGAACTCAACAAGGCGGAGCCGGACTGCGGAACGACCTTCACCTGGGCCACCCGTGCGTTCGGCCCGATCACCGGCTGGCTCGGTGGCTGGGGCATCATCGCCGCAGACGTCATCGTGATGGCCAACCTCGCACAGGTGGCCGGTTCCTACTCATTCACCTTCATGGGCGACCTCGGACTGACGGGTGTCGCCGACCTCGCGAACGACCAGTTCTGGTCGACGGTCGCCGGTGTGCTCTGGATCGTGATCATGACCTGGATCTGCTACCGCGGTATCGAACTCTCCGCCCGCATCCAGTACGTGCTCCTGGGCATCGAGGTTGTCGTGCTGATCATGTTCGCCGTCTTCGCGCTCATCCGCGTGTACACGGGGAGCGCGGAAAGCTACTCGCTGACCCCGACGCTCGACTGGTTCAACCCGTTCACGCTCGACTTCGGCAGCGTGATCGCCCCGGCCGTGCTGACCGCCGTGTTCATCTACTGGGGCTGGGACACAGCCGTCTCCGTCAACGAGGAGACGGCCGACCCGAGCAAGACCCCTGGCCGGGCCGCCATCATCAGTACCCTGCTCCTGCTCGGCACCTATGCCCTCGTGACCGTCGCGGCGGTCGCCTTCGCGGGCGTCGGCACCGACGGTGTGGGACTCGGCAACGACGCGAACTCGGCGGACGTCTTCGCCGCGATCGGGCCGGCGCTGTTCGGTGACAGCACCCTCGGCAACCTCGCGATGCTCCTCCTCTCGGCCTCGATCCTCACCTCGGCCTCCGCGTCGACGCAGACCACGATCCTGCCCACCGCCCGCACGGCCCTGTCGATGGGTGTCTATCGCGCCCTGCCCGCACGCTTCGCAAAGATCCACCCGCGGTACCTCACCCCGACCTGGGCCACCCTCGCCATGGGCGGCATTTCGATCGGGTTCTACCTGCTCTTCACCCTGATCAGTGTCCAGCTGCTCGG
The DNA here is from genome assembly GCF_004402675.1 of Cryobacterium sp. MDB2-A-1. Classification (NCBI taxonomy): domain Bacteria; kingdom Bacillati; phylum Actinomycetota; class Actinomycetes; order Micrococcales; family Microbacteriaceae; genus Cryobacterium; species Cryobacterium sp. MDB2-A-1. Next base: position 5,857 of record NZ_SOFK01000038.1, on the reverse strand, counting down.
GGCGCTGATCGGTTCCGTCGGCCTGATGATCGCCTTCTACTACGGGCTCACCGGTTTCGCGTGCGTCTGGTATTACCGCAGGTCGATGTGGTCGTCGTTCCGGAACGTGATCATGCGGGGCCTCTTCCCACTGCTCGGCGGCCTGATGCTGACCGCGGCCTTCGTCTACGGGCTGCAGCAGTACGCCACGGTCGACTGGCTCACCGACGATAACGGGGACAACGTCACGATCTTCGGCATCGGCGCCGTCGCCGTCGTCGGGATCGGCGCACTGGTGCTCGGTGTGGTCGTGATGCTGGTCTGGTGGGCGGTCAACCCGAATTTCTTCCGCGGCCGCACCCTGCCGCGCCAGTCCGACGACCTCGTGCTCGCCACAACCGAAGCGGAGTCGATTCCTCGATTCGGACTGCCGGACTCCAAGCTGATGCCGACGATGATCGCGCCGGACCTGTCGAACCTTCCGCCCGGCCAGACCGCCGTCAACGCCGAGACCGGCGAGGAAGTCAGCACGCCCGGCGACCTCCCCCCTGCCGACGCGAAACGGCATCCGCGCGCCGAGGCCGACGACGAGTAGCCGGCGGGTGATCGAGCGACCCTGTCCTCACCAGATACCTGATCAGAGTTAGTTTCCACAGACCTGAGCCATGCTCAGAGAGTGTCGGTGGTTGGTCGTAGCGTGGGGGCATGATCAACCTTCCCGAGTCACCCGCTTCACCCGATCAGCCGCATGGCGAACGGGTGCAGGGCGGTGTTCTCGGCGGGTTGCGGTCGATGGCGGATGTCGTCACCGGGCTGGGTGGTTCGTCCGCCGCTGTCGACACTCTCAGCGACGAGGCGGTGCTCGAGGGGCACGTGTTGATCGCGGGAGCCCGGCGGGCCTTGGACACCCAGGCGGCGTGGTTCGCGGCGACCCTGGCCCGGCGGTCCCGTCCGGAACTCGGCGGGAAGGGCCTCGCGGCCCGGCAAGGCTTCCGGACTCCGGAAGACCTGCTGCAGAGCATCTCCGGATCGAGCAGAGGGGACGCTGCCAAGCTCTTCGCGGTCGGCCGGTTGCTCTCTGAGACCGACGCCGCCGAGAAAGCCGCCCGCGAAGCCGCCGACGCGAAGAAGCTGCTCGACGAGACTCCGCCCCTCGATGGGGCCGCTCTGGACCTGCCGCCGGTCGACCCGCCAGTACCTGCGGCCGCAGTGCCGCCGTGGCACGCGCCGATCGGCCGGGCCCTGCGCGAGGGCTGGCTGAGCGTCGAGAAGGCGGACTCGCTCCGGAAGGGCCTGGGCGACCTGGACCGGGCGATCACCCCGGAGAAACTCGCCACGGCCCTGGCCCGGCTCCTCACCGAAGCGCGCACGGTGAACGCGGACCAGCTGTTCAAGCGCGCCCGGCGGGTGCGGGACGTGCTCGATGAAGCCGGCATCGCCGCCCGCGAGAAAGCCGTCTACGACGACCGGTCCCTGCGGTTCTGGCGACTCCACACGGGGCAGGTGCGTATGGTCGGCCTGTTCGCCCCGGAAGACGGCGAGTACCTGATGAGTACCTACGACGCCATCACCAGTCCCCGCCGGGGCGGGGTGCGCTTCGTGGACAAGGAGCAGGCCGCGTGGGCGAAGCGGGTGCAGGACGACCCGCGCACCACCGAANGTCACCCACAGCCGACGCTGCGGCGAACCCCGAAACCGCGGCACCCGCGCTCCAACCCGGCGTCATCGAGGGGACTGCGGTGACGGTCGCGGCCGAGACCTTGGAACGGAACCGGTGCGACAGCGGACTCCTCGACGTCACCTTCGACGACCACGGCCACGGCGTCGACCTCGGCCGCGAACAACGCACCTTCAGCCCCTCCCAAAGGGTGGCCCTCTCCCTCCGCGACGGCGGCTGCCGGTGGCCCGGCTGCGACCGGCCACCCTCCTGGACCGAAACCCACCACATCCACCACTGGAAAGACGACACCGGACAGACCAACCTCGACCACGGCATCCTGCTCTGCCGGGCCGACCACCTCAGGCTCCACAACGAACACTGGCACATCACCCGCGACGACACCGGCCAGTACTGGCTCACCCCACCACCCGGACTCGACCCCGACCAGAAACCCGTACTGCTCACCAGCAAAAACACGATCCTCCGCGACGATGGCCGGGTCTGATCCCAATGGGGCTCGCGTGAGGTCGCGATGCTCGCACCAGGAATGGTGCAGCGCGGGTGCTTCATGACGGGGAACGGGCCGGCCCGCGACTCATCGGGTCATTCGTTGACGAGGACCGGGACCCCGATCGACACGGCCACGGCCCGGCCGGACACATCCCCGGGTACCGCGATTGTGAACTCCTGACGTTCTATCGGCGGCTCGGTGTGGATGGTGTCCTCGCTCAGGTGGTGGACGAAACGACCACTGCCGACCAGGACACCATCGGCGTCATAGAACCCGGCCAGCACCTCGAGGTCGAGCACGTCGCTCACGTCGCTCGTCACACGTACGGCACCCGATACCGCACCCCCGTCGAAGGTGAGGTCCTCGAGCACGAACCGGTCGTCGAAGGGACCGGCCGCCGCAACGATCGTCCCCGGGCTCGGGTGCACCAGATTCAAGCTCTCAAGCTCAGGATTCCCGGTCGACGGTGTCAGTCCTGCAAAGGTCGCCTGAGGAGTGAACTGCGTCGCGGCGGCCGTTTGCGCGTCACTGTGGGCGCCGGTCGCCGCCGCATACACGGCAACGCCGACGACCGCACAGATGGCGACGACACTCAGCGCCGCGGCAATTCCGGATCTGGTCTTCATGCGAGGTCCGACTACACCACTCGGAGCGCGCGCCCGACTATCCCGAAGAGCGCCGTGTTATCGATCGTGCCCTGGAGCTGATCCGACCCAGGCCCCGTGGCGAACACCGGGACATCCGCCCCGGTGTGATTGCCGGAGAGATAGGTCAACCAGAGTCCGGCGTCCGGGGAGCCGTCGACGACACCCGCCGCATCCGTCGGGGTCCGGAAGGTCGCCGGCCCGAAGTTCTTCGGGTCTGCGGCGCCGGCACCGTTCACGATGCCCGTTGAGCGGGCGGCATCCTTGGAATTGGAGGGCCGGGTCGGGGTGGAGTTGTTCGCGGAGTTCCCGCTGTCGACGTTGGCCGGCGGAGTCCCGGCCTCGGCGTTCGTGAAGGTGCCCTTCTCGATGATGTTGAATCCGGCGCACTCGTGGTCCGCGGTCACGATGACGAGGGTGTTTCCGTCTCGCTTGGCAAAGTCCTTGACGATGGCGACCGCGTCATCAAATGCCTTCATTTCGCCGAGGGTCTGCGCGGCGTCGTTGGCGTGTGAGCGCTTGTCGATCAGGGCGCCTTCAATCTGAAGGTAGAACCCCTGGCCTCCCTTTCCGCTCCGGTCGTTCTTGTCCGCATTGTTCTTGCCCTTCTGCAGCAAGTCAATCGCCTTGCTCGTCATCTCCGACAGGGTCGGTTCCTGCGCCTGGACCGAAGACGGGTTGTCCTGCTTGGTCTTCTCAACGGTCAGGTTGCCCTTGTTGAAGAGTCCGAAGACCTTGGCACCGGAGGCGGCGGCCAGGTCGGCTTTCGTGGCGATCGACTGGCCGGTGATGGAGCCGAGGACCGAGTAGCCCTGCCCCTTGAGCGCCGTCTCGTCAGCGGCATCGAAACGGCTGAGCCCGCCACCCAGGATGACGTCGGCCGTGCCGTTGCGGGCGATCTGGTCGGCGATGGGGGTGACCCGTACGTCGCTCGTCGGGAGGGCTGCCCCCGTGATGGACAGGTCCTGGCAGGCCGCATCGGAGTACACCGGACCCTGGCATCCCCTGGCGAGGGCGTGGCTCATCTGGCCGGCGGGAGTGGCATCCGTGATCTCAGCGGTCGAGACGTTTCCGGTGCGGTAGCCGGCCTTCTTGGCCAGTTCCATCATCGTGGGAACGACCGTACCCTTGGCATCGACGCCGAGGGCCGCGTTGTAAGTCTTGACACCGGACGACCATGCCGTCGCCGCAGAGGCCGAATCGGTCACCGGATTGGGCTTGAAGTCGGTGGCACCCGGCTGGCCGGAGAGCTTCTCGACGGCGTACGTACTGACAAAGCCCTGGGCAGGCAGCGTTTCCATGGCGAGCTTGCCTGCGGCGCCGTAGTAGCGTTCGCGGGCGGCGGTGACGTGGGTGCGACCCATGCCATCGCCCAGGAGGTAGATGACGTTGGTGGCGCGGGCCCTGTCGTTTCCGTCATCGGCTGAGGCCGCTAGAGCGGCACCGCCGAATCCAGTGAGGATGACGCTCGCGACCAGTGCGGTCACAAGGGTGGTCGAGGTGAAAACGGAGGTCTGTCTCTTCATGAGGATTCTCCCAAAACTGTGCGATGGAGCACTCGGAGCGGCAGCTCATGTTGCCACTGCTCACACGGTATGGCGTGCCGGTAACAGTGACGGGTACCCCCGGTGAACAGACTCTGACCGTTGCCCGGTCGACGGTTGATGCTGCCCGGCGAGCAGGGTCACCTCGCGTCGAGCGTGGCCGCGAGGTGGGGAGTGAGCACCGCCGTCACCTCGGCGATGACTGCCTCCAGCCTGGCCAGGTGATCCTCCGTGACCGGTCCACCATGGTTGGCGGATGCTTCGATCTCCCCGCATACGGCGGCGAGCCCGCTTGCCCCGATCGTGGCGCTGCTCCCGCGCAACCGGTGGGCGATGAACGCGGCCTGCACCAGGTTGCCGCGGTCGAGCTCCGCCCGAAGGGCCGCCAGGTGGCCGCCGCTTTCGTCGAGGACGTGTTGCAGCAGAACTGCCTTGGTCTCGGCGCCCATCTCGTCGAGGTAGCCGAACAACTCGGGATCGAGCACCGGTGCTTTCTCGGCCACCGGCGTCGTGGAGAGGCCTGCCGCGAGGTCCGGCTCCGGACTCGGCACCGGAGTCGGCACTGGCACTGGCACTGGCACTGGCACCGGCACTGGCACCCTACTGGTGAGGGCAAGGGCCTCCGCGAGTTCCTCGACCCGGATCGGTTTGCTGAGGTACTGGTCCATGCCCGCGTCGGCACAGGCCCGGCGCGCTTCCGCCGTGACACTCGCCGTCAGCGCGATGATCATGGGCTGGCGGATACTGTCGCCCAGTACCCGGATCAACCGCGTGGCCTCGAGCCCGTCCACGATCGGCATGTGCACGTCCATCAGGACGACGTCGAAGTCGCCGAGTTGGACCGCCTGAACGGCTTCCAGACCGTTACTGACGGTGTCGACGCGGTGACCGCCCTTGGCGAGCATCAATTGCGCGACCTTCTGGTTGACGAGGTTGTCCTCCGCGAGGAGGATTCGCAATCCGGAAGCTGCGTCAGCACGCGCGGGCACCTCGGAGCCCGCGGCGACCTGGCCGGAAAGCACTTCGATGACGACGCGTTGCAGTTGGGCGCTGCGCACCGGCTTCGTCAGGACCGCCGCGAAAGGCGCCTTGCGCGCTTTGCTCAGTGTCGCGCTCATGCTCGTGAGCAGGATCATCGGGGTGTCCTGCCATCCCGGCAGGTCCTGCAGCACCCGGGCGACTGCAGCGCCGTCCATCCCCGGCAGTTGCATGTCGAGGATCGCGATATCGGGAACAGGGCTGTTCCTGGCGTCCGCGATCATCTCATCGGACGTCGCGGTCACGGTACATTTCATCCCCCACCGGGAGAGCTGACCGGACAGGATCCGACGGTTGGCCTCGTTGTCGTCCACCATCAGCGCGCGGAGTCCCGCAAGTGAGATCGTTTCGGTCACGCGGCGCTCCGGCGACGGGCTTTCCCGCCAGGCGATGGTGAATGCGAAGGTGGAGCCGACCCCGACGGTACTCGTCACCTCGATCCGGCCCCCCATGATCTCGACCAGGGCCTGACTGATCGCCA
>NZ_SOFK01000034.1:0-79188 GCF_004402675.1 Cryobacterium sp. MDB2-A-1 | reverse complement strand
CCTTCCAGCGCCCCGGTGGCGCGCCCGCCGGTGCCCCCGGCTTCGGCCCGCCGCGTCCCGCCGGTGGCGGCGGCGCAGGTGGCCGCGGTCGCGGCCCCGGTGGCGGAACCGCTGGTGCGTTCGGTCGCGGAGGCGGCAAGAACAAGGCCCGCAAATCCAAGCGCACGAAGCGCGCCGAGTTCGAGCTGCGCGAGGCTCCGTCGCTGGGTGGCGTCAGCGTCCCCCGCGGCGACGGCGGAACCGTGGTGCGTCTGCGCCGCGGCGCCTCGATCACGGACTTCGCCGACAAGATCGACGCGAGCCCCGGAAACCTCGTCACCGTGCTGTTCCACCTCGGTGAAATGGCGACGGCGACGGAGTCCCTCGACGAGGCGACCTTCGATGTGCTCGGTGAAGAACTCGGTTACAAGATCCAGATGGTCTCGCCCGACGACGAAGATCGCGAACTGCTTCTCGGCTTCGACATCGACATCGACCAGGAACTGGCCGAAGAGACCGATGACGAGCTCAAGGCCCGTCCGCCGGTCGTCACCGTCATGGGTCACGTCGACCACGGAAAGACCGCGCTCCTCGATGCGATCCGTAACGCGAAGGTAGCCGCTGGCGAAGCCGGCGGAATCACCCAGCACATCGGCGCGTACCAGGTCATCACCGAGCACGAGGGCATCGACCGCGCCATCACCTTCATCGACACACCGGGCCACGAGGCGTTCACCGCCATGCGTGCCCGTGGTGCCCAGGTGACGGACATCGCGATCCTCGTGGTCGCGGCGGACGACGGCATCATGCCCCAGACCATTGAGGCCCTCAACCACGCCCAGGCGGCCAATGTGCCGATCGTGGTCGCGGTCAACAAGATCGACAAGCCAGGCGCCAACCCGCAGAAGGTGCGCCAGCAGCTCACCGAATTCGGGCTCGTCGCCGAAGAGTACGGCGGAGACGTCATGTTCGTCGACGTGTCTGCGAAGCAGAAGATCGGCATCCAGGAAATCCTGGAGGCCGTCCTCCTCACCGCGGACGCCGGACTCGACATGCGCGCCAACCCCGACAAGGACGCCCGTGGCGTCGCCATCGAGGCTCGTCTCGACAAGGGCCGCGGCGCGGTCGCAACCGTGCTCATCCAGTCGGGAACGCTGCACGTCGGCGACTCGATCGTCGCCGGAACGGCCTATGGCCGCGTTCGTGCGATGGCCGACGAAAACGGCGTTGCCGTGCTCGCCGCGACGCCGTCGCGCGCCGTGCAGGTCCAGGGCCTCTCGAGCGTTCCCCGGGCCGGTGACAACTTCCTCGTCATCCAGGAAGACCGCACCGCCCGTCAGATCGCCGAGAAGCGCGAAGCCGCCGAGCGCAACGCCCTGCTGGCCAAGGCCCGCAAGCGCATCAGCCTCGAAGACTTCACCCGTGCACTCGAAGAGGGCAAGGTCGAATCGCTCAACCTCATCATCAAGGGTGACGTTTCCGGTGCCGTCGAGGCCCTGGAAGAGTCGCTCCTCAAGATCGAGGTCGACGACTCCGTGCAGCTGCGCATCATCCACCGCGGTGTCGGTGCGGTCACGGAGAGCGACGTCAACCTCGCCACCGTCGACAACGCCATCATCATCGGCTTCAACGTGCGCCCGGACACCAAGGCCCGCGAGCGTGCAGCCCGCGAGGGTGTCGACGTGCGGTTCTACTCGGTCATCTACAACGCGCTCGAGGACATCGAGAACTCCCTCAAGGGAATGCTCAAGCCCGAGTTCGAAGAGGTGCAGAGTGGTGTCGCCGAGATCCGCGAGGTGTTCAGCTCGTCCAAGTTCGGAAACGTGGCCGGCGTCATCGTCCGCTCGGGTGTCATCACGAGGAACGCCAAGGCGCGGGTCATCCGCAACGGCGTCGTCGTGGGAGACAACCTCGGCATCGAGTCGCTGCGTCGTTTCAAGGACGACGTCACCGAGGTTCGTACGGACTTCGAGGCCGGTATCGGTCTCGGCAAGTTCAACGACATCCAGATCGGCGACGAGATCGAGACGATCGAACTGAAGGAAAAGCCGCGCGTCTAACCAGGCCGCGTCTGATCGACGGGTCTCCGGCTCCTCTCCGTGAGGGGCCTGAGGCCCGTTGGTCGCTCAGCACGACAGCTTCTCGATTCACCAGATTTTCCACGCATCGACGTAACGCAGTACCGAAGCAAGAGGAGTGAGACCATGGCAGATCCGGAACGCGCCAGAAAAATGGCCGACCGCATCAAGGTCATCGTGGCAAAGCGGCTCGAACGCGGCCTGCGTGACCCGAGGCTCGGCTTCGTGACCATCACGGACGTCAAGGTGACGGGTGACCTGCAACACGCATCCGTTTTCTACACCGTCTACGGCTCCCTCGAGGAGCGCACCGACAGCGCCGCGGCGCTCAAGGCGGCCACCGGGCTGCTGCGCAGCGAGGTCGGCAAGAACATCACCGCCCGGCTGACCCCGTCGCTCGAGTTCATCGCGGACGCGATCCCCGAGAACGCCGCCCTCATCGACGACCTTCTCCGCGAAGCGCGGGAGCGCGACAGCCAGGTCGGCGCGCTCGCACAGGGCGCCCAGTACGCCGGCGACGAAGACCCCTACGTCAAGCCGCGCGAGTTCGAGGGCGACGACGATGACGACGACGACGAGGACGAGACTCCCGCCGTCGGTCACCACGCCGAATAGCGGTTGCCCCCAGCGGACGCTGACGCAGCGCACCTAACGAGGGAGACCGGGGAGAACTACGCTTAAAAGCGCTTTCGTTCCCCGGAAAGCCCATCTCACTGTGGAGGTACCCCATGGCCGGCATCGCAGCCAAGCTCGACAAAGCATACGAAACGCTCCCTCTGGAGGAGCTCGCGAAGGCGCCGGTCGCGGCGCTCCAGGGCGTCAGCGACAGCGATGCCGAGCACCTCAAGGCGGCGTTCGGCATCGACACGATCGGTGACCTCGGCACCAACAAGTTCTTCCTGTGGGCCCAGGCGATCGCGACGCTCGCGAAGTAGCCGCGTCGCAGCGGTCGGGGTCTCAGCTCCCGAATCGCGAGGCCAGGCCGCTCGCATTCCGGACCGCGTTTCCGCCGCCGTCGTTGTTGAAGTAGACGAACACGTCCCGTCCTGTGCCCTGCCAGTCGCGGATGCGTTCCGCCCACCAATCGAGGTCGGCCTCCGAGTACGAGCCTCCGTACAGGTGCTCTCGATCGGGGCCGTGCATCCGCACGTACACGAACGGTGCGGTCGCGCGCAGGACACACGGCAGGTTCGCGCCGCTCAGCACGCAGTATGCGGCGCCGTGCCGCTCGAGGATCGCGAAGACCTCCTCGCACAGCCAGCTGTCGTGCCGGAACTCGACGGCGACCCTGATCCAGTGCGGCAGGGCGGCGAGGAAGAAGTCCAGCCTGGCATCGTCGCGCTCCATCGCCGGCGGCAGCTGCACGAGCAGGACGGCGCGCTTGTCGCCGAGCTCGTGCCAGCACGCGGCGATCCGTGCCGCCCAAACCTCGGGAGCATAGAGCCTCTTCGCGTGGGTGAGCCCACGGGGCGCCTTCACCGAGAGCAGGAATCCCTCGGGAAGGCGGCGTCTCCAGCCGGCGAACGTCGACTCCCGCGGCCAGCGGTAGAAACTCGCGTTGAGTTCGACGGTGTCGAAACGGGAGGCGTAGACCTCGAGCCGCCGGGCGGCGGGGAGCCCGGACGGGTAGAGCACCCCGTCCCAGTGCTCGTAACTCCAGCCGGAGGTGCCGATCCGGATGCTCACGGTCGCGCCTACTCGTGGGGGAGCGAGTATGACCCTGCAGCGACGCGCACCGCGAGCCCGTCGGACAGGAGGCCGGACAGGGCCCGACCGAGCTGGGCGGGGTCCGGCCAGAGCGTGGCGATCTCGGCATCCGTCACCGGGTGCCTCGTCGAGCGCAACTCGGCGAGGATCAGGCCGCGCACCTGCCGGTCGCTGCCGGCGAACTTCTTCTGAACGGTCTTCTTCTGACCCTGGTACTCCGGGTAGCCGGCCGCGCGCCAGGCGCAGAGCGCGGCGAGCGGGCAGTCCGCGCAGCGCGGGCGTGCTGACGTGCAAACGAGCGCGCCCAGTTCCATGGCGCCGGCGTTGAAGACGGCCGCGGCACGGACATCCGCCGGAAGGAGCGCGTTCATGGCCGCGAGATCGCGGGTGCGGCTCGGCGGCGCGGGTTCGGCCTGGCCTGCGACGCAGCGGGCGATGACCCGGCGCGTGTTCGTGTCGACGACCGGATGCCGGTGGCCGTACGCGAACGCGGCGACCGCCCGCGCGGTGTAGTCGCCGATCCCCGTCAGCGTGAGGAGCACGCCGACGTCCTGCGGCACGATTCCGCCGTGGTTCTCGGTGATCTCGACGGCCGCGGCGTGCAGCCAGAGCGCGCGCCGCGGGTAGCCGAGCGTCGCCCATGCCCGCACGGCCTCGCCCGGCGGAACGGCGGCGAGGTCGGCGGGTGTCGGCCAGCGGGTGAGCCACGCCTCGAGGTGCGGGATCACCCGGGTCACCGGCGTCTGCTGCAGCATGAACTCGCTCACGAGCACGCCCCACGCGCCGAAACCGTCGCGGCGCCAGGGAAGGTCGCGAGCGTGCAGGCCGAACCAGGCATTGACGAGGCTCGCGATCTCACCGGTGCCATCGGCCTCGGGGGCAGACCCGGTGGCTGGCACTCCCGCGGATTCGATGGGCGCGATGACGGTTGCATTCACCCCACTAACCTAGGCTCGATTCATGACGCTTGTTTCGACACCACGCCTCGACTTCCTCCGCGACCTCGCAACGGAGATCCTCAGCCTCTACGGCCGAGGCCGCACGATGGTCGCGATCGACGGGACGGACCCCATCGCGCGGGCCGCCTTCGCCGACGACCTCGCAGCGGCCTTCGCCGCGACCGGGCACGCCGTGTCCCGCGCCTCGCTCGCCGACTTCGAGCGCTCCACCGAGGAGCAGACGGCCTTCGGGCCGGCCTCGCCGGAGCGACTGTTCCGCCACCGCGACGACTTCGACCTGCTCCGCAGGGCGCTCCTGGTCCCGTTCCGCGTCGCCGGCGCGACGGGGCCTGCGGACGACACCCTGATCTTCGACGGGGAGTTCCTGCTCAGGAAGGAACTCCGCGACGGCTGGTCGTACAGCGTGCTGACCGAGACCGCAGCGGATGCCTCGTCGACCGGCGCTTTAATCGACCTCGCCGCTGAGCTGAAGCCCTCCGGGGAACTCGGTGATGCTGCGGATACCACGACAGACCCTGCACTGGGTGGTTCCCCTGTTCCCGACGACCGGGCCATCGCCAACCGGCTCTACCGGGCCGAGGTCCGGCCCAGGTCGTGGGCGACGGCCGTCGTCGACCTCGCCAATCCGGCGGATCCCCGCCGTCTCTTCTTCGACAGCTGCTGAGCCGGCGCCGCGAGGCCTACCGCAGTCGGAGCGGGGCGAAGCGCACGAGCACCTCGGCTCGTGTGAGCGGGTGTCCTGTGGCCTCGACCTCATGCACAAGGGCAGTCAGCAGGGTATTGACCGGCGCGGCGACGCCTGCCGCCGCGGCCTCCCGCACGACGACCCCGTTGAGGTGGTCGATCTCGGTCAGCTGACCCCTGCGGAGGCTCTGCAATGTCGAGCCGAGGTTCGGCACGTCGCCCATCCTGGCCCGCATCAGGCGCGGCAGCAGCTGCCCGATCGAGAGCGGAAGGCCGGCGAAACCACGCAACCGGCGGTCGCCGAGCCCCTGCAGCGCCCCGAAACGCACCCCGCGGGCGACGCCGACGCGCACGGTCTCCCGCATGCTCGCGGTCAGGACCCGACGGAGCTCCGCATCGTCGACGACCTCCTGCACGCTCAGCCCGGTCACTGCCGGGAGCGCGTTGAGCATGTTGACCACGAGCTTCGTCCACTGGGCGCCGACGAAGTTCGAGGTCGCGATCGTCGGGAATGCCGCGTCGAGCACACCCTGCCAGGCGAGCGTTCCCGCGTCGATGTCACCGGTATCGTGCCCGATGTACGTCGGTGCCGGCGTGGTCACGGTGACGAGTCCCGGCGCCGCATAGTTCGCGGCGATGATCGAGAGCGCCCCGAAGCAGTCGGAGTTCGGCAGGATCCGTCGCGCCGTCGCGACGCCGTCGAGCCCGTTCTGCACGACGATCACCGGCGAGCCGTCGAGGACCGCCGCGTTGGCCGTGATCGCGGCGGTGGCATCCTGCGCCTTGGTGCAGACGAGCGTGAGCTCGGGAGTCTCGGTGAGCAGTTCGACCGCAGCCGGCCGGGCGGTCTCGTCGCCGAAGGCGCCGGTCAGGTGAATGCCCTCCGAGCGGATGACGCCCAGGGCCTTTCCCCGTGCCGTCACGGTCACGGTATGCCCGGCCTTCTCCAGTAGCGTGGCGAACGTTCCGCCGAGGGCACCCGCACCGATCACAGCAATTCGCATTCCCCCAGCCTAGGTCGCCCCCGCCCCGCCCATCCCGCCCGTCCTTCCCGCGAGAGTACACTTTTGGCCCTTAAAACCCGTTCTTAAGGGCCAAAAACGTACTCTCGCGAGCTACCGGAAGGGTCAGGCGGAGAGGGTGGCGGGCTCGGGGACGGGAGTCGCTGCGGGCGCACGGCGACCGTGGGGCAGGGCGAGTCCGATCAGGGCGGCCAGACCGAGCACGGATGCCCCGACGACGATCGCCGGGACCGCCGCATCCACGTAGCCGGTCGGGGTCAGCTCTCCTCCGGCACCTGTGAAGACGGCCGTGAGGACCGCGACGCCGAGCGCCACGCCGATCTCGCGCAGGGTCGAGTTGGTTCCGGTTGCCTTCGCGTGGTCGTTCGGGACCATGTTCGCGAGCACTGCCGTTGAGCTCGGCGCGAACACGAGTCCCATTCCGACGCCGGCGAGGAGGAACGCGGGCACGAGGTCGATGTATGCAACCGTCGCACTCATCTCCACCGCCAGCCAGCCCATCGCGATGGCGAGGAAGGAGAGTCCGAGCACGATCGGAAGCCGGGTGCCCGTTCGCGGACTGAGCAGGCCGGTGAGCGGGGCGATCACCATGGGCGCGAGGGTCCAGGGCATCGTCATCAGGCCGGCCTCGAGCGGGGTGTGCCCCTGCACGATCTGCAGGAACTGGATCAGGATGAAGATGGACCCGAAGATGCCGAAGCTGAAGGTGAGGCCGACGAGGTTGGCGACGGTGAAGCTGCGGTCCCGGAACAGCCGGAGTGGCAGCAAAGGGTCAGGCGTGCGGGCTTCCCAGGCGATGAAGGCCGCGAGCAGGACCGCGCCGCCGGCGAGCGCGCCGAGGACCTCGAGGCTGGTCCAGCCCGCGTCGTTGCCGCGAACGATGCCGTAGACGAGACCGAAGACGCCGACCCCGGCGAGGACGAGACCCACGACATCCGCCCGGACCCTGGCCCCGAAGCTGTTCGGAAGGGCGACCAGGGCGAGTGGGATCGAGATCACGCCGAGCGGGACGTTCAACCAGAAGATGGCCTGCCAGTTCCAGCCTTCGACGACGGCGCCGCCGATGAGCGGGCCGAGTGCGACGCCGAGGCCGGAGATTCCGCCCCAGATACCGATCGCGGCCGGGCGGCGCTTCTCGCTGACCGAGCCGACGAGGAGGGTGAGCGACAACGGCATCAGGGCAGCGGCCCCGACACCCTGGATCGCCCGCGCGGTGATGAGCTGCCAGGGCTCTGTCGAGAGACCGGCGAGCGCGGAGGCGACCGTGAAGATCGCGATCCCGGCGAGGAAGACGGTTCGCCGGCCGAAGCGGTCGCCGATGGCGACGGCCATCAGCATGAAGGTCGCGAAGCTCAGCGAGTACGCGTTGATCACCCATTGCAGCTCCTCGATGGAAGCGCCGAGGTCTCGGTTGATCACGGGGAGGGCACCGGTCACGACGAGGTTGTCGAGGGTGGCCATGAACATGGGGAGTGAGGACGCGACGATGGCGAGCCAGATCGGGACGCGACGCGTGATGGGCTGGGACACGTGGTATCCAATCGAGGGGGCGAAGAAGCACGGAATGTTGTAATCGAATGATTACAAATAGAGACGATAGTTATTCGCGGATACCATGTCAAGAGTGAGTGAAGAATCCGGTACGGCAGCCAAAGAAACGACCACCGAACGAATCCCCGCGGCGTTGCGCAGGGAACAGATCCTGGCCGCGGCGAGCCGCGTCTTCGGCGAACGTGGATACTCCGGTGCCACGACCGACCAGGTCGCGCAGGCCGCCGGGATCAGCCAGCCGTACGTCGTGCGGATGTTCGGCACGAAGGAGAACCTCTTCCTCGAGGTCGTCGCCCGTGCTCTCGACAAACTCATCACGACCTTTCGCGTGGTCCTTGCCGAGCCCCAGCCGGCCGGCGACGACGACGCCGACTCGCTCGTCGCCCGTCTCGGGGCCGCATACGTCGACCTGATCGAGGACCGCGGCATCCTGCTCTCGCTCATGCAGGCCTTCATCACCGGGCATGACCCGGTGATCGGCGCCAAGGCCAGGGAGGGTTTCCTGCAGATCTACCGGATGCTGCGCGACGAAGCCGGGTTCCCCCCGGAGATCATCCGGGATTTCCTCGCGAACGGCATGCTCTTCAACACCCTGCTCGCCATCCGGCTCCCGGACATCTTCGAGGACGACGAGGCCGCCGAGGAGCTGATGCGGTGCGCCTTCCGGGGCAAGCTCGACGTCGTGCTCGACGCGACGGGCTCGCACGCCTCGCACGCCATGTCCGCCCCGACCGGCACTGCAGGGACACACTCATGAGTGCAGACATCGAGCGCGAGACCGAACCCAACGACGAGACGTCGTCCCGAAACAGCGCGCGGGTGCATTCCACCGCGAGCGGTCTCCTCCTCGTCGACAAGCCGCAGGGTTGGACGAGCCACGACGCCGTCGCCCGCACGCGGCGCCTCGCAGGTACCCGCAAAGTCGGCCACGCGGGCACCCTCGACCCGATGGCCACCGGCCTGCTGATCCTCGGCATCAACAGCTCGACCCGACTGCTCACCTTCATCGTCGGGCTCGACAAGGAATACCTGGCCACGATCCGGCTCGGCTCGGCGACGACCACGGACGACGCGGAGGGCGAGGAAGTCTCCCGCGCGCCTGAGGCATCCGTCGCACTCATCGAGCCCGCGGCCATTGCGGCCGGAATCGGCCAGCTGACCGGGTATATCAGCCAGCAGCCGAGCGCGGTGAGCGCGATCAAGGTCGACGGAAAGCGCGCGTATGCCCGCGTCCGCGACGGGGAGGACGTGCAGTTGCCCGCCCGGCCTGTCACCATCGCCGCCTTCGAACTGCTCTCGAGCACGCCCGTCGACGGCTTCCTCGACCTCGAGGTGCGCGTCGAGTGCTCCTCCGGCACGTACATCCGGGCCCTCGCCCGCGACCTCGGCGCCGGGCTCGGCGTCGGAGGGCACCTGACCGCGCTCCGCCGCACCCGCATCGGCCCGTTCCGTATCGAGAACGCCCAGCCCCTCGCGGAGCTCGACGTCGCCGCCGCTCTCATCAGTCCGGCGGATGCCGCGACGCGTGTGCTCGGGCGCCTCGACCTCACCGAACAACAGGCGATCGACCTCGGTCACGGCAAACGTATCGAGGTCACGACCGAGATCGCGGATACCGGGGCAGCGGGGACCGCGGCTCCGCTCGCCGCGATCGCCCCCGGCGGCCGGCTCGTCGGCCTCGTCGAGCTTCGGGGCACCCAAGCCCGCACCGTGATCAACTTCCCGCCCGACGAGGCCGCAGCGGGGGAGTCCTCGTGATCGAGTGGTTCACCTGGCTCCAGGTCGGTGTCGCGGTGCTCGCCGGCGTGCTCTGCCTGTTTCTCGGGCTGTTCGGCCGGGTCCCGAACGACCTCACGATGGGCGCGACGGCGCTCGTCGAACTGCTCCTCGTCGGGCAACTCGTCGTTTCGATCGCGGCACCCTTCGCCGGGAACACGGCGAGCGGCAGCCTGCTCGAGTTCTACACCTACCTCGTGAGCGCCCTCATCGTTCCCGTCGCCGCCGCCGCCTGGGCGCTCATCGAACGCAGCCGCTGGAGCACGGTCATTCTCGGCGGCGCGTGCCTCGCGATCGCGGTCATGGTGTACCGGATGTTCCAGATCTGGACAGTGCAGGGCTTGTGAGAGTCTCGCTCCCACAAGCTGCGATAATTAACAGGCCATGACCGGACCACAGAGCGCAGCCGAGAACGTCGTCGATGGACCGCAGAAGCGCAGGGTCACCGGCGTCGGACGCCTGCTGATCGCCGTCTACGGGCTGCTCGCGCTCGCCGCGACCGGGCGGTCGTTCGTCCAGATCGCCTCCAAGTTCGACCAGGCGCCGCTCGCGTACTCGCTGTCTGCGTTGTCCGCGGTCGTGTACATCGTCGCGACCATCGCGCTCGTGCGCAGCAGCGGCCGCTGGTACCGCGTCGCGTGGGTGACCATCTCCTTCGAGCTTCTCGGCGTGCTCGTCGTCGGCACCCTGAGCATCGTCGACCCCGCGCTCTTCCCGCACGACTCGGTCTGGTCGGTCTTCGGCAGCGGCTATCTCTTCATCCCGCTCGTGCTTCCGATCCTCGGGATGATGTGGCTCGTCCGCCACCGCCCTGCTCGTCCACAGGGCCCGGCACGACCACAGGGCCAGGCCGGTCGACAGGCCAGCTCGTGAAGGTCCTCTCCGGCATCGGCTCCCTCCCGCTCGAAACCGCCACCTCCGGCTCCGCGGTCACGATCGGGAAGTTCGACGGCGTCCACGCCGGCCATCGCGCCGTGATCGACCGGCTCAAAGACATCGCCGGAACGCAGGGGCTCACGGCGGTCGTCGTGACCTTCGACCGGCATCCGCTCGCCCTGCTCGCCCCAGAGAAGTGCCCGCCGTTCCTGATCAGCGCCGAGCAGAAGCTCCGGCTGCTCGCAGAGACCGGCGTCGACTGCACCCTCGTGCTCGAGTTCACCAGGGACCTCGCGAGCCTGCCGCCTGAGGTCTTCGTCGAGACCGTCCTCGTGAACGGACTGCACGCCCGGCACGTGCTCGTCGGCAGGGACTTCCGGTTCGGCGCGCACGGCGCCGGTGACGTGGCCCTGCTCACCGAGCTCGGCGCACGCTTCGGCTTCGCCGTAGACCTGATCGAGGATGTCAAGCCCGACCGGGTGCGCAGGGTTTCGTCGACCTGGATCAGGGAACTGCTCGCGAGCGGTGATGTGAGGGCTGCCGGCGAACTGCTCGGCCACACCCCGACCGTGCGCGGCGAGGTCGTGCACGGCGCGGCCAGGGGCCGCGAACTCGGGTTCCCGACGGCCAACCTCTCCGCGGAGTCCGAGGGGCTCATTCCTGCCGACGGCGTCTATGCCGGCTGGCTGACCGACGGCGCGGATCGTTACCCGGCCGCCATCTCGGTCGGCAACAATCCGACCTTCGACGGGGTCGCGCAGAAGCAGGTCGAGGCCTACGTACTCGACCGGGAGCTCGACCTCTACGGTCACGTCGTCGAGGTGTCGTTCGTCGACCGGATCCGCGGAATGGTCGCGTTCACCGGAATCGATCCGCTGATCCTGCAGATGCGGGCAGACGTCGACCAGATCCGCACTCTCCTCGCCGGCTCGACCCGCCACTGAAAGCGAGCGCGCTGCAGGGGCTCAGTGCTCAGCGCTCAGGGCTTAGGCCGCGGGGGAGCGCGGCCCGGTCGGTGTGAAGCCTTCCCGGCCGAAGAGGAAGAGCACGATGTTCACGGCCGTGCTCTCGATCACGGCTCCGCGCCCGACGCGCCAGCCGGCATCCGTCGCCACAAGCGTGCGGCGGTGCACGACCGCCTTGACCGGGGTGGGTGCCATCAGCGCCCGGCGCACGGCAACCGCGCCGAGCGCGACCGGCGAGACCTCAAGGGCCCTGCCGAGCGGATGCGCCAGGTCGAGTCCGTGGACGGCGACCTCCGTCAGTTCGGTGATGCCGTGCCGCCCCCGGGCGGTCACCCGCCCCGCGGCGTACTCGGCGGCGGTGGTCTGCAGCGACGCGATGAGCTCAGCCGGCTCTGCCTCGGCGGCCCGGCGGCTGAGGGTGTCGACGGCATGGTCCACACTCAGGTTCGGCAGTTGCTCCCGCAGTGCCGTCCACCCGGTGCCGAGCAGCTCCCGCGTCGGGGTCCCGACCCGCCAGACGAGATGCCCGGCCGCGTCGCGCACCCGCCAGCCGCCGCAGAGGCTCGGCGTCTCCCATTCCTCCGCGGAAAGCGTCTCAAGGATTCCGGCGATTCCGGTCAGGGTCGCCGCGATATCCGCGCTCCAGTCGGACGTCGTCCCGGTGTCGTCCACCTGGGGCTTGCGGCTGAACGGCAGGTACTGGGAAATGTCGGGCATGACGTCCAGCCTAGACTCGCCCGGTGAATAGACTTGGCCGGTGAACCCCACCCCGATCCGCGGTCTCTGGGCCGGGCGAACCCTCGCGCTTCTGGGTATCCTCCTCGTCGCGGCCAACCTGCGCACGGCGGTCGCGGCGCTGTCTCCGATCGTCCTGGCGATCAGCGTCGACGTCCCGCTCGGGGCGCTCGCCATCGGCGTGCTCGGCATGCTCCCGCCGGTCTGCTTCGCGGTCTTCGGCATCTTCACTCCCGTCTTCACGCGCCGCATCGGGCTCGAGCGGGTCGTTGTCGTCGCCCTTGTCGCAATCCTCGCCGGTCACCTCCTCCGTGGCAGCGCGGGTTCCCTGACCTGGCTCATCGGCGGAAGCATCGTGACCTTCGCAGGTCTCGGCGCCGGTAACGTGCTTCTGCCCCCGCTCGTCAAGAAGTACTTCCCCGACCGGGTCGGCCTCGTGACCTCCCTCTACGTCACGGTGCTGTCTCTGAGCACCCTCGTTCCGCCTCTCATCGCGGTCCCGGTAGCGGATGCCGCCGGCTGGCGGGTCTCCCTCGGCATGTGGATGATCCCCGCGCTCCTCGCCCTCGTGCCCTGGGCCACCATGCTCGTGCGGCACCGGATGTCGCAGAGCGCCCCGCCGGCGGTTCCGGAGGCCGAGCCGGTGCTGCTGGCCCGCATCGGCCGTTCTTCGATCGCCTGGGCGATCGCCGTCGTCTTCGGGACGTCGTCGCTCAACGCATACGCGCTCTTCGCCTGGCTTCCGCTGATGCTTACCCAGACCGCGGGGATCAGCCCCGGCCAGGCCGGGACGTTGCTCTCCCTCTACGCCGCCGTCGGACTGCCGTGCGCGCTCGTCGTGCCGTGGCTCGCCGTACGGATGAAGAACCTCAGCCTCCTGATCTACGTCGGAATGTTCGCCTTCATCGCCGGAGACGTGGGTCTCCTCCTCGCACCGGGCACGCTCACGGTTCTCTGGGTGCTGCTCGCCGGCCTCGGCCCGCTCTACTTCCCGCTCGCGCTCGTGCTGATCAACCTCCGTACGCGCACCCACGAGGGCTCCGTCGCGCTCAGCGGGTTCGTCCAGAGCGTCGGGTACACCCTCGGCGCCCTCGGGCCGCTTGTCGTCGGCGTTCTGCACCAGCTCACGGGGGGCTGGAGTTGGCCGATCTGGTTCCTGATCGCGACCGGCCTCGCCGTGGGCTTCGCCGCGCGCGTGATCGCCCGCCCGCATCTCCTCGAAGACGACCTCGACCGTTCCCGCTGACCACGTGGGCTGAGGTGTCGCATATCGACGTTCCTGGGCCACGGAACCTCGATATGCGACACCTCAGGAGGGAGTCGGGGGTCGCAGCAAGGCATCAATGCGGCTCTGCTCATGTGAGCAAGTTTTCCCACAACAGTTGAGGCGTGCGTCGAGGCGTCCTACGCTGGATGGGGAGCCAACGGAGGACCGCGTGATCGATACAGACGAACTGCTGTCCATCCGCGCCGCCGAACTCTATTACGAAGAGAACAAGACCCAGGACGAGATCGGCGCCGTCCTCCGGCTCACCCGCTGGAAGGTCGGCCGGCTCCTTGCGCAGGCCAAGGCGAGCGGCTTCATCCGGATCGAGATCGTGCACCCGCGGGCCCGCCGCCTTATCGTCGAGCGTCGCCTGCGGGAACACACCGGGCTGAGCGACGCCGTCGTCGTCTCCGCAGCCGGCGTCTCCACCGACGAGGAACTGCAGTCCCGGGCGGCCCAGGCCGCCGCCGACTACCTCACTGCGCTCCGTCCTGTTCCGGCGACCCTCGGCATCAGCTGGGGCCGCACCCTGCACGAGGTGGCCCAGGGCCTGAAGCCCGGCTGGGCGCGCGGCGTCAACGTCGTGCAGATCAACGGCGGCGTCAGCCTCAACCGGCGGGAGGGAACGGCCGCGGCGACCGCGGTCACGATCGCGCAGAAAGCGCTCGGCTCCGCGACCCTGCTGCCGAGTCCCGCGATCCTCGAGCGCGTCGAAACCAAGCTCGCGATCGAATCCGACCGCGCCGTCGCGACGGTCCTCGACCTGGGCAGCGCGGCATCCGCCTACCTGTTCAGCGCAGGCCAGGCCGACGAGAATTCGGCGCTCGTCGACAGCGGCTACCTCACGGCCGACCAGGTCGCCGAACTCGTGCGCAAGGGCGCCGTCGGAGACATCGTCGGCCGGTACATCAACGCGGACGGCCATATCGTCGACCTCGAGCTCGACGAGCGGACCATCGGCATCCGGCTCGAACAACTGCGCCGGGCACCGACCGCGATCGCCGTGATCGCGGGAAGCACCAAACACGCCGTCGCCCGCGCCATCGTCTCCAGCGGCCTCTGCACCGTGCTCGTCACCGACGAGGACACCGCCCTGGCCGTCCTGGGCGAAACCCACTGACCGGAACGCCCTCAGGCGCCCGGAGCCCCCGTGACACCCACCACCACCCTGCGAGGACATTTCATGACAAGCATCCCAGTGGTCGCGACCCAGCCGTCGACGAGGTCCCGTGCCCTCGCCCTCATCGGCGGCGAGGCCACAGACGCGAACCTCCGCCGCTACCTGCACGGGATCCCCGGGATCGACGCGGTCGGGCTCGAACAGCGTGCCGCCGCCCTCGGCACGCGCTCGATCAAGACGAGTTCGAAGAAGCGGGCGATCGACACGATCATCGGCCTGATCGACCTGACGACCCTCGAGGGCGCCGACACGCCGGGCAAGGTTCGTTCCCTCGTCGGCAAGGCGCTCACGCCAGACCCCGGTGACCCGGGCTGCCCCCGCGTCGCCGCCGTCTGCGTCTACGGAGACATGGTCCCGTACACCGTCGAGGCGCTCGGCTCCGCACACGCGGCCGGTCGCGACCAGGGCATCTTCGTCGCCTCCGTCGCCACCGCCTTCCCGAGCGGCCGCGCCTCCCTCGCGGTGAAGCTCGCCGACGTGGCCGACGCCGTCGCGGCCGGCGCAGACGAGATCGACATGGTCATCGACCGCGGGGCCTTTCTTTCCGGTCGTTTCGGCCAGGTCTACGACGAGATCGTCGCCGTCAAGGAAGCCTGCCGCCGCGCCGACGGCAGTGTCGCCCACCTCAAGGTGATCCTCGAGACCGGCGAACTCAACACCTACGACAACGTGCGCCGCGCCTCCTGGCTCGCCATCCTCGCCGGGGGCGACTTCATCAAGACCTCAACCGGCAAGATGCAGCCCGCGGCCACCCTCCCCGTGACCCTCTCGATGATCGAGGTCGTGCGCGACTGGCATCGCCTCACCGGCGCGAGGGTCGGCGTGAAACCGGCAGGTGGCATCCGCACCTCGAAGGACGCCATCAAGTACCTCGTCGCCGTCGCCGAGACCGTCGGCGAGGACTGGCTCACGCCGAGCCTCTTCCGCTTCGGCGCCTCAAGCCTGCTCAACGACGTGCTGATGCAACGGCAGAAGATGCGCGATGGACACTACTCCGGCCCCGACTACGTGACGATCGACTGAAGGAACCACGATGAGCTTTCTTGACTACGCTCCCGCGCCGGAGTCCCAGGCGCTGCTGCACCTCCGCCCCGAATACGGACTCTTCATCGACGGCGAATTCGTCGCCGGCCGCGGCGAGCCCTTCCAGACCATCAACCCCGCGACCGAGAAGCAGCTCGCCATGATCGCACACGCCGACGCGGCGGATGTCGACACCGCGGTCGCCGCGGCCCGTCGTGCATTCGAACGGCGCTGGTCGACCCTTTCTGGCAGCGACCGCGGCAAGTACCTGTTCCGGATCGCACGTCTCGTGCAGGAGCGCGCCCGCGAGCTCGCCGTTGCAGAGACCCTGGACAACGGCAAGCCGATCACCGAAAGCCGTGACGTCGACATCCCCCTCGTCGCCGCCTGGTTCTTCTACTACGCCGGCTGGGCGGACAAGCTCGACCACGCCGGCCTCGGCGTCAACCCCGCGGCGCGGGGCGTCGCCGCCCAGGTGATCCCGTGGAACTTCCCGCTGCTCATGCTCGCGTGGAAGATCGCCCCGGCCCTCGCCGCGGGCAACACGGTCGTCCTCAAGCCGGCGGAGACCACCTCGCTCACCGCGCTCCTCTTCGCCGAGATCCTCCAGCAGGCCGAGTTGCCGGCCGGCGTCGTGAACATCGTCACGGGGGGCCGCGAGACCGGGCAGGCGCTCGTCGGCCACTCCGGCATCAACCTCGTCGCCTTCACCGGCTCGACAGGGGCCGGCAGGGCCATCGCCCGCGCCGTCGCAGGGACCGACAAGAAGATCATTCTCGAGCTGGGCGGCAAGGCGGCGAACATCGTCTTCGACGACGCTCCGATCGACCAGGCCATCGAGGGCATCGTCAACGGGATCTTCTTCAACCAGGGCCACGTCTGCTGCGCGGGCAGCCGCCTGCTCGTCCAGGAGAGCATCCACGACGAGGTCGTCGACCGGCTCAAGCAGCGCCTCTCGACGCTGCGCCTCGGCGATCCGCTCGACAAGAACACCGACATCGGTGCAATCAACAGCGCAGACCAGCTGAAGCGCATCACCGAACTGTCCGCCATCGGCGAGGACGAAGGCGCCGAACGCTGGAGTCCCGACTGCGACCTGCCGGAGAGCGGGTTCTGGTTCCGGCCGACCATCTTCACCAATGTGTCGACGAGTCACCGCATCGCCCGCGACGAGGTCTTCGGCCCCGTGCTTTCCGTGCTGACGTTCCGCACCCCCGAGGAGGCGATCGCGAAGGCGAACAACACGCCGTACGGTCTCTCCGCCGGGATCTGGAGCGACAAGGGCAGCCGCGTCCTCGCCGTCGCCGACCGGCTCCGCGCCGGCGTGATCTGGGCGAACACCTTCAACCGGTTCGACCCCGCGAGCCCCTTCGGCGGTTACAAGGAGTCGGGCTACGGCCGCGAAGGCGGCCGCCACGGCCTCGCCGCGTACCTCCAGCCGGCGGGCAGCGCCGCAGTCGCCGCCGCCCGCCACGCCGTGGCCGTGGACGCCGATCATGCCGTCAAGCCGTCCGCAGCACGAAAGAAGGCCACCAAGTGACCCGCCTCGCCGTCCCCAAGACCTACAAGCTCTACATCGGCGGAAAGTTCCCGCGGAGCGAATCCGGTCGCGTCTATGCCGTGGCGACGCCGAGCGGCGACTTCCTCGCGAACGCGGCGCAGGCATCCCGCAAGGACGCCAGGGATGCCGTGGTCGCGGCACGCTCCGCCTTCGCGGGGTGGTCGCGTGCGACCCCGTACAACCGCGGCCAGGTGCTCTACCGCATCGCCGAGCTGCTCGAGGGCCGTCGCGCCCAGTTCGTCGAGGAGATCGTGCAGTCAGAGGGCGTGTCCGCGTCGGCCGCTGGCCGGCAGGTCGACGAGGCCGTCGACCGGTGGGTCTGGTACGCGGGCTGGGCCGACAAGTACGCGCAGGTCGCCGGCAATGCGAACCCGGTTTCCGGGCCGTACTTCAACATTTCCGTGCCAGAGCCGACCGGTGTCGTCGCGATCATCGCCCCGCAGTCCGGCGGGTCGCTGCTCGGTCTCGTGAGCGCCGTCGCCCCCGCCCTCGTCTCAGGCAACACGGTCGTGGTCGTCGCCGACGAAACCAGGCCGCTCTCGGCGATCACTCTCGGCGAGGTGCTCGCCACGAGCGACGTCCCCGGCGGGGTCGTCAACATCCTCACCGGGTCACCGGCCGAGATGGCGCCGTGGCTCGCGAGCCACGCCGACGTCAACGCGATCGACCTCCTCGGTGCAGGCGACCTCGACTGGGTGCACCTCGAGATCGACGCGGCCGAAACCCTCACCCGGGTGCTCCAGCCCGAATCCGGGGCGGATGCCGCGGCGCCCTCCCTCGCCCGGATCCTCGCCTTCACGGAGACGAAGACCGTCTGGCACACCAAGGGCCTGCTCTAGGCGCGGGGCTACTCCTCGTGGGGGCGGTCGGGGCCGTCCTCACGCAGCAGGTCCTCGAGCGCCTGGTCGACCTCGTCGAGTTCGGGTTCCGTGCCCGCCGCGACGCTCGCGGCCGTGCTCGTCAGCCGCGCGACGAGCGCCTTCGGGTCGTCGAGGTCCGCTGACGTCGGCAGAAGGTCGGGGTGCGCCCAGAGCGCGTCCCGACCGTCGTTACCGACGGCATCCGTCACGGCCTGCCACATCGCGGCAGCCTCGCGCAGCCGGCGCGGACGCAGCTCGAGCCCGACGAGGGTCGAGAACGCGGACTCGGCCGGACCGCCAGAGGCGCGACGGCGCTTGACGGTCTCGTTGATGGCATCGGCGCGGGGGAGCCTGCTCGTGGCCTCGACGGTCACGACGTCGACCCAGCCTTCGACGAGCGCGAGCATCGTCTCGAGCCTCGCGAGGGCGGCGAGCTGGGTCTCCGACTTCGGCGGGATCAGCGATCCGTTCAGGATCGCCTGCCGCAGTTCCTCGGGGTTGGACGGGTCGAAGCCCTCGGCGAGTTCTTCGAGACGCCCTGAGTCGATGCTGATGTCGTGGGCGAAGTCGGTGATCGAGCTGATCAGCCGCAGGCGCAGCCAGCGCGAATGCCGGAACAGCCTGGCGTGGGCGAGTTCCCGCACGGCCAGGTAGATCTGAACCTGGTCGATCGGCACGTCGAGGTCTTCGCCGAAGGCCGCGACGTTTTGCGGCACGAGGGCGGCCTGCTGGTCGGTCATGAGCGGGATGCCGATGTCGCCTCCTGAGACGACCTCGCTCGCGAGCTGGCCGACGACCTGGCCGAGCTGCATGGCGAAGAGGGTGCCTCCGATGCTGCGCATCATCTTGCTCGCGCCGGCCATCATGCCCTTGAGCTCCTCCGGCGCCTGGTCGGTGAGGACCTTGGTCAGGGAATCGGAGATGCTGTTCGCGACCGGCTCCGCCAACTGGGTCCAGACCGGCATGGATTCCGTGACCCACTCCTTGCGGGTGAGAAGGCGCGGGACCACCGTGAGTTCGGCGATGTCGGTCACCTCGTCGAGCCAGAGCGCAGCAATGTGGAACGCCTGGTCGAGGGCGGCGTGCTCGGCGGGAGTCACCGAGACCTGGCTCTCGGCCGCCTTGTTCTGGCCCTGCGTGAGCGCTGCGTCCCAGCTGATGCCGCCCTCGCCGTTGCCGCGGAGGGCACCCTGCAACTGCTGCATGAGAGCGTTGATGCTGGCCGGGTCTGCCGGCAGGCCGGCGGCTCCGGCGAGCTGGCTCGGATCGATGGAGGACTTGCCCGACAGGATGTCGCGCAACATGTCCCGGAATTCGTCTTCCGGGTTGGGACCCTCGTCGGGTCGGGAGTCGTCGGGCACTTCAGGCACCTCTCAGTCGCTTGCTTCTACGCTAGTCCGAGACGCCCGGCCCGAACTGGGAAATGACCTACGCTGAGAGGTCTGGTGTCCGCTTGCCGCGAACGCCCGGCATAACCTGGAAGGAGCCCGGTGGCCCTCTTCACCGACGACCCGACGCCATCCGACTCCGGCACCACCTGGGAAGAGCGATCGCCGCGCTCCCGGCGTGCAAGCAAGGCCGGTTGGATCGTGCTCAGCATCGCCCTGGCCTGCGGCATCATCCTCGGCGTCACCCCGGCCCCATACGTGATCGAGAAGCCGGGCCCCGTCTACAACACCATCGGCTCGACCATCTCTGAGGACGGTGCGGACAGGCCCCTGATCACCATCGACGGCGCGGAGACCTTCCCGACCGACGGAACGCTGGACATGCTCACCGTGTCCCTCGTCGGCAACCCGGACAACCGCCCGAGCTGGCTCAAGGTCGCCGGAGCGTGGCTGGATTCCAGCCAGGCCGTCATCCCGATCGAGGCGGCGTTCCCCTCGAACACCACGACGCAGCAGCGCGACGAGGAGAACACCGCGCAGATGGTCAACTCCCAGCAGGATGCGATCGCCGCCGCCCTGACGAACCTCGGCTACACCTACCCGACGATCGTCTCGGTTGTTTCGCTGCCCGACGGTTCGCCGGCGACGGGCGTCCTCAAAGCGGACGACCAGATCGCCACCGTCAACGGCGCCGCCGTCACCGACATCGCCTCCCTCCGTGCCGCGCTCACGGCGAACGGCGCCGGCGTTCCGGCCACTGTCGGCATCGTGCGCGGCGGCGTCGCGCAGGACCTCACGGTCACCCCCGTCGACTCGGACGGCTCCGCGATCATCGGGATCAACGTGAAGACCGAGTATCAGTTCCCGTTCACGGTCACCATCCAGCTCGACCAGGTCGGCGGCCCGAGCGCCGGCATGATGTTCGCGCTCGGCATCATCGACAAGCTCACCCCCGGGCTCCTCCAGGGCGGCGAGAACGTCGCGGGCACCGGCACGATCGATCAGGCGGGCACGGTCGGCCCGATCGGCGGCATCCGCCAGAAACTCGCAGGCGCCCGGAGCGCCGGAGCAGACTGGTTCCTCGCCCCCGCGGACGACTGCGACGAGGTCACCGGGCACATCCCGGACGGTCTCACGGTCTTCTCGGTCACGACCCTCGACCAGGCACTCACCGCGCTGGACGCCATCAAGTCCGGGGCGGACACGAGCGCACTCCCGCACTGCCCCGTGCAATAACGGGGGATACCCCAGCGGCCTTGCAGGGAACTCTGAGCCGGCTTGGGGCCGGCTGGCAGGCCTGCTCCCAGAACCCCTGTCTAGAATGAGGCCTGACCGCCGATTTACAGACCAAGAGGCCCATTCGTGACGTCACAATCCACCGGAAACGCTCCTCGCAGGAGTCGTGCCCCCCTCGCCATTACGGCCGCCATCATCGCGGGGCTGGTGATCCTGTTCTTTGTGTTCGCCGGCCTGTACGCCGATGTGCTCTGGTTCAACCAGCTCGGCTTCCTGAGCGTACTGACCACCCAGTGGGCGGCAGGAGCCGCTCTCTTCTTCGTGGGCTTCCTCGCCATGGCGATCCCGGTCTTCGTCAGCATCCAGATCGCCTACCGGATGCGTCCTGTCTACGCGAAGCTCAACTCGCAGCTCGACCGCTACCAGCAGGTCATCGAGCCGCTCCGCCGCCTCGCCATGTACGGCATCCCCGCTCTGCTCGGCCTTTTCGCCGGCGTCGCCGCCGCCACCCGCTGGCAGGTCGTGCTGATGTGGCTGAACCGCACCGACACCGGCACCACCGATCCGCAGTTCCACCTCGACGTGTCGTTCTACCTGTTCGACCTGCCGTTCTTCCAGGCGTTCCTCGGCTTCGCATCCGCCGTCGTCCTCATCTCGGCCATCGTCGCGATCGCGACCACCTACCTGTACGGGTCGATCCGGGTCAGCGGCCGCGAAATCCTCGTGTCCAAGGCCGCTCGCGTCCAGATCGCCGTCACGGCGAGTCTCTACCTGGTCCTGCAGGCGCTCAGCATCTGGCTCGACCAGTATTCGACGCTCACCAGCACGAACGACCTGATCACCGGTGCCGGCTACACCGACACCCACGCCACCATCCCCGGACGGGCGATCCTCGCCGGCATCGCCGCCGTCGTCGCCATCCTCTTCCTCGTCACGGCGATCATCGGTCGCTGGCGCCTCCCCGTGATCGGCACGGCGCTCCTCATCGTGACAAGCCTCCTGCTCGGCTCCCTCTACCCGTGGGTCGTGCAGCGCTTCCAGGTCGACCCGAGCGCGAAGTCCCTCGAGGCCGAGTACATCCAACGGAACATCGATCTCACCCGGAACGCATACGACCTCTCCGGTGTCACCGAGGTCCCGTACAACGCGACGACGACCGCAGAGCCAGGGGCACTCCGGGCGGACGCGACGACGACCGCCAACATCCGGATCCTCGACCCGGCCCTCGTGAGCGACGCCTTCTCGCAGCTGGAACAGTTCAAGCAGTATTACCAGTTCCCGAAGAACCTCGATGTGGACCGGTACACGATCGACGGCAAGTCCCAGGACACCGTCGTCTCCGTCCGTGATCTCAAGCTGTCCGGGCTCAACGCCGGGAACACCTGGGTGAACTCGACGATCGTCTACACCCACGGGTACGGCGTCGTCGCGGCATACGGCAACCAGCGCTCGGCAGACGGCCAGCCCGTGTTCCTCGAGTCCGGCATCCCGACGACCGGATCGCTCGGAACTTACGAGCCGCGGATCTACTTCGGTGAGAACTCGCCGACCTACTCGATCGTCGGGGCCGCGGCGGACAGCAAGCCCGTCGAGCTCGACTATCCGTCCGGCACCGATGGCGCCCAGCAGACCTACACGACGTTCACCGGCAACGGCGGTCCGAAGCTCGACAACGCGTTCAACAAACTCATCTATGCGCTGAAGTTCCAGTCCGAGCAGATATTCCTCGCCAACGACGTCAACGACCAGTCGCAGATCCTCTACGACCGCGACCCCGTCACGCGCGTGCAGAAGGTCGCCCCCTACCTGACCCTCGACTCCTCCGCATACCCCTCTGTCGTCGACGGCCGGGTCAAGTGGATCGTCGACGGCTACACGACGAGCGCGGACTACCCGTACTCGACACCGGTCGGCCTGAGCGACGCCATCACGGACACCGAGACGCCCGCACAGCCGTTCGCGCTCGACAAGATCAACTACATGCGCAACTCGGTCAAGGCAACGGTCGACGCCTATGACGGCTCGGTCACCCTCTACGCGTGGGATACCACGGACCCGATCCTGAAGACGTGGCAGAAGATCTTCCCGTCCACGGTCAAGCCCATGAGCGATATGAGCGGCCAGCTGATGAGCCACGTCCGGTACCCGGCCGACCTCTTCAAGGTGCAGCGCCACATCCTGAGCCAGTATCACGTGACAGACCCCGGCTCGTTCTACTCGCACGACGACGCGTGGACGACGCCGAACGACCCGGTGTCGCCGTCGACGAACACGACTCTCCAGCCCCCGTACTACCTCACGATGCAGGTGCCCGGTTCGGAGAAACCGGCATTCACCCTGTACTCGACCTTCATCCCGGACGCGACGGGTACCACGAGCCGGAACGTGCTCACCGGGTACCTCGCCGTCGACTCGGATGCCGGCGCGACCGACGGAGTCAGATCGGCGGAATACGGAAAGCTCCGCCTGCTCACCCTGCCGAAGGCGAACACGGTGCCTGGCCCCGGCCAGGTGCAGGCGAAGTTCAACGCCGACCCGACGGTATCGACCCAGCTCAACCTGTTGAAGCAGGGCCAGTCGAAGGTGCTCAACGGCAACCTGCTGACGCTGCCCGTCGGTGGCGGGCTCCTGTACGTGCAGCCGGTCTACGTGCAGTCGACGGGTGAGACCAGCTACCCGCTGCTGCAGAAGGTTCTCGTGGCCTTCGGTGACCAGATCGCCTTCGAGGACACCCTGAACAAGGCGCTCGACGTGCTCTTCGGCGGCAGTTCGGGTGCGCAGGCCGGTGACACTTCGGTGCCGACCACCGGAACGACGACGCCGACGACAGGCGGCACCACGACACCCTCGACGACGACGGGCAACCCGGCAACGGATGCCCAGCTCCAGGCGCTCCTGGCCGTCGCCAAGCAGGCTATTGCCGACAAGCAGGCGGCGCTGACCGCCGGCGACTTCGCGGCCTACGGTGTGGCGGACAAGAAGCTCTCCGACACCGTCGCGAGCATGCTCGCCCTGCTGGGCCAGTAGCAGACAGCAGCACCGGCCGCGGACAGCATCCGTGGTCGTGACGGCCGGTTCCCCTCGGGGAGCCGGCCGTCCGTGCGTGTGGCACAACGCACGAGCGCCGGCACAGAACCCGCGCAGCATGCACGGCGCCGCGTGGTTCGACTGGGCCTCAAGGCTGTGATAAGCTACTTCTTGTAGCGCGGGGTGGAGCAGTTCGGTAGCTCGCTGGGCTCATAACCCAGAGGTCGTAGGTTCAAATCCTGCCCCCGCAACAGATGCCCCCGGAACCGTAAGGTTCCGGGGGCTTTTTTCATACCCGGAACCGATACCCTCGGTGGATGACCTGCCCCACGACCCGGCCCCTGGCCTACGCCGAGACCGGGCATGCCTGAATGTTCACCATCGACAGGGACGATCCTGCGCGACCGGACGTCCATCGGCTGCTCGACGAGCATCTTGCGGATATGTTCGCCTCCTCGCCGGCCGAGAGTGTCCACGCCCTCGACCTCGAAGCCCTGTCCGCACCGGAGATCCGATTCTGGACCGCTCGGGAAGGCGGCACCCTGGTCGGCTGTGGGGCCCTGAAAGAGCTGACGAGTGACCACGCCGAGCTCAAGTCCATGCGCACAACGCGGGAGGCGCGCGGTCGCGGAGTGGCGGCCGGGCTCCTCTCGCACATCCTCGACGACGCACTCCACCGGCGCATCGGGCGCGTCAGCCTGGAAACCGGGACCCAGGACTCTTTCGCCCCGGCCCGGCGGCTGTACCTGCGCGCCGGCTTCGTCGAATGCCCGCCGTTCGCCGGGTACACCCTCGACCCCAGCAGCGTCTTCCTGACCATCCGGCTCGCTCGGGAGTGAGCCTTACTCCGGTGGGCCGCCGGTGATCGGTCAGTGGATCGCAGCGAGCAGAATGCCGACGCCGACGAAGAGAACTCCGAAGATGCGGTTGAGTACCCGCTGGCCGCGCGCGTCCCTGGTGAAGCGCTGGAATGACCGCGCCGTTCCCGCGAAGAAGAGCCACATCACGAGCACGTCGATCACGATCACCGTGGCTGCCGCGATCAGGTATTGCGGGAGCGCGGGGCGGTCGAGCCGGATGAACTGGGGGAGGAAGGCCAGGAAGAAGACGATCGCCTTCGGATTGAGCAGGTTCACCCACAGGCCGCGACGGAACATCGACCAGCGCGGCTCGTCACGGAGAGCCCGGGCGCTCTCGGCGTCCAGGCTCGGCTTCGCGAGGAACTGCCGAATGCCCAGGTAGACGAGGTACGCGGCGCCCGCATAGCGGATGATGTTGAATGCGACAGGCGAATTGGCGACGAGCAGCCCAACGCCGAGGGCAACGATCGTGATGTGCACGACCAGTGCAGCCTGTTGGCCGAGGATGCCCCAGATGGAGCGGCGGAACCCGGAATTGAGGGCATTGCTCATGGTGTTGATCGCCCCAGCCCCGGGCGTGAAACTGATCAGCGCACCCGCACCCACGAGGGCCAGCCAGAGGGAGAATTGCACCGCTCCAGCCTAGGGCCTGCCTGAACCCGTGGATTGCGGTGGGTTGTGTCAGAATCGACCCGTTCCCCGACGTCGTTGTCCGAGAGAGATGAGTGCCATGAGCGAAGTACCCGTTGTCCCGCACTGGATCGATGGCGCCGAGCACGCCGGGGTGTCCGGCCGTACTTCTCCGGTCTTCGACCCGGCCCTCGGCACCATCACGAAAGACGTCCCCCTCGCCGACGCCGGCGAGATCGAAGCCGCCGTCGCATCCGCCAAAGCCGCGTTCCCGGCGTGGCGCGACCTGTCGATCGCCAAGAGGCAGTCGATCATCTTCACGTTCCGCGAACTGCTCAACGCCCGCAAGGGTGAGCTGGCCGAGATCCTCACGAGTGAACACGGCAAGGTGCTCTCCGATGCCCTCGGCGAGATCACGCGGGGGCTCGAGGTCGTCGAATTCGCCTGCGGCATCCCGCACCTGCTCAAGGGCGAATACTCCGAGAACGTCGCCACGGGCGTCGACGTGTACTCGACCCGCCAGGCCCTCGGCGTCGTCGGCGTCATCAGCCCGTTCAACTTCCCGGCCATGGTGCCGATGTGGTTCTTCCCGATCGCCATCGCGGCCGGCAACACCGTGATCCTCAAGCCGAGCGAGAAGGACCCGAGCGCGGCCATCTGGCTCGCCAGGCTGCTGAAGGAGTCCGGTCTACCCGACGGCGTCTTCACGGTCCTGCACGGGGACAAGGTGGCCGTTGACGGCCTCCTCACGCACCCCGACGTCAAGGCGATCTCCTTCGTCGGATCGACCCCGATCGCCCGCTACGTCTACGAGACCGGCACGCGGCACGGCAAGAGGGTGCAGGCACTCGGTGGCGCCAAGAACCACATGCTCGTGCTTCCGGACGCCGACCTCGACCTTGTCGCGGACTCGGCGGTCAATGCCGGCTTCGGCAGTGCCGGGGAACGGTGCATGGCCATCAGCGTCGTCGTCGCGGTTGAACCGGTCGCCGACGAGCTGGTCGGGAAGATCGTTTCCCGGATGACGGCCCTGACCGTCGGTGACGGGCGTCGCTCGTGCGACATGGGCCCGCTCATCACGGAAGTTCACCGCGACAAGGTCGCAAGCTACATCGAGATCGCAGCGGATGACGGCGCCACGATCGTCGTCGACGGTCGCGGCATCGAGGTCGACGGAGACAAGAACGGGTTCTGGCTCGGCCCGACCCTGATCGACCACCTCCCTGTCACCTCGAAGGCGTACACCGAGGAGATCTTCGGCCCGGTGCTCGGCATCGTCCGGGTCGACACCTACGAGGAGGGCGTCGCCCTGATCAACGCCGGTGCGTTCGGCAACGGCACCGCGATCTTCACCAACGATGGCGGGGCCGCGCGCCGGTTCCAGAACGAGATCGAGGTGGGCATGATCGGCATCAACGTGCCCATCCCGGTCCCGGTCGCGTACTTCTCGTTCGGCGGCTGGAAGAACTCGCTGTTCGGTGACACCAAGGCCCACGGCGCAGAGGGCGTGCACTTCTTCACCCGCGGCAAGGCGATCACCAGCCGCTGGCTCGACCCGAGCCACGGCGGCATCAACCTGGGCTTCCCCCAGAACCGATAACAGCCGAAAAACAGGTTGGGCCCCGCACCGAAGTGCGGGGCCCAACCTGTTTCAGTACTGATTCAGCGGGTGAAGACCTACTTGCCTGCCTTGCGGGCCGGCTTCTTGGCGTCCGTGTTGGACTCGGCGGCGGCCGCTGCGGCCGAACGACCGGCACGAACCTCTTCGAACGAGGTGCCGTAGTACGCGGCCTCCATGATGGTCTTCATGTCGGCGAGCATCGGCATCCGCGGGTTGGCCGGTGCGCACTGGTCGCCGTATGCACCCATGGCGAGCGAGTCGAGGCGACCGATGAAGTCTTCCTCCACAACACCCTGGGCCTGGAACGACGGCTTGATGTGCACGGCGTCGCGCAGCTTCTCAACGGCGGTCGCGTACGACTCGATGCCCTCTTCAGGAGTCGAGGCCGGCAGCCCCAGGTGCTTCGCGATCTGCTGGAAGCGCTCGGGAGCGATGTAGGTCTCGTACTTGGGCCAGCTGGTCAGCTTGGTCGGGATCTTGCCGTTGTAGCGGATCACGTGCGGCAGGTAGGTCGCGTTCACTCGCCCGTGGATGAGGTGCATCTGGGCGCCGGTGACGTGAGCCATCGCGTGACAAATTCCGAGGAACGCGTTACCGAACGCCATGCCGGCGATCGAGGATGCGTTGTGCATCTTCTCGCGCGCCTTGATGACCTTGTCGTCGGTGCTGTTCTGCGTGCCGTTGACCGAGGTCTCGATGTTCTCGAAGATCAGCTTGATCGCGTGCAGGCACATGCCGTCGGTGAAGTCGTTCGCGTAGACCGACACGTAAGCCTCTGTCGCGTGCGTCAGAGCGTCGAAGCCGGAGTCGGCGACGAGGAAGGACGGCATTGCGGCGGTGAGCGCGGGGTCGATGATCGCGACGTTCGGCAGGAGTGCATAGTCCGCGAGCGGGTACTTGACTCCGGAGACCTCATCGGTGATGACCGCGAACGGCGTCATTTCCGAACCGGTACCCGAGGTGGTCGGGATGCAGACGAGCTGGGCCAGTTCGCCGAGGTCGGGGAACTTGAACGCGCGCTTGCGCACGTCGAAGAACTTTTCCTTCATGTCGGCGAATTCGATTTCGGGGTGTTCGTACAGGAGCCACATGACCTTCGCGGCGTCCATGGGCGAACCGCCACCGAGGGCGATGATCGTGTCGGGCTTGAAGGCGCGCATTTCCTCTGCACCCTTCTTGACCGCGGCGACGGTCGGCTCGGGGAGCACGTTGTCGATGATCTGGAGGGACACGCGGTTCTCGCGACGGTTGAGCACGTCGAGGATCTTGTCAACGAAGCCGAGCTTCGTCATGGTCGCGTCGGTGACGATGGTGACGCGTTCGACGTGGCGCATGTCCGCCAGGTAGCGGATGGCGTTCGGCTCGAAGTACGTCTTGGCGGGGACCTTGAACCACTGCAAGTTGTTGTTCCTTCGACCGATCCGCTTGATGTTGATGAGGTTGATGGCCGACACGTTGTTCGAAACGGAGTTGTGTCCGTACGAGCCACAGCCGAGCGTCAACGAGGGGATGAAGGCGTTGTAGATGTCACCGATGCCACCGAGCGAGCTCGGGGCGTTGGTGATGATCCGGACGGCCTTGACGCGGATACCGAATTCCTCGATGATCGCGGGGTTCTCGCTGTGGATCGAGCCGGAGTGGCCGAGTCCGTCGAATTCCACCATCTGCTCGGAGAGCGTGATGCCCTCTTCTGCATCCTTGGCGTGCAGGACGGCGAGCACCGGGGCGAGCTTTTCGCGCGTCATCGGTTCCTGCGGTCCGACGCTGCCGACCTCGACCATGATGATCGAGGTGTCTTCGGGAACGGTGAATCCGGCCTGCTGCGCGATCCACACCGGCGACTTGCCGACGACGGAAGCGTTGAGCTTGGCGCCGCCACAGTTTTCCGAGTGTGCCTGGACACCGAAGATGAACTCTTCGAGGAGGGTCTTCTCCGCCGGGGTCACGAGGTACGCGTGCAGCTTCTTGAATTCGACGAGTGCCTCTGCATAGAGCGGCTCTTCAATGATGACGGCCTGCTCGGAAGCGCAGATCATGCCGTAGTCGAAGGACTTCGAGAGCACGACGTCGTTGACGGCACGCTTGAGCTTGGCGCTCTTCTCGATGAATGCCGGAACGTTTCCCGCACCGACGCCGAGGGCCGGCTTGCCGCAGGAATACGCGGCGCGGACCATTGCGTTGCCACCGGTCGCGAGGATGGTCGCAACACCGGGGTGGTTCATCAGGAGCGTGCTCGCCTCGAGGGAGGGAACTTCGATCCACTGCACGCAGTTCTTGGGGGCGCCGGCGGCGATTGCCGCGTCGCGCACAATGCGGGCAGCTGCGACAGAAGACTGCTGGGCTCCCGGGTGGAAGCCGAAGATGATCGGGTTGCGGGTCTTAATGGCGATAAGGGATTTGAAGATTGCAGTCGAGGTGGGGTTGGTCACCGGGGTGATACCTGCGATAACACCGACCGGCTCGGCGATTTCTGTAATTCCGGTAATAGCGTCGCGGCTGATAATGCCGACGGTCTTAAGATTCTGCATCGAGTTCGTGACGTGCTCGCACGCGAACAGGTTCTTCACGGCCTTGTCCTCGAATACGCCACGACCGGTTTCGGCTACTGCGTGGACGGCGAGCTCAGCATGTTTGCTGAGGGCCGCGACGGAGGCCTTTTTTACGATGTGGTCGATCTGCTCTTGGGTGAAGTCAGCGTATTCGGTGAGCGCCTGCTGTGCTCCCTGAACGAGTGAGTCGATTTGGCTAGCAAGTGACTCAGTGACTGGTTTGTCCGTAATGGTCATGGTGCCCCTCTTCGGCGGCCCAACTTGGGCTTTTCGCCTCTTTAGGCAAGCTTACGACCCCGCGCCGAGGGACGCATCTTTAACGATGGGCAGGGTGCCGGGATTGCGACGTTTCAATTGAGCATTTTGGCTGATTAGCCGTCTGTTTCTCATTCGACGTGATCGGCTGGTCGATTTCTACGATTCGTAGAAATTCCGCAGATTCCACGGCCCGATTCAGCGTCGGCCGAGACCTCGGATTGTCGCGACAGCGAGACCGGCGGCCCGGGCCGTTTCGGAGAGCTCTGCTCCGGTCGTCGACGAGGCAAGGGTGAACCGGACTGCGGTCTGGGCGACCTCCGCGGGAAGCCCCATGGCCGTGAGGGTGGGGGAGGGTTCGTCGCTGCCCGCCGCGCACGCCGAGCCGCTCGAGCAGACGATCCCGTGTCCTTCCAGCTCGAGCAACACGGCCTCCCCGCTCGTGCCGGGGAACACGAACGACGCCGTTCCGGGCAGGCGCTGCAGCGGATGCCCGGTGAGGCGTGCGCCCGGCGCCGCGCCGAGCACTTCTGCGATGAAGGTGTCGCGGAGGGCCGCGACCCTGGGAGCATTCGCTGCGCGTTCGGTCTCGGCGAGCCGCAACGCTGTCGCGAGGGCTACGGCTCCGGCGACGTTCTCGGTGCCGCTCCGGTTGCCGCGCTCCTGGCCGCCGCCATGCTGGACGGGTTCGAGCGGCACCCGGCGACGCAGGAAGAGCGCCCCCGTTCCCTGGGGCGCCCCGAGCTTGTGGCCGGAGATACTGAGCGCATCGACTCCGAGGTCGGCGACGGACAGTGGCAGCCAGCCGGCGGCCTGGACGGCGTCGGTGTGGAACGGGACGCCCTGGACGCGGGCGAGCGTGGACAGATCTCTGATCGGCTGCACGGTGCCGACCTCGTTGTTGGCGTACTGCACCGAGACGAGGGTCGTGGCGGGGGTGAGCGCACGGGCGAGGTCTGCCGGATCGACGAGACCCTGGGCATCCACCGGCAGCAGGGTCACGTCGAAGCCGTGCAACCGGTGCAGGTAGTCGCAGGATTCGAGGACCGCTTCGTGCTCGACCGCCGAAATGATCAGGTGCCGGCCCCGCGGCGCGGCGAGGGCGATGCCCTTGATCGCGAGGTTGTCGGACTCGGTCCCGCCGCTCGTGAACAGCACCTCGGCGGGTCGGCAGCCGAGAACGGCGGCGACCGTCGCGCGCGCGTCGGCGAGGGCGGCCGCCGCGGCCTCGCCGACCCGGTGGTGGCTCGAGGGATTGCCGAAGCCGGTGGTGAGCAACGGCCAGGTGGCCTCGAGGACTTCGCGGCGCACGGGCGTCGTCGCTGCGTTGTCAAGGTAGATCACTCCGGGCTCCTTGGGTGTCTGCTGGCGGTCGGCGGTCAGTTCCGGACGGCGCCGTCGAGTTCGGTGCCGGCGACCACGACGACGTCGAGGCCGAGGTCGAGGGAGCGCACGCTGTGGGTGAGCGCGCCGACGGAGATGACGTCGACGCCGGATAACGCGATGGCCCGGACCGTGTCGAGGTTCACGCCGCCGCTCGCTTCGACGATGGCGCGGCCTGCGACCAGGCGCACGCCTTCCGCGAGCCGATCGGGGTCGAAGTTGTCAAGCATGATCGTGTCGACGCGGGCCGCGAGCACGGCTTCGATCTGGTCGATGCGGTCCACTTCGACCTCGAGGTGGGTGGTGTGCGAGATCCGGTCGCGCACGAGCAGGAGCGCCTCGGTGAGGCCGAGCCCGCCGGACTGCAGGACGGCGAGATGGTTGTCCTTGGCCATGACCGCGTCGGAGAGGCTGAAGCGGTGGTTGTGGCCGCCGCCGTCGCGGACGGCGGTGCGTTCGAAGGCCCGCAGCCCCGGCGTGGTCTTGCGGGTGTCGACGATGCGGGCGCGGGTGCCGGCGGTCTCGGCGACGTACCGGGCGGTGAGCGTCGCGATGCCGCTCATCCGCTGCACGAAGTTCAGGCCGATGCGTTCGGCCTGGAGGATGCCCCTGGCGGGGCCGGCGACCTCTGCGAGCACGTCGCCGGTCGCGAAGGGAGTGCCGTCGGTTGTGAGCAGCGTGACCGCGATGGCGGGGTCGGTGAGCCGGAAGGCGGATTCGAAGACGGCGCTGCCGCTGAAAACGCCGGGTTCGCGGGCGACGAGCCTCGCGGTCGCCGTGGCGTCTGCGGGGATGAGCACCTCGGAGGTCAGGTCGCCCCAGGGGGCGTCCTCGTCGAGTGCGGCGCGCACCACGGTGTCGATGGCGGTGGTGCTCAGCATGCGATGGCCTCCTCGGCCTCTCTGGCGCGTTCAGGGGATTCGAGCACGAGGAACGGATCGTCGGAATCGGCGGGTCGCACCCACGCCTGGCTGTGGGCCAGCTCCGGCCGGCTCTCGGGGAAATCGGCGCGGTAGTGCGCGCCCCGGGATTCCTCGCGGGCGAACGCGGAGGCCACGGTGACCCTCGCCAGGTCGAGCAGGTTGGCGTCTTCGACGGCGCGCACCCGGTCGGCCGGGGTCGCGTCCTGACCGGCGGGTGCCGGGTGCTTCCAGCCGGCGAGGGCAGCGGATGCCGCGGCGAGCCCGTCACCGTCGCGCAGCACACCGGCCGCGTCCCACATCAGGCGCTGGAGTTCGGCGCGGTCGACATGCGCGCCGGGTCCGTCGACGGCCCTGGCGGGAACGGTCGCGTCGGCCGTGCCGCTGGAGGCCGGCACTGGCGGCAGGCGCCTGCCGTCGGCGTCGACCTGGCCAGTGCCGAGGGCGCGCACGGCTCGGTCGGCGAAGACCGCGGCCTCCAACAGGGAGTTCGAGGCGAGGCGGTTGGCGCCGTGGGTCCCGGTTCGTGCGGTCTCGCCGACGGCGTAGAGGCCGGGCAGTGAGGTGCGGCCCCACAGGTCGGTGCTGACGCCACCCATCCAGTAGTGGGCGGCGGGTGCGACGGGGATGGGCTCGACGGCCCAGTCGATCCCGGCGGCGAGGCACGCGGCCGTGATCGTGGGGAAGCGGGTTTCGAGGAGTTCCCTGCCGAGGCCGGTCGCGTCGAGGAGCACGGGTGTGCCGCCCTGGGCGGACATTTCGCGGGCGATGCTGCGGGCGACGATGTCGCGGGGGGCGAGTTCGGCGCCGGGGTGGATGGCGAGCATGAAGCGCTCGCCGCGAGCGTTCAGGAGCACGGCGCCCTCGCCGCGGACCGCCTCGGAGACGAGCGGGGTTCCCGGCACCGCGAGGGCGGTCGGGTGGAACTGGTAGAACTCGAGGTCGGCGATCGCCGCGCCGGCGCGCCAGGCCGCTGCGACGCCGTCGCCGGTCGCGAGCGCGGGATTGGTGGTGTGCGGGAAGAGCGAGCCCGCCCCGCCGGTGGCGAGGATCACCGCGTCGGCGTCGGCCCGGTGCACGAGCCCGTCCGGTCCGAGCAGGGAGGCGCCGGTCACCCGGTCGCCCGCGACGAGGAGGTCGACGAGCATGGTGTGCTCACGGAGCTGGACGCGCGGGATACCCGGGGTCTGGGCCGAGCGGGCGGCCCGTTCGCGGACGGTCGAAACGAGTGCGGCTTCGATCGCGGCGCCGGTCGCGTCCCCGCCGGCGTGCAGCACCCGGGAGCGGGAGTGGGCGGCCTCGAGCCCGCGCGTCACGCCGGAGTCGTCCTTGTCGAAGTCGACGCCGAAGCGGATCAGGTCGCGGACCCTGGCAGGCCCTTCGCCGCAGAGCACCTCGACGGCCGCCGGGTCGCAGAGGCCTGCCCCGGCGCGGAGGGTATCGAGGATGTGCAGGTCCACCGAGTCGTCGGGGAACATGGCCGCGGCGATGCCGCCCTGGGCATAGCGGGTGTTGCTGTCCGGGAGTCCCTGCTTGGTGACCAGGGTGACGGAATGACCCGCGTCGGTCGCGCGCACCGCGGCGATGAGTCCGGCGAGGCCGCTCCCGATCACGAGGATCCGGAGCGATGGTGCGACGGGTGCGATCGGTGCTGCGGGCGTCACGCGCGTGCTCCGCTCACCGGTGCGCCGACGGGAGGACGCGCGGTAAGCATCCGCTCGAGGGCGACCCTGGCGTTCGTCGCGTCGGTCGCGGGGACCTCGATGCGGTTGAGCACGGCGGGCGGCTGCCCGGCATCGCCGACGAGGGCTTCGAGCACCCAGGCGAGATAGCCGGAGTGGATGCGGTACATCGTCGAGCACGGGCAGACGACGGGGTCGAGGCAGAAGATGGTGTGCTCGGGGTGCTCAGCCGCGAGGCGCTGCACGAGGTTGATCTCGGTGCCGATCGCGAAGGTCGACCCGGCAGGGGCGGCCTCGATGGCCTTCTTGATGTAGTCGGTGGAGCCGTATTCGTCGGCGGCGTCGACGACCGCCATCGGGCACTCCGGGTGCACGATGACACGCACCCCGGGGTGCTCTGCACGGGCGGTGGTGATCTGGTCGACGGTGAAGCGCTTGTGCACACTGCAGAATCCGTGCCACAGGATGACCTGGGCGGCCTCCAGTTCGGTCCCGGTGCTGCCGCCGAGTGGCTTACGCGGGTTCCACATCGGCATCCGCTCGAGCGGGATGCCCATCGCCTTCGCGGTGTTGCGGCCGAGGTGCTGGTCGGGGAAGAAGAGCACCCGCTGGCCGCGTTCGAAGGCCCACTTCAGCACGGTCTCGGCGTTCGAGGAGGTGCAGACGATGCCGCCGTTGGCGCCGCAGAACGCTTTGAGGGCCGCCGAGGAATTCATATAGGTGACCGGGATCACCGGGACCCGGCCGGAGGCATCCGCCTCGGTTCCATAGAGTTCTTCGAGCTGTTCCCAGCAGTCGGTGACCGAGTCGATGTCGGCCATGTCCGCCATCGAACACCCGGCGGCGAGGTTGGGCAGGATGACCGCCTGGTCGGGCCCGGAGAGGAGGTCCGCGGTCTCGGCCATGAAGTGCACGCCGCAGAAGACGATCGCCTCGGCATCGGGGCGGCTCTTCGTCGCCTGCGCGAGCTGGAAGGAGTCACCGACGAAGTCGGCGTGCTCGAGGACCTCCGAGCGCTGGTAGAAGTGCCCGAGAATCACGACCCGGTCGCCGAGGGTGGCCTTGGCCGAGCGGATGCGCGCGTCGAGTTCCTCTGCGGAGGCGGTCCGGTAGCGCTCGGGCAGCGCGCCCTGGCGCGGGGACCCGGTCGGGAGCACATCGCCCATCGAGGACCCTGGGCCGTAGCCGGGGGTGCCGGAGTCGAATTCCCAGGGGCCTGCGGCCAGCTGCGGGCTGCAGGTGCTTCCGGGCGCGGTGCCCGTGCTGATCAGACGAATGGTGCGGTCGACCGATGCGATGGTCATGCTGTAACTCCTCGATTTTCACAAAAAGCGTTGTACACGGTGATTCAGTTCGTGGTGGGGATGGCGGCGGTCGCGGGTTCCGGCCCGAAAGGATCCGGTTCGCCCTGTCGTCCGGAGTCGTTGTACCGGTAGAGACGGGGCGGACGGTGCCGGGTGCCCGCGACGCGTTCGCCGGTGTCGACGATGGAACCGGATGCCTCGATCGTGCGACGGAAATTGGCCGGGTCGAGGGACTTCTGCAGTACGGCCTCGTGCACGTCGCGCAACTGGGAGAGCGTGAAGGTCTCGCCGAGGAAGGCGTGGGCGATCCGGGAATACTCGACCTTGGTCCGCAGCCGCCAGAGGGCGTACTCGACGATCCGGTTGTGGTCGAAGGCGAGCCGCGGCAGGCGGTCTGCGGCGAACCAGCGCACGTTGTCGCCGACGACGGCGAGGTCGGCCTCACCGGACTCGACGAGGGCCCAGTAGACGACGGACACCACGCGGCCGCCGGCAGAGCGGCCCGGATCGCCGAAGGTATAGAGCTGCTCGAGGTACCTGGGCGCGAGGCCGGTTGTCTCGTGCAGGGTACGGGCGGCGGCCGCGGCGAGTTCCTCGTCGCCGGGCAGCCCGCCGCCCGGCAACGCCCACTGGTCGAGGTATGGGTCCCTGGTGCGGCGGACCAGGGGGAGCCACAGCGTCTTGAAGTCGGATTCCGCGTCGGAGCGCAGGGCGAAGATCACGGTCGACACGGCGAGTGCGACAGCGGCTTGAGCGCTCATGGGGGCATCCACTAGGTAAAGGTCAGTATGACTCTAACTGGGTGAACCCATCATATAGTCATTCTGACCCGAAGTCGCCCCCGACTTCGTTCCTGTTCCGAATTCAGGAGTAGGACTGGTCTGAACCGGTTGATCGGCCGGTTTCCGGCGTCAAGATGGCTCGACTCCTGAATTCGGAACGCGCGGCTCAGTTCTTGGCGGCGGCAACGACGGACCGACGGGCGCCCTTGCCCGTGAGGCCCCACAGGGTGACGCGGGCCATCGCTTCGACGACGATGCTTCCGCTCATCTTGGATGAGCCGAGCACACGCTCGACGAAGGTGATCGGCACTTCGACGACGGTCAGGCCGGCCCGCACGCTCGTGAGCAGCATGTCGATCTGGAAGCAATAGCCCAGGCTCTCGACGCTCGCGAGGTCCATGCGTTCGAGGGCATGCGCCGTGTAGACGCGGTAGCCGCCTGTGACGTCGTGCTGGCGGAGCCGGAGCACGAGGCGTGAGTATGTCGATCCACCGCGGGACAGCGCGCGGCGGTGCCACGGCCAGTTCTGCACGGCTCCGCCAGGAACCCAGCGCGATCCCATCACGACGTCGGCGGTCTTCGCCGCCGCCAGCAGGTCGGGGAGCTGCTCAGGCTGGTGCGAACCGTCCGAATCGAGCTGCACGAGCTCGTCGTAGCCGCGGGACAGGCCCCAGCCGAAAGCCTCGAGGTAGGCCGCTCCGAGGCCGTTCTTCTTCGTGCGGTGCAGGACGTGCACCTTGGAGTCCGCTGCGGCGATGGCATCGGCGAGCTGGCCGGTGCCATCGGGGGAGGCGTCGTCGACGACGAGGATGTCCGCGGCCGGGACGCTCGCGCGCACCCTGGCCACGATCGGATTGATGTTCTCGCGTTCGTTGTAGGTCGGGATGATGACCAGTGTCTGTGCCATGAAAACTACCTTGTCAGTTCGGTGATTGTTGTGTGTACGACCGTGGCCGTTGAGGCGACGGAAAATCCCAGGTCTTGCAGCGTGTGCAGGTCGGTGCCCGCTTTTTCCTCACTGCTGCCCGAATACTGCACCAGCCATACCGTATCCGTGCCCGCGAGTGAATCCAGGACGCTCGTGAGCGGCCGGGTGGTGTCCCAGAGCGATCCGGTGTCCCCATAGGCCGTGTCGAGGGTCACGTCGCGCAGCCCGGTGAAGGATGCGGGGTACAGGTGTAGCGCGAGCCGCGGCTTCCGTGAGGGCCGCACGCTCTCGTCGAACACGATCGCGTCTCCGGGGTGCGCACCGGCCTGGACGATGGATGCGGCCTGGCGCCAGTCGCTCCCGGCGTTCTTGGCGTACGGGCCGCGCTGGTCGACGTAACTCGGCACCACGGCGACGACGAGCAGTACGAGTGCCGCGATCCCGGCCCAGCGGGGCCTGATCCAGGCCACGGCGATCCCGAGCGCGATTGCTGCGGCCGGCGTGCAGATGGAGAGGTACCGTAGCGAGTACATCGGCGTGACGACATGCGTGCCGATCAGCAGAGCCGCACTCGGCACGAGCATCCAGGCGAGCATCACGCCCAACGCTGCCCTGTTCCGCTCGAGGGCGGGCACCCTTCCGCGACTGAACCAGGCGAGAACGACCGCGAGCAGGATCAGAGCCCAGGCGATGACCGCCGCGGGCACGTTGCCGAACCACTGGTTGACGGCCGCGTCGAGCACGCCCGTCTGGGCTCGCCGCCCGATGAACGAGAGCTGGTCCTTCTGACTGACGCCCGCGAACAGGACCGGGGAAGCGATGATGAGACCGACGACGGTCGCGCCCGACCAGGCGATCAGCTGTCCGCGTCGCCGGGCCCGATCGGGCGCGAGCAGGAACACCGCGATCCCGAGTACGGGGACGAGAAGCGCGACGTAGAGGAAGACATAGATTCCGAGGGCGAAGAGCGCGGTGAAGCCGATCCAGAGCCAGCTCTGGGTCGACCGGCTCGCCGTCCCTGCGCGGACCAGATGCACGAGCAGCACGACGAGCCACACGGCGATAGCCGTCGCGAGCGCCGTCGATCGCGCCTCTGCGCCCATGTACGTCACCCGGGGAAGTACCGCGAAGACGAGGGCTGCGATCCAGGCGACCCTGGCCCCGGTCAGCATCCGGGCGAGGACGAACGTTCCCGCCGTTGCGACACCGATCGCAATCGCGCTCGGGAGC
Organism: Cryobacterium sp. MDB2-A-1; assembly: GCF_004402675.1. Taxonomy (NCBI): domain Bacteria; kingdom Bacillati; phylum Actinomycetota; class Actinomycetes; order Micrococcales; family Microbacteriaceae; genus Cryobacterium; species Cryobacterium sp. MDB2-A-1. Next base: position 41,170 of record NZ_SOFK01000034.1, on the reverse strand, counting down.
CTGGTGGAGAACTCGGACGCACCGAAGAGGTCGATCCAGAAGTGCAGCATCAGGTAATAGGTGCCATGAACGGCATCGATCGTGCCGAGCATCCGGAACAGGGAGGGCAACGAACGCTCCGCGGACATCACGCTCGCGGCTTCATCGCCCCAATAGGACGGGTTCCACGACGCCGCGGCGGAGATCAACAGGCCGAGAACACCGACGTACAGCGGGGCCAGCTGCCGGTGGGTGGGCCAGGATCGCCGCTGCGGGCGCAGCTCTGGATCATGGGTCACGGGCAGATAAGTCACCCCATTACGTTATGCCACCCGGTCGGGGGTTTCCCGACGACCCGGTGTCGGGCGCCTGCGAAGGCTCTCAGTTTGGCGCTGTCGTCAGGCCCGCGGGCCCTGTCCGGTGCGGATGCTGCGCGGCAGACGGATGTCGATGGCCAGGCCCGTCCCCGTGTTGCGCAGGCTGATGGTTCCCTTCGCCCGCGTCACGATGGCGTGCACGATCGCGAGGCCGAGCCCCGACCCGATCGAGCCGCTCGCGCGGGACTGTTCCGGCCGGGAGAACCGGTCGAAGGCCACCGGGATGAACGATTCCGGCATGCCGGGCCCCGTGTCCACGACGCTCAGCATGGCACCCTCTGCGAGGCTGCGGAGCGTGACGGTCACGGCGCCGCGGCCGCCCATGGCGTTGATGGCGTTCGAGATGAGATTGTCGATGAGCTGCCCGACGTTGGTCACCGAGATCGCATAGCGGCCGGTCGGATCCTCGCCCTCGATCTCGTAGTCGACGTCGAGATCCTCCCCGTTGCGAACCACCCTTGCGCGGTCGACCGAGGCCGAGATCTCGGCGATCAGGTTCTCCCAGCCGCACTCCGGCGGGGCCTGCTGGCTCTCGAGCTTGGACAGTTCCAGCAGGTTCGTCGCGAGCCGGGAGAGGCGGTCCACGGTGCGGGAGGCGTCGTCGATGTCCGCCTCGAGGGCCGGAGCGTCGCCGGAATTGAGATGCGCGAGCTCGAGCTGCGCCTTGAGCACGGCGAGGGGAGTGCGCAACTCGTGGCTCGCATCCGACACCACCTGCTTCTCCCTGTCGAGACTGCGGCGCAGCCGGGAGATGAAGTCATTGAGCGTGACCGCGAGGCGGCTGACCTCGTCCCTGCCCGCCGGGACGAGCAGTTGCGCGGACGACCCGGTCGTGCTCAGGCTCTCCGCCTCCTTGCGCAGCCGGTTCACCGGGCGGAGGGCCGCGCCGGTGAGCAGCCACGAGGCGAGGCCGAATCCCACGGTCAGCAGCACGGTGCCCATGATGAGCACCCGGCCCAGTTCGTCGAGCAGCAGGCCGAGTGCCTCCTCGTTCCGCGCCGTGATGACGACCCAGTTGCCCTGGTTGGTCACGGCCGTCGTCGCGGCGACAAGGTACCTGGCGTTGCCCGCGTCGATCGTCTGCGGCGTCTCGCCGATCGTCGCGAGCTCACTCACGCGTTTCCGCAGCGCCATCGGCAGCGAGGACTTGGAGATCTGGCCGTCCGGACCGACGATCGCGATGAGCTGGCCCTCGCTCGGGCCGTCGATGGGTTCTGTCGGGTTGCGGATCAGGTCCGTCACGATCGGGGCAGCGTCGCTGTGCAGCAGTGTCGTCGTCGTCTCGATCAGGATCGCCTGGACCTCGCCGCGGAAGAACACCGCTGCACCGCTGAACAGGACAGCGGCGATCACGAGACTGCCGACGGTGATGCGGGCCCGGATCGACAGCCCTGGCAACCTCATGGACGTGCTCCGCTCACTCGACGAGTTCCACGGCATACCCGGAGCCGCGTACGGTCACGATCCGCATCCCGGCCGCCGCAGAGTCGATCTTGCGCCGCAGGTAGCTGATGTACTGGTCGACGATGTTCGGGTCGATGTGTTCGGTGCCGTTCCAGATCTCTTCGAGGATCGTCGTGCGGTCGACGGTCGTCCCTGCCCGGCTGCACAGCAGGCGGAGCAGCGCGACTTCCTTGGGGCTCATCGAGACGGACCGGCCGGCCACGGTCACCTTGAGGTCCCGGGAATCGATGGCGAGGTTGCCGAGTTCGAGGCTCAGCGGTGTTGCCATCGACTGGCGTCTGAGCAGGGCGCGCACCCGGGCGGTGAGCTCGAGGAAGGCGAAGGGCTTGGTGAGGTAGTCGTCCGCACCGCTGTCGAGCCCGAAGACCCGGTCGTCGACGGTGTCCCTGGCGGTCAGGAGCAGGACCGGCATGGTGTTGCCGGAGTCGCGGATGCGCCGACAGATCTCGAACCCGGTCATCTGCGGCAACATCACGTCGATGGCCGCAAGGTCGAATTCGTTGTTGTTGATCGCGATCAGGGCATCCATCCCGTTCCCGACCCTGACGATCTCGTAGCCCTCTGCCTCGAGTCCGCGTTCGATCAGCGCGCCCATTTGTTCGTCGTCTTCCACGACCAGGATCTTCGTCATGCCCGCCCCTTTTGCTCGTACGCCGCTACCTCTTCATGCTGGCACGTTCCCGGTGCGGAGCGTGACCAGTCTGAGGGTTCCGCTCCAATCGCGCCGCCCTCGTGGCTAGGCTGACGCCATGGTCGAAACCCCGCCTGCCACGCCAGCGCCCGCCCGGACGGTGCCTGTCGACCCGACGGCCGTCGGTGTCGCCGTCGCCCAGTTCGTCCCAGGGGCCGACCGGGAGGCGAACCTCGCCGAGGTCGCCCGCCTGGCCGGCATCGCGGTCGCCCGCGGCGCGCAGCTCGTCGTGTTCCCCGAGTATTCCGCGTTCTTCGAGCCGACCCTCGGGCCGGCGTTCGTCGCGGCCGCCGAGCCGATCGACGGGCCGTTCGTGACGGCGCTCGCGGCGCTCGCCGAAGGCCTCGGCCTCGTCATCGTCGCGGGCATGCTCGAGGAGGCCGTCGGTGCCGGACGATTCTTCAACACCCTCGTAGCGGTCGGGTCGTCGGGCGAACTCCTCGCCCGCTACCGCAAGCTGCACCTCTACGACGCTTTCGGAGAGCGCGAATCCGACTGGGTGCTGCCCGGCGCGATCGAGCCGCCGCAGACCTTCTCGGTCGGAGGGCTGCGGGTGGGGTTGCAGACCTGTTACGACATCCGCTTTCCCGAGGTCACCCGGCGACTCGTCGACGCGGGTGCCGAGCTCGTGCTCGTGCCCGCCGAATGGGTGCGGGGCCCGCTCAAGGAGCAGCAGTGGCGCACCCTCCTGACCGCGCGCGCGATCGAGAACACTGTTTATGTCGCCGCCGCCGACCACGCCCCGCCGATCGGCGTCGGCACGAGCATGATCGTCGACCCGATGGGGGTCGAACTGGTCACGATCGGCGAGACGACGGATGTCGGCCTCGCCTGGCTCACCTCGGCTCGCCTCGGGCAGGTGCGTGCGGTCAACCCCGCACTCCGGCTCCGGCGCTTCGGGATCGTCGAGGTCTAGCCGCCGGGGAGCCTCAGCCCTCGGTCGCGATCGTGTCCTGGGAGGCCGCTGCCGCCCGGGAACGGAAACCGGGTTCCTTGCGCATCACGTGGTCCTGCTCGGACATCGCCCGCTCCTCTCCCGTGGCGACGAGTCCCTGGGAGCTGTTCGCCGAGCGGGTGAGCTGGGCGAGCCACAGCGGATTGATGGTCGGCGGCTGGCCGCCGGAGAACTTGAAGTACAGCGGGATGGCCGGGTGCAGCCAGGCGGAACTGCGACCGTCTCCTGCCTCTGCGGCGTTCCGCCAGGACAACAGGAAACTCTCGCCGCGGCGTAACTTCTGCACGATCACGATTTGCAGGTGCGCGAGGATCCGGTCGTCGAATTCGACGGTGACCCGGTCATACGTCAACGAACCCATGGGGCGCCGCTTTCAGTCGGTGAACTCTCGCGCGAACAGCAGACCGCCCTTGTGGGGCATCCGCTGGGTTCGCACTTTAAGTGTGGTCGTAATTCCCGGTCAATACAAGGGAATCGTCAGGCCTCGGCGGTCGCGGCCGGCACCTGCTCGACGATGCCGTGCAGCACGAGGTCGATCTCGGTGCGGAGCGAGTCCGGCAGGCTCTCCATCGGCTCCCGTCCCAGCCCGCATCGGATCAGGGCGAGGTGGAGCAGCGAGAAGATACTGCGTGCCGCAAGCGCCGGGTCCACCCCCCGCCGGAGCCGCTCCGATTCTCCGGGGGTCTCCGTCCCGTAGCCGCTGAGCACGGTCGCGATGGTGGCCTCGAGCCCGTCGACGAGCTCGAGGGCCTCGACGCGGTAGGTCCCGGTGGGCTCGCCGCACAGGATCTCGCGCTGGTAATAGGCGGTGTTCTCCGGGTGGCGCGCGGCGGAGGTCAGCAGGGGGAGGAGGAGGGCCATGATCGCGTCCGTCGGGGCGAGGGATGCGTCCGCCTTCGTTGGATCCTGCCGGGTTCCGGTCAGGGCCCTGCGCCACTCGTTGTTGAAGACCATCAGGAGGAGCTCGGGCTTCGAGCTCGCGTACCGGAAGAGCGTCCCCGCCGCGACATCCGCGCGATCGGCGATGTCCTGGGTCGTGACGAGCGCGTAGCCGCGCTCGGCGAAGAGATCCTCGGCGGCCGCGAGGATGCGGCCCTGCTTGTCACGCTTGTTGCGTTCGCGGCGGCCAGGAGTGGCACTGGCGGCGTCGGCGTCGGCGTCGGCAACGGCGGCGGCACCGGCGGCCGGTGTCGTGCCTTCGTCTGGTCGGCGCACGGGGATCCTCACTCTGGGTCGGCTGCTTCCCGGGACGGTGCCACGGGGTTTTCTCAATCGTAGATTCAATCAGCTGATTCCAATATAACGGAGTACGCTCATTTTTGAGTAGAGTACAGATTCATTGAACCCGAAGAGAAAGGTGGCCATCATGGGTCGCGTTCAAGGCAAAGTGGCACTGATCAGTGGCGGTGCCCGCGGAATGGGAGCATCACACGCGCGTCGGCTGATCGCGGAGGGAGCGCAGGTGGTCATCGGAGACCTCCTCGACACCGAGGGCGAGGCCATGGCGACCGAACTCGGCCCGTCCGCACGCTACGTGCACCTCAACGTCACCGACGCAGACGACTGGTCTGCCGCTGTCCTGTTCGCCGTGGAAACCTTCGGCGGGCTGGACATCCTCGTCAACAACGCCGGAATCGCGAGCGCCGCGCCGATCGAGAGCTTCCCGATCGACGTCTGGACCCGCACCATCGAGATCAACCTCACCGGTACGTTCCTCGGCATGCGGGCCGCCATCCCTGCGCTCTCACGCCGCGGCGGCGGCTCGATCGTCAACGTCTCATCGGTCGAGGGCCTCCTCGGCAGCGCGGGCCTGCACGCCTACGTCGCGTCGAAGTTCGGCGTGCGCGGCATCACGAAGTCGGTCGCGCTCGACGTGGCGCCCCTCGGCATCCGCGTGAACTCGATCCACCCCGGCTTCATCGAGACGGCCATGACGAAGTCCCTCGACGTCGACATGGTTGAGATCCCGTTGCGCCGTGGCGCCAAGCCCGAGGAAGTATCGAGCCTGGTGCTGTACCTCGCGAGCGACGAGTCGAGCTACTCGACCGGCGCAGAGTTCGTCATCGACGGCGGCCTCACGATCGGCATCCCGCACAACTGATCGTTCACGTCCCCGCTCCGCCCGGCGGGCCCGTGAGAGTACACTTTCGGCCCTTGAACCATCGGTTTAGGGGCCGAAAGTGTACTCTCGCGGAGGCTGCTCAGGGCTTCGAGGGCGGCGAAGGGCTTCTCGATGTGGGCGAAGTGGCCCGTGCCCGCGATCGTTCGCGAAACGAACCCGGGAATGACGGCGGAGAGCCGGGCGCGGTCCGAATCGGCGACGAAGATGTCCGCGTCGCCCTGGATCGCGCGCACCGGGCAGGTGATGCGGGCCCAGGACCGTTCCGGGTCATGGGCTCCGGCGAGGGCGGATGCCTCGACGAAGGCCCGCGGACGGACTTCCGTCGCGAGGGCCGAGATCACGCTCGCCGGTACGGCGTCGACCCGGCTGAACAGCGGCGCGGTGAGCCCGCGCAGCACACCCACCCTGTTGAGCCAGCGCACGAGGCCGCGGCCGGCGGGCTCGGCGACCGCGAGGGCGCGCATGACGCCGAGCAGGGCCGTGTACCCGGGCAGCAGGGTGAACCTGGTGATCGGATGCCGCACGCTGTCCACCACCGAGAACGTCGTCGCAGAGACGAGGGAGACCGACACGGTTGCGGCAGGTTCGAGTGCGGCCAGTTCGAGGGCGAGGAAACCGCCGAGCGAGTGCCCGACGACGTGCCAGCGCTCGTAGCCGAGTGCACGGACGGTTTCGGCGATCGCGGCCGCGACGGTCGTGATGCCCGGGGCGGGCCGGGTGGAGTGCCGGCCGGAGGCATCCGCTGGTTCGCTGTCGCCCCAGCCGGGTAGGTCCGGAATGATCAGGTCGGTCAGGGCGAGTGCGCCGGATGGAACGCGTCCCGTCGAGCCCGCCGAGCCACCGTTCGTCGCCGCCGAGAGGAGCGGGGTCCAGGTCGTCCAGGAGCCGGCAGCCCCGTGCAGCAGGACCGTCGCCGTGTCGCTGCCCGTGCGGCGGCCGTGACGCACCGCAAGCGTGCCGGAGCCGAGGCGCATCGAACTCGTGGTGAGGCCGAAGGCGCGTGCGTCTGTCGAGAGTGGGAACGGGCAATACTCATCCCGCCGAGTTTCGGGCACGGACGTCACGGACGTCCTGGACGTCCCGGCCGGCACGAGAGACGTCACCGGGGCGGGCGCCGCCGTGCGGTCGGGAGTTCGTGTCACCAGGATGGTCATGCCTGGTATTCGTCGCCGCGGGGCGATCGGTTTGCCCGCGTCGGGACAGGCTGAGACCGCTCGCAGCCCGGCCCGGCCCGGCGTCGGCGTCCCGGCGGCGGACGACGGTGTGGACCGCGTGTGGAATAGGACCGGGCCCGGGCCCGTTGTCTGCAGCGCACCCTGCGTTTCCCTGCGCCGGCCCGTTCGGCCGCGCCCGGCGGAACTTCCGTACTACGAAAAGAGCGACTGTGACCCTGTTCTCCCCGCTGACCCTCGGCGACCTGCACCTGCCGAACCGACTCGTGATGGCGCCGCTGACCCGCACCAGGGCGGGCCTCGACGGCATCCCCGGACCGATGGTCATCGAGCACTATCGCCAGCGCGCATCCCTCGGCCTGATCGTGTCGGAGGGGGTCTACCCGAGCCACGCCGGACAGGGCTACACCGGCCAGCCCGGACTCGTCACCGCCGAGCAGGTCGACGGCTGGCGTTCCGTCGCGTCGGCCGTGCATGAGGCCGGCGGCCTCATCGTCGCCCAGGTCATGCACGCCGGCCGGGTCTCGCACGACCTCGTCAACGGCGGCTTCGACGTCGTCGCGCCGAGCGCGATCGCCATCGAGGGCGAGACGCACACCCCGGAGGGCAAGAAGCCATACCCCGTTCCGCACGCGCTGACCGAGGCCGAACTCCCCGGAATCGTCGCGGAATTCGTGCGCGCGTCGCAGAACGCCATCGCGGCAGGGCTCGACGGCGTCGAGATCCACAGTGCCAACGGCTACCTCCTGCACGAGTTCCTGTCACCGGCCTCGAACCAGCGCACGGATGCCCACGGCGGTTCGCCGGCGAACCGCGCCAGCTTCGTGATCGAGGTCGCGACTGCTGTTGCCGCCGCGATCGGCGCCGGCCGGGTCGGGATCCGCATCTCACCGGAGCACAACATCCAGGACGTGCTCGAGACGGATGCCGCAGAGACCCTCGCGACCTACACCGCCCTGGTCGACGGGCTGGCCCCGCTCGGCCTCGCCTACCTCAGCGTGCTGCACCAGGACCCGACCGGCGACCTGATCCAGGGACTGCGCACCCGCTTCGGCGGACCGCTCCTGATCAACACCGGCTTCGGCACCGTCACGACCCGGGCCGAGGCCATGGCCATCCTGGCCGATGACGTCGCAGACGCCGTCGTCGTGGGACGCGCCGTCATCGCCAACCCCGACCTCGTGCACCGCTGGCGCGACGACCTCCCGCTCAATGCCCTCGACCCGCAGACCCTCTACGGCAGCACGGCCGCCGGCTACACGGACTACCCGGCGCTCGCCGCCGCCGCGGAGTAACACTCGCCCGAACCGATTCGACGGACTTTTTGAGTTTCTGGGCCGGTTTGCGGCCGCCCAGGTTACGAAAACCCGGCATCTCCGTCGAATCGGTTCGGGCGGCCTCGCGCTACCGGGCGGCCGGGCGCAGGGCGGCGAGCCGTGCGGCAGCCTGCTCCAACAGGTCCACCTTCTTGCAGAAGGCGAAGCGCACGAGCGAGGCATACTGCGGCCGGTGTTCCGGACTGCAGAACGCACCGATCGGCACGGCGACCACGCCGGCGAGGGCGGGAAGGTCGCGACAGAAGTCAGCGCCGTCCTCGTATCCGAGAGGCGCGGCATCCGCCACGATGAAATACGAACCGCTCGGGCGCGACACGGCGAAGCCCGCGGCGACCAGGCCGCGCTCGAGGACGTCACGCTTGCCCTGCAGCGAGGCCGCGATACCCGTGAAGTACGAGTCCGGGAGATCGAGCCCCCTCGCGATCGCCGGCTGGAACGGCGCACCGTTCACGTAGGTCAGGAACTGCTTGACCGCGAGGATCGCCGTCACGAGCGCGGCGGGTGCTGTCAGCCAGCCGATCTTCCATCCGGTCGTGTTGAAGGTCTTCCCGCCGGAGGAGATCGTCACGGTGCGCTCGAAAGCCCCCGGAAGCGTCGCGACGGGCAGGTGCTGCACACCGAAAGTGAGGTGTTCGTAGACCTCGTCGGTGACGATGATCGCGTTGTGCTGTTCGGCGAGCCGCACGATGAACTCGAGCGTCTCGCGGGAGAACACGGTCCCGGTCGGATTGTGCGGGTTGTTCACGAGTATGAGCCGGGTGCGATCGGTGATCACCGCACTGAGCTCGTCGAGATCCGGCTGGAAGTCCGGCGTGCGCAGGCGCACGGTGCGATGGATGCCGCCGCCGAGTGCGATGAGGCCGCCGTACGCGTCATAGAACGGTTCGAACGTCACGACTTCGTCGCCGGGCTCGATCAGGGCGAGGATCGTCGCAGCGAGCGCCTCTGTCGCCCCCGCGGTCACGAGGACCTCGGTCTCCTGGTCGACACTGAGGCCGTAGAAACGCTGCTGGTGGCGGGCGATCGCGTCGAGAAGCACGGGGAAGCCGCGGCCAGGCGGGTACTGGTTGACCCCGTCCGTGATGGCCTGTCTGGCGGCGTCGAGAACCTCGATGGGTCCGTCCTCATCCGGGAACCCCTGTCCGAGATTGATCGCGCCGGTGCGGACGGCGAGCGCGCTCATCTCGGCGAAGATGGTGGCGGCGATCGTGCCGTCGGCGCCCAGCAGGCCGGCACCACGGGCCGTCCGGCGCCAGGCGCCCGGAATGGCCGCGGTCGGAACTGTCTCGGGGGAGCCGTGCATGACTCCAAACTACGACATCCCCCGTGTCGGTGGCTCACGGGACCGGTTCGCAGGCGAGGATTGCTGCGCCGATCCGGCCGACCCCGGTCGCTGGGCTGCCACCCCAAGCAACATCACGGCTTCGTCATTGAATGCTCTCAGCTTGGGCGGAGGATTCGTTCAGGTTCGGGCGCGAAGCTGGCATCGCTTGGAAGGAGCACCTCATGACCGAACACCCTCAGGACCCAGACATTAATCGAGATCGTCCCGCTGCCGACGTTCCCTCCGACGCCGGCCAGGCCGCCGCGTCCGGACAGCCGGCCAACGCCGCCGTCCCCGCCGATACCACCGAGTACCCGGCCCCCTCCGCGAACGCGGACAACACGACCGAGGTCGTCGGCTTCCCGCAGGCCGCGCAGCCGGTTGCAGAGCAGCCGCAGGGCGTCGTCGCCCAGCAGGCGTCCGCCCCCGCAGACGTCCAGGCCGCCCAGGCTCCCCAGCAGCCCGTCGCGAACGCGTCGAACCAGATCACCCAGCCGACGCTTCCCTACGCGACGGATGCCTTCGGACGGCCCCTCGGCGGAGCCGACGGCTCTGTCCCGCCGCACTTCGCAGCATCGGCTGCACCCTTCTCCTACGCTCCCCAGGGTGGCGGCCCGAACGGACCGACCGGCCCGTCGTCGGCCCCCCATCCGAAGGACCCGGCCCGCCGCCGTGCCGGACTCAGCCTCGTTGCGGCGCTCGCGATCGGCGCCCTCATCGGCGGCGCATCCGGCGCCGGCGTGATGGCGCTCCTTTCCGGAGGCCAGGGCAACGGCACCCCCGTCAGTCAGGCCCAGGGGTCGAGCACCGTCGTCGTCAACAACACCGAGAGCGTCAACCAGATCACGGCAGCCACCGCGAAGGCCATGCCGAGCGTCGTCACCATCAACGCGACCAGCGGAACCTCCGGCGGCACCGGTTCCGGAGTCGTCCTCACCTCCGATGGCTATGTCCTGACCAACACCCACGTCGTGACACTCGACGGCGCGAGCGCAGACGCGACCCTCGAAGTCACGGCCAGTGACGGGAAGGTCTACAAGGCGACAATCGTCGGCACAGACCCGATCTCCGACCTCGCGGTCGTCAAACTGACCGACGCGAGCGGCCTCACCCCGATCAACTGGGCAGACTCGAGCAAGCTCAACGTCGGCGACACCACGATCGCCATCGGCGCACCGCTCGGCCTCTCCGGAACCGTCACCGACGGCATCGTGAGCGCCCTCAACCGGAGCATCTCGATCGCCTCATCGGCGGCGCCCACCACGGACACGCCGGACACCACGGCCCCGAGCACGGACAACCCGTACTTCTGGAACTTCGACCTCCCGAACAAGGACGGAAGCGCGCAGTCGACCACTCCGAGCACGACGAGCAGCATTTCGCTCTCCGTAATCCAGACGGATGCCGCGATCAACCCCGGCAACTCCGGCGGCGCCCTGCTCAACTCCAAGGGTGAACTGATCGGCATCAACGTCGCCATCGCCAACGCGGGCGGGTCCTCCTCATCGGGAACGGCTGCCGGAAGCATCGGCGTCGGCTTCTCGATCCCGTCGAACCTCGCCAAGCGCGTCTCCGACGAGCTCATCGCCAACGGCAAGGCCACCCACGGGCTGCTCGGTGCGAGCATCACGAGCGCGACGAGTGACACGAGCAGCACGGTCGGCGCCCTCGTCAGCGAGGTCAGCTCCGGTGGCGCAGCCGAGAAGGCGGGCCTGAAGAAGGGCGACGTCGTCACGAAGTTCAACGGAGTGCCGATCACCGACGCGAAGGATCTCACCGCCCAGGTGCGGGTACTCGCCGCCGGCGCCACCGCCGACCTCGTCTACGTCCGCGACGGCAAGTCGTACACCGTGACCGTCACGGTCGGGGAACTGTCCAGCTAGCAGCTCCCGTCCTCCTTCCACGCCCTGCGCCGCCGGTCATCGACCGGCGGCGCAGTCGTGTTTCCGCTCCGGTGCGCCAGCCGTCAGGAGGCCCCCAAAGGGGTGGGCTGGTAGTCTGGACAGTCCGCAACGGAATGGACACCCGATCGAACAGGCAGCACACACCGGCGAAGCGCCCCTGATCGGTGTCTCCTACGTGATGCCCGTGCTCAACGATGTGCTGCACGTCCGGGCCGCGGTGACGAGCCTCCTGGGCCAGGATTACACCGGTCCGTTCGACGTCACGCTGGCCCTTGCACCGAGCATCGACGGCACGGAGGAACTCGTCGCGGAACTCGCCGAACTCGACCCGCGCATCCGTGTCGTGCCCAACGAGATCGGATCGACCCCTGCCGGCCTCAACGCCGCGATCCGTGCATCCGCCTACCCCGTCGTGATCCGGGTCGACGCCCACTCGGTGCTGCCGAGCGACTATGCGCGCGTCGCCGTCGATACCCTCGAGCGCACCGGGGCGGACAACGTCGGCGGAGTCATGGACGCGCGGGGCACCGCTCCGTTCCAGCGCGCCGTCGCCCGGGCTTACGGCACCCGGATCGGCCTCGGCGGAACGCCCCTCCACGTCGGTGGGCCGGAGGGCGCCGCAGAGACGGTCTACCTCGGCTGCTTCCGCCGCGACAGCCTCCTGCGTGCCGGGCTCTTCGACGAGACCATCAAGCGCGGCCAGGACTGGGAGCTCAATCGGCGCCTCCGCGAGCAGGGCGGCACGGTCTGGTTCACACCGAGGCTGCGCGTCGTCTACCGGCCGCGACCGAGCCTGTCCAGACTCGCCCGCCAGATGCTGTCCACCGGAATGTGGCGCGGGGAACTCGCGCGGCGCTTCCCCGCAGACAACGGCATCCGCTATTTCGTGCCTCCCGTGATGGTGCTCCTCGTCACCGCCGGAGTGGTACTGGGCTTCGCCGGCGTCGTCGTACCGTGGCTGCTGCTGGGCTGGATCGCCCCGGTCGGATACCTGCTCGTCGTCCTCCTGGCCACCGTGGTCGTGACTCGCCCTGATGGCGGGCGCTCCGGCGCCTGGTTCCTTCTAGTCTTGCCCTGTATCCACTTCTGCTGGGGTTTCGGCTTCCTGCTCGGATACCTGAAACTCACCAGCAATATCGCGGCACGGACCGGGAGACACCTATGACATCCCACTCACATTCCACCGGTCGGGTGCGCCAGCCCCGGCCGACGTCGATCGCCGAGTTGCGGGCCGTCGCGCAGCCGCCCGAGGTACGCCTGCGGGCGAACGCCGAGCACTGGACGGCCTCGCTCTACCTGCGCGACGTGTCGCCGTATCTCACCTGGCTGCTGCTGAAGACGAGCGTGACCGCGAACGGTGTCACGGCGCTGATGATCCTCGTCGGCTGGTCGACCGCTGCGGCGCTGCTCATCCCCGGTGTCTGGGGGGCCCTGCTCGCGCTGATCCTCGGGCAGCTGCAGATGCTCGTCGACTGCTGCGACGGCGAAGTCGCGCGCTGGCGAGGCGAATCGTCGCCAGCCGGGGTCTTCCTCGACAAGGTCGGTCACTACTCGACGGAGGCGCTCATTCCGATCGCGTTCGGCATTCGCGCGGCGGCCTACCCGTTCGAATCGCCGGAGGATTTCCTCTGGACGACTCTCGCGTTGCTGCTCGCCCTCGTGATCGTGCTCAACAAGGCGCTCAACGACATGGTGCACGTCGCCAGGGCGAACGCGGGGCTCACCAAGCTCGCCGACACGCGCGGTGAGCAGACCCCGACTCCCGGCAGGATCGCCCAGCTGCGCAGGCTCGCCCGGTTCCTGCCGTTCCACCGCCTGTACCACTCCGTCGAACTCACGATCCTGATCTTCGCCTCCGCGGTGATCGGCCGTTTCGTCGGCGAGCCTCTCATGGACCGGATCGTGCTCATCGCTCTCGTGCCCCTGTCGATCCTCGCTCTTTTCGGCCATTTCGTCGCAATCATGGCGTCGCGCCGCGTCCGGTCCTGAGCGGTGAGCGACACCGTGCTGCCGAGGGTCGGTGTCGTCGTGCTCACCCAGGGCACCCGGCCGGATGACCTCGCCAGCGGCATCCGCTCGGTGCTCGCCCAGCAGGAGGTCGTCCTCGACGTGGTCTGCGTGGGCAACGGCTGGGTACCGACCGGGTTACCGGGTGCCGTCCAGGCGCTGGCCCTGACGGAGAACCTGGGCATCCCCGCCGGTCGCAATCGCGGCGTCCCCCTTGTGACGGGCGAGTACCTCTTCTTCCTCGACGACGACGCGAGCATCCCGGACCCCCGGTTCCTCAGTCGCGCGGTCGCGCAGCTCCGCGCGGACCCGTCGATCGGCCTGCTGCAACCCCGGGTGACCGATCCCACGGGCGCGGCGGCGCCGACCCGCTGGATTCCGCGCATCCGTAAGGGAGCCGCGACAGAGTCCGGCGCCGTCTTCTCGGTCTGGGAAGGTGCCGTGGTGATGCCCCGTGCGGTCTTCCTGGCCACCGGAGGCTGGGCCGAACCGTTCTTCTACGCGCACGAGGGCATCGAACTGGCGTGGCGGGTCTGGGACCAGGGGCTGCGCACCTGGTACGCGGGAAACCTCGAAGCAAATCATCCCGTCATCCAGCCCACCCGGCACGCCGACTACTACCGGCTGAACGCGCGCAACCGGGTCTGGCTCGCCCGGCGCAACCTGCCTGCCGTGCTGGTCCCGGTCTACGCCGGTTCCTGGCTCGCGATCCAGCTGCTGCGATTCCGCAGCGACCGGCCGGCACTGCGGGCCTGGCTCGCCGGATTCCGGGAGGGCTGGCGCAGCAACCCGGGGGAGCGGCGGCCGATCAGCGCCCGCACGGTCTGGCGGATGTCCCTGGCCGGCCGTCCCCCCATCGTCTGACCCGGTGCTCGGTACTCTGGAGGGATGACCATTCGAAAAGACATCGGCCTGGCCGTCAAGCTGGTCAAGGATGTCGCCGCGTCGCGCCGGGCACAGAAACTGCTCGCCGGCCGGCTCCTCGGGGACGGTCCGCTTCCGCTCGGCCGTTTCAAGATCGCGGTCTACTTCGCCGACGGCGCCGTCAACCTGTATCAGATGCGGCAGTGGTACCGGCCGCTCGCCGTGCTCGCCGAGACCTGGCCCGTCATCGTGTTGAGCCGCACCGGGACCGGGGCGCTGCCGATGTCCGAGGAGTGCCCGGTGCCGGTGACCTACGTGCGCAAGGTCGCCGACCTCGAGCGGGTCGTCGCGGAACAGGACATCCGCATCGTGTTCTACGTCAACCAGAACGCCCGGAACTTCCAGATGATGCGCTACCCGCGGTGCTGGCACGTGTTCATCAACCATGGCGAGAGCGACAAGATGTACATGGTCACGAACCAGATCAAGGCGTACGACTACGCCTTCGTCGCCGGTGACGCCGCCCTCGCCCGTCTCGACCGGGTGCTCTGGGACTACGACTTCGACAAGCGGGCGATCACCATCGGCCGCCCGCAGGCGGACCACTACAGCGGCGTGCTTCCGTACGTTCCCGACGACCGGCAGGTCGTGCTCTACGCGCCGACCTGGGAAGGAGACCGGCCCACCGCGGCATACGGCTCGATCGCGAGCCACGGCGTCGCACTCGCCACTGCGCTCCTCGCCTCGTCGCGGCATCGCCTGATCTACCGGCCGCACCCGCGCAGCGGGGTCACCGACGAGGCATACGGCGCAGCCAACCGCAGGATCATCGCCCTGATCAAGGCGGCGAACGCCCGCGATCCCGCCGCTCACCACATGTACGACACCGGTGCGGAGCTCGGCTGGCAGCTCGCGGCGGCGGACGTTGCCATCGTCGACATCTCAGCCATGGTCTACGACCGGCTCGCCGCAGGCAAGGCCCTTCTCGTCACCCGCCCCGCCGATCCCGCTGCCGAGATCGACACCGGCGGGTACCTCGCGGCGTGCGAATGGCTCGACGCGTCCGCCGCCTCCTCGATCGTGGGCACGGTGGATGCGCTCGCGCACGACCCGGAGGCCGAGGCCCGGTTGGGTGTGTGGGTCGAACGCTACTTCGGCGACGCGGCACCCGGTGCGGCCACCGCTCGCTTCCACGCGGCCGTGCAGCACCTGATGGACGAGTGGGAGCGGTTCGACGCCGTTCGGCCCTGAGCGGCCTGCTACGGTCGCGGAGAGGAGGCCGGTTCGCGGGGAGACACGTCCTGCCCGGCGGCCGCGTGATCCGAATCCGCGTGAGCCGAATCCGGGTGATCCGCCGTTGCGGTGCCTGGAACCCCTGACTCCAGCGGTCGGCCACGGCGCAGCAGCCGCGGGACCATGCGGGGGAGCACGGTGAGGGTGCCGTGCCCGAGCTGCCCGAGCTGGGTGATGCGGTGGCCGGCGGCGACCCGCAGCGCGCCGGCACGGCCGACTCCCTCGAGGCCGCCGCCCTCGCGCACGATCGCCTCGCGTATGCGCGGGTCGAGTTCGGGACGGAAGCCCGCAGGCGGCTGGCCGAAGGCGAGCCGGGACGAGGTCAGCACCCGCTTGCCCAGAATATGGTTGCCGGCGCCGCCGACGACGGCGCCGACGCCGAAGGGGAGCGCCTTGCCGACGAAACTCGCGGAGCCGCGGGTCGCGAACTGGCGGATGAACGAGCTCTTCAGGCGATCGGTGAGCGGACCCATGATGGCGCGCGGAATGCTCGCGGTGACGAGTTCGCCCCAATAGGCCGTTCGGACCGCACCCGTTCCGCTGAACTGGCCGGCAAGCTGGCGGACGAGGTCGGAGCCCTCCCTGCCGAGCATCATCGTCATGACGAGGGCGCGGGCGCGCTCCGGGTCGTCGACGGCAATGCCGTGCACCTCGCTCACCGACTGGGCGAACAAGGCTGTCGCTTCGAGGAACCCGGCGGTCTCGACGCCGGACAGTGCGAGGGTCACCCCGGTGCCGACGCCGGGAATGACGGCCGTCGCCCCGACGGCCGCGCCGCCGGTCGTGACCATGGCGAGGTAGCGGCGTTCGAGGATCCTGATGATCTGTGCGGGGTCCGAGTCCGGTGAGCGCCGGCGGATGCCGCGGATGTGGGCGAGCACAGCCGGGCGGTGGATGGCCATGACCCGGTCGAATCCCCGGATGATGCCGGTCGGAAGCTGGCCGCCCTGCGGCAGACCCCCGGTCGTCGAGACGAGGGGTTTCACTCTTCGTGCCATGTCGATGCCGTCCTTCCGATTTCCGTCGAGTTTACGTTGCCGGTCTGACAGGGGAAGGTATTCACATCTTTTCCCCGGCCACTGGCGGTTTTCCCACTTCAAGCCTATAGATGGAGGATGCCGGAGCCGAAGTCAGAAGCGAGCCGCCTGCTGGGACTGCGCCTGCGGCAGCGCCGAACGGAACTCGAGCTCAACCAGGAGTCTGTCGCGCACCGGGCCGGACTCAACGTGTCCAATTACGCCAGGATCGACCGCGGCACTGGGAATCCGACCTTCCACACCCTGATCCGGCTCGCGGACGTGCTGAGCCTCGAGGTCGGGGACCTCCTCACCGGCCTGACCAAGGAACAGCTGCCGCCCGATCGCGACAGCCTCGCCATCGTCGATCCTTGAGCCGGCTCAGGCGGGCCGCACGCCGTAATCGGCGTCGTACCGGGCGAGGACCTCGTCGAGTGGACCGTCGAGGACGAGCGCGCCCTTGTCGAGGTAGAGGCCCCTGGCGCAGAAGCGACGCAGGTCGCGTTCGTTGTGCGAGACGAAGAACAGGGTGCGGCCGCCGGCGAGCAGTTCCTCGATCCGGCGATAGCACTTCTCCCGGAAGGCCTTGTCGCCGACGGCGAGCACCTCATCGACGAGGATGATCGGCTCCTCGAGCCGGGAGATGACCGCGAAGGCGATGCGCACCTTCATACCGCTCGAGAGGTGCTTGTACGGGGTGTCGACGAAGTCTCCGATCTCGGCGAAGTCGAGAATCTCGTCAAAACGCTCGCCGATCTGTTTCTTCGTCATGCCGTGCAGGCCCGCCGTGAGATAGACGTTGTCGCGCACGGTGAGGTCATCGACGAAACCGCCGGTGATCTCGATCAGTGGTGCGACGCCCTCCGTCACCCGCACAGTGCCCTCATCGGGCAGGACGACCCCGGTCACGAGCTTGAGCAGGGTCGACTTTCCCTGGCCGTTGCGACCGACAACGCCGATGGCCTCTCCGCGCTGCACCGTGAAGGATACGGCGCGCAAGGCCCAGAATTCGCCGGGTCTGGTGCGCCGGGCCCCGCTCGCGAACAGGTCCTTGAAGCTGCGCCTGCCGCGTCGGTTACGGCGAAAACGGATGCCGACCCCGGCCAGGGCGATCACAGGCGCCCCGGTCACGGCCGATCCCGGCGTCCGGACTGTTCCCGTCATCACAGCTCCTTCAGGACCGCGCGCTCGGTGCGCGTGAAGACCAGCAGCCCGAGTCCGAGGAAGGCGACGGACATGGCCGCGCTGACGCCGACGGTGAACCAGTCGAGGTTGCCGGGGAAGAAGGCCGCCCGGTAGAGGCTGAAGATGCCGCTGAGGGGATTGAACGCCGCCCAGAAGTGCAGCTGGTGCGGCAGGTCCTGGGTGCTGTAGATGATCGGGGATGCGTAGAACAGGAAGCGCAGGATGAGTTTGACGGCGCGTTCCAGATCGCGGAAGAACACGACGAGCGGCGCGACGATGAGGCCGACCCCCGCCGTGAGGATCGCCTGGATCACGATGGCGAGCGGGAAGAACACGATTTCGACGCTCGGCCGGGCGCCGGCGAACACGGCGAACAGCACGAGCACCGGGATCGAGGCGAGGAATTCGATGCCCTTGGAGAGCACGAGCCGGTTCACCCAGATGGTGCGGGGGATCCGGGTCGACCGGATCAGCTTCGCCTCGCGCAGGAACGCGCGCGTGCAATCGGAGACGGTTCCGTTGAACCACATCCAGGGCAGCAGCGCGCTGAGCAGGAAGATGATGTACGGCTCGTGCCCGACGCCCCGGTGGAACACCTGGGTGAACACGAACCAGTAGATCCCGGCCATCACGAGCGGGTCGAGGATCGACCAGAAATAGCCGAGGAACGAGGTGGAGTAGCGGACCCGCAGGTCGCGCTGGGTCAGGAGCCACAGTGAGTGGCGGTAGCGGGAGAGAGCGGTGAGCTGTTCAGGGCGCACTTCTGCGTAGCTACTCACAGACTCCACTCTAGATGTTCACAAAATCAGGGTGAATGCGAATCAGACGAACAGGTTCGCGCGCTCGAGGTCTTCGGCGAAATCGACCTCGACAGCGTAGAAGTCGGAGATGTCGAGGGGTTCGATCAGCAGGCCGTTCTTCTCGATCGCGAGTTCGATGCCGCGCTCGAAGTAGTCCTGGTCGTTCACCCTGGCGAGATGGCGCACCAGGATCGCCTTGTGCGCACTGGAGATGAAGTTGATGCCAACGGCCTCTCCGAGTCCACCGGTCACGGTCTTGGAGAGTTCCCTGATGTATCCCTCGTCGTCGGTCGTGTACTTGACCTCTTCTTCGGACACCTGTGAGGTGTTGACCGTCACGAAAGACTGGTCGCGTTCGACCATGGCGTGCGCCCGATCGAGGACGGCGGGATCGAAGACGACGTCGCCGTTCATCCAGAGCACCCCGCCCGCGCCGGAGGCCTGCAGGGCGCGCAGGAGGCTCTTGGACGTGTTGGTCTGGTCATATTCCTCGTTGTAGACGAAGGATGCCTGGGGGAACGCCTCGATGATGTGCTCGAGCTTGTAACCGACGACGATGGTGACGCGGGCCAGGGATCCGAATGCGTGCTCGATGTTGTCGAACTGCTGACGCATGATCGACCGGCCGTCGCTGAGTTCCGTGAGCGGCTTGGGCAGTGAACGACCCAGTCTGCTGCCCATTCCCGCTGCCAAAATGACTACCTGGGTGGCCATATTTGTCTCCTAAACAGTGTCGGGCTACCTGCGCCCGGTTCGAAAAATGTCGAGCCAGTTTGCCTGTGGTTCACCTCGTCTTTTCCGTTCAGACACACCAACACGAAAGGATCAGTCTACCCGAAGTGCCCCTTTCGGGTGCCGCCGCGTGGAATCGGCCCCGGTGAACGGGCCGGGTCGAGCGCGTTTTCGGCGGGATTCGCGCCCGCCATCCAGTCTTGTCGGAGGGTCGTTGGTAGGGTTGGCGAGGTGACTCACGTGCCTCCCAACTCCGAGCCCAACGAGCCGACCACAACTGTGCCCGCGTCCGATTCGGCCCCGTCGAACGACGCAGCCACTCCGGCGCGTCCGGCCAAGACGACGCCCGACCGCGCAACCTCGGCGCGCACCGCTTCACCCCGAACTCCGGCAGCCCGAACCCCCGTCGCCCGAACCCAGAAGCCCCGCGCCAGCCCGGTTCGCAAGGTTGCCGCGGCTCCCCAGAAACCCGCTGATCCGGCCGAGCCGTCCCCGACCCATGTCGCCCCTGCGGCAGGAGCCGCGGCCAAGACCCGCACGACCGCAGAAAAGGCCGAGACGGCCGCTCGTCAACGCGCCGCGAGGGCGAGCGCGGCGAAGTCGCGTGCCGCGAAGGCTGCCGTCGTCCGTGCGGAGGCCCTTGCCGCCGCGGAAGCCCTCGCCCAGGCGCAGGCCGAGGCGGAGGCGGAGGCTCGTGCCCGTGCCGAAGCCGAAGAGTACGCAGCTGCCCAGGCTCGCGAGTACGAGGCGGCCGAGGCGCGCGCCCAGGCGGATGCCGCCGCACGCGCGAAGGCGCAGGCCGATGCCCTGGCTCTGGCCGCGATCAAACCGCGTCCCGACCCGGAGGCGCTTGCCCGCGCCCAGGCGCAGGCCCGCACCGAGGCCCTCGCCAAGCGTTCACTCGGCCCCATGCCGCCGGACGCGCCCGCACGCGGCGGCCGGCTTCCCGTACCCGGCGTCGTGCCGATCGTCGTGCCATCCGTTGTCTCAGCGCCTCCCGCCGTTCCCAAGCCCCCACGCATCCGCCCGGGAGTCGGGACCTCCAGAGACTGGGTCGCCACGGCCGTCCTCGGCCTGCACCTGCCCCCCGTCGAGAACAAGTCCACCACGCCGGCAGCCACGCAGCCGAAGGACGACGAGGTGTCGACGGTCCGTCCGGACCCGACACCTCCGCCCGCGACCAAGGTCATGCCGGTACCGGCACCGGTTCGTGCTGGTGAGCCGATTGCCCCATCCGTTCCGGAACCGGGACTCGTCGCTGTCCCTGAGCCGATCGACGCTCCGGAGCCCGACCCCGGGCCCGTCGTCGCCGCAGCACCCGTGCCGATCGTCGCGAAGGCGGCAGGGTCCTCGACTCTCGACGAGCCGGCGACCGTCACCGAGCCCGCAACCGAGCCTGAAGCGGAGCCCGTCACCGAGCTCCTCAGTGAGCCCGAAACTGAGCCCGTCACCGAGCCGGAAACCGAACTCGTGCCCGAGACAGAAACCGAGCCCGAAACCGTGCACTCGGTGGAGCCCCAGGCCCCGCCCGTGCCGGAGCTCGTGTCCGAACCGGAACCGGAACCAGAACCCGAGCCGGAACCCGAACCGGAACCGGAGCCAGAGCCAGAGGTCGAGCCTGCCGAGCCGGCTGCCGCGAACCTCGCCATCGCTCCCGGTGCCCGTACCGCACCCGCCCCTGTCGTCCTCTCCGTCACGGCCCTGCGTAAGTCCTTCGGAAGCACGCTCGCCGTCTCCGGAATCAACCTCGAGGTCCGCACCGGCTCCTTCTACGGCATCGTCGGCCCGAACGGTGCGGGCAAGACCACGACCCTCTCCATGGTCACCGGCCTCCTCCGTCCGGACGACGGTTCGATCGAGGTCCACGGCATCGACGTCTGGAGCGACCCGGTCGCCGCGAAGCGCGTCATCGGGGTGCTGCCGGACCGACTGCGTCTCTTCGACCGCCTGACCGGCGCCCAGCTGCTCTACTACGCCGGCGTGCTCCGCGGGCTCGACGGGGCGACCGTCCGGAAACGATCCGCCGACCTCGCCGTTGCGTTCGGACTCGAGGACGCACTCAACCGACTGGTCGCCGATTACTCGGCGGGCATGACCAAGAAGATCGCCCTGGCCTGCGCGATGATCCACTCGCCGCGCCTGCTCGTTCTCGACGAGCCGTTCGAATCCGTCGACCCGGTCTCGGCGGTCAACGTGACCGAGATCCTGCAGAAGTACGTTGCAAGTGGCGGCACCGTCGTCCTCTCGAGCCACAGCATGGACCTGATCCAGCGGGTCTGCGATCACGTCGCGATCATCGTCAACGGCAAGGTCCTCGCGGCCGGCACTGTCGACGAGGTGCGTGGCGGGCAGACCCTCGAAGAACGGTTCATCGAACTCGCCGGAGGGCGAAAAGTGGCGGAGGGGATGGAATGGTTGCACAGTTTCTCGGACTGAAGCTCCGGCTCTTCGGCAATCTCTTCCGGCGGAGCCCCTGGCAGGTCGTCGGCATCGTGATCGGACTGCTCTATGGGCTCGCGGTCGCGGCCGGGATCTTCGCCCTGCTTGTCGGCCTGCGCTTCGTCGACGACGGCGTCGGTTCGATCCGTGACGGCATCGTGGTCGCCGGCTCGCTCGTCGTGCTCGGCTTCCTGCTGATCCCGCTCATGACGGGCATCGACGACAGCATGGACCCCCGCAAGTTCGCGGTCATGGGCATCCCCAACCGGCAACTGTCGCTGGGGCTTGCCGTGTCCGCACTGATCGGCGTCCCCGCAATCGTGCTCACGATCGTGCTGCTCGGCACCATCGTGACCTGGTCGCGCGGACCCGGTGAGACCGTGTTCGCCGTCCTGTCCGCGGCGCTCCTCCTTGCCACCTGCATGCTCGGCTCCCGGGTCAGTACGTCCATTGCTTCGTTCCTGCTGGCCACTCGCCGCGCGCGGGAGATCGCCGGAATCGTCGGCGTTCTCCTGCTCGTCATGTTCGCTCCCGTCACCGTGCTCGTGGTCAACCTCGACTGGAGTCTCTACGGCACGGGCTTCATCGGCGGCCTCAGCAGTATCCTCGGCTGGACTCCGCTCGGGGCGGCCTGGTCGGCGCCCGGCGACGCGGCAGGTGGGGACTGGGGTGCTGCACTCCTCAAGCTGCTCGAGGCCGCGGCATTCCTGCTCGTCCTCTGGGTCGCCTGGCAAGCGCTCGTGAGCCGGATGCTCGTCTCACCCGGCAGGGAAGCCGTCGCCAAGGAGTACGGCGGCCTCGGCTGGTTCGACCGCCTGCCGAACAATGCCGCGGGCGCCATCGCCGCACGAAGCCTGACCTACTGGCGCAGGGACCCCCGCTACGGCATGTCCCTCGTGATGATCCCGGTGATCCCGGTGCTCGTCGTTCTCCCGCTCGCGTTCGCCGGGGTTCCGGTCCAGGCCCTCGCGCTCCTGCCGGTGCCGCTGATGTGCATCTTCCTCGGCTGGGCGCTTCACAACGACGTCGCGTTCGACCACACCGCGATCTGGCTGCACGTCGTCTCCGGCACCCGGGGCATGGCCGACCGGATGGGCCGGCTCGTTCCCGCGTTCTTGGTCGGAATCCCACTGACCGGCATCGGCTCGTGCATCAGCGTCGCCGTGTACGGCGACTGGGGCGCGTTCCCCGCCGTGCTCGGCGTGAGCACCTGCATCCTGCTGACCGGACTCGGTTTCTCGAGCTACAGCTCGGCGCGCTTCCCCTACCCGGCATCCAAGCCAGGCGACAGCCCGTTCACGCAGCCGCAAGCCTCCGACACCGCGGCAGCGCTGATCCAGTCCGTGACCCTCGTCGGATCGGTCATCCTCTCGCTCCCGGCGATCGGGTTCGCGGTCCTCGGCCTCTTCGTCGATCCGGTCTGGCTGCTGCCGTCCCTCGCGAGTGGTGTCGTCGTCGGCCTGCTCACCCTCTGGGGCGGCATCTGGCTCGGGGGCCGCACGTTCGACGCCCGCGGACCCGAGATGCTCGCCTCGGCGCTGCGCGCCTGACCCGTCGGTGAGCGCCGCCTGCGAGTTCGTCGATACCACCCTGCGCAACGAGGGGGACGAATACCGGGCCCAGGCGGAGAAGACCAGACTCGGAAGCGACCTGGACTTCTACGGGGCGACGATCGGGGCGATCCGGGGCACGATCCGGGACGCTGCCCGGCGGTACCCGGGGCTGACGCATGACGAGGTCACGGCGCTCAGCACAGAGCTGTGGGACGTTCCCGTCTTCGAGCGCCGGTTCGCCGCCGTCGTCCTGCTGCAGTCGAACGTCGCACTGCTGACCAACACCGATCTCACCCGGATCGAAGGCTTCCTCCGCGACGCCCGGCTGGCCGCGCTCGCGGATCCGCTCGCCCGCGATGTCACCCGCCCCCTCGTCGGACGGCTCTCCGGACTCCCTCGCACCAGGGCGGATGCCGCCATCGAGCGCTGGGCGCGCGACCAGGACCCGTGGCTCCGCCGCACCGCCGCCCTCGTGAGGGAAGCCTGACGCTGCCTAGACTAGGACCCATGATCAGAATCATTCGCGCCAGTATCGCCGAACCGGGCAACCCCGGCCAGCCGGGCGGCGGTACGTCCACGCTCGACCGCGAGCTCGAGGAACTGCTCAACACCGAGCAGATCGAACCGGGCGACCACGAGCGGTTCTCCCACTACGTACCCAAAGACAAGATCCTCGAGAGCGCCATCTCCGGCAAGCCGGTCAAGGCACTGTGCGGGAAGATGTGGATTCCCGGTCGCGACCCGGAGAAGTTCCCGATCTGCCCGACCTGTAAAGAGATCTACGACACGATGAAGAAGTAGCGGTTCCGCAGACCCCTTCCGGTCTACCCGTACCTGTCTACCCCTGCTCGTAGATCGTCGGGATGACGGGCTCCCCGCGGCCGAGGCGGAAAGCCTCGATCGGCAGCTCACGCATCACAGAGGCATGGTGCAGTCTCGCGCGTTCCGTGCCGGCCGCCCCGAGGTGGCTTTCGTCGATCACGCCGTCTGTGACGAGCGGGACGAGCAGTACCCGGTCCCGCCCGGATTCCTCCGCGGGCTCCGTCGTGTCTGCGGGGTCGCCGCCGAGGAGGACGACCTCGGCGCGGGCCGTTCCGCTCGCGTCGAGACGTCGAACGGCCCGCTTGAGGCCCCCGACCGAGACCTTGGCCGCGGATGTCTTCGCGACGGACACCCACTCGCCGGCGTCGTTCCGGTGCGCGACGAGCTTGTAGACCATCCCGGCGGCGGGGGCACCAGAACCCGTGACGAGGGAGGTGCCGACGCCGAACGCGTCGACGGGAGACGCCGACAGTGCGGCGATCGAATACTCGTCGAGGTCGCTTGTCACCGTGATGTGGGTGTTGACCGCGCCGAGCGAGTCGAGCTGGGCGCGCGCGCCGGCGACGACGGTCGGGAGGTCCCCTGAGTCGATCCGGATCGACCCGAGCCCTGTCCCGGCGACCGCGACGGCCCTGTCGATTCCGGCCTGGATGTTGTAGGTGTCGACGAGCAGGGTCGTCGAGGAGCCGAACGCCGCCACCTGGGCTTCGAAGGCATCCGCTTCGCTGTCGTGCAAGAGCGTGAAGGAATGGGCCGCCGTACCCATCGTGGGGATGCCCCAGCTGCGCCCGGCCTCGAGATTGCTCGTGGACGCGAACCCGGCGATGTACGCCGCGCGGGCGGCGGCGACGGCGGCGTACTCGCTCGTGCGGCGCGAGCCCATCTCGGCGATCGGCCGGCCGAGGCTCACCGAGACCATGCGCGCGGCCGCGCTAGCGACGGCGCTGTCGTAGTTGAGCACGCTCAACACCAGGGTTTCGAGCACGACGGCGTCGGCGAAGCTGCCCTCGACGGAGAACAGGGGAGAGCCGGGGAAGTACGCCTCGCCCTCCTGGTAGCCCCAGATATTGCCGCGGAAGGCGTAGTCGGCGAGCCAGTCGAGGGTGGGCGTGCGCACGACGTGGTTGTCGCGCAGCCAGGTGAGCTCGGCATCCGTGAATCGGAAGTCCCGGATGAGCTCGAGCAGGCGCCCCGTGCCCGCGACGATACCGTAGCGGCGCCCATCCGGCAGCCGCCGGGCGAACGCCTCGAAGAGGCACTCCCGGTCTGCGGTGCCGCTCTGGATGGCGGCGTCCACCATGGTGAGCTCGTATCGGTCGGTGCGGAACGCGGAGGATTCAGTCACCCGGCCAGCCTATTCCTCCGGCGGGGTTGCCCCAGCGGACGGGCCGCGGCCGGCGTTCCCAGCCTGCCCCGGCCGCGCCTGGTCATACTCTCCCTACAGCGCGCCGAACGCGACGATGCAGTTCTGGCCGCCGAAGCCGAAGGCGTTCGCGAGGGCGTAGCGCACGGGCCGCTCACGGGCCACGAGCGGCACGTAGTCGAGCGTGCAGTCGGGGTCCGGCGTCGTGTAGTTGATCGTCGGGGGGATGATGCCCGTCTTGATGCTCAGCGCACAGAGCAGTCCGGACAGCGCCCCGGCCGCACCGATCATGTGTCCGGTCATCGACTTGGGCGCCGTGACGGCGATGCGGTCGGCGGCGTGCCCGAGCGCCCGCCGGATCGCGGAGGTCTCGGCGCGGTCGTTGGCCTGCGTCGAGGTGCCGTGCGCGCAGATCACGTCGATGTCGCTCGGGTTGAGCTTCGCCTTCGTGAGCGCCTTCGTCATCGCGGCGCTCGCGTACTGTCCGGTGGGGTCAGGGGCGACGATGCTGAAGCCGTCGCTCGTGAGCGCCCCGCCGAGCACCTCGGCGTAGACCTTCGCTCCGCGTGCCCTGGCGTGGGAGAGGAGTTCCATCACGAAGATGACGGCGCCCTCGCCGAAGACGAGTCCGCTCCGGTCGGCGTCGAAGGGGCGGCTTGCCTCGGCGGGCGAGTCGTTGTGGGTGGATGCCGCGTGCATCGCATTGAGGCCGGCGAACATCACCGGGGTGATCGCCGCTTCGACGCCACCGGCGATGACGACGTCCGCGTCGCCCATCATCAGCATCGTGCGTGCCTCGAGGAGGGCGTATGCGCCGCTCGCACAGGCGAGCGCGCTCGCGTTGACCGGGCCGTGCACGCCGAGGTCGATCGCGACCTCGCATGCGGCCATGTTGAGCAGGGAGGAGGGTACGAAGCGCGGCGGGATCCGGCGTGAGCCGCCCGAGTTGACGAGTTCCGTCGCCTCCTGGATCTCTGCATATCCCGAGACGGCGCTGTTGACGACGACGGCGGTGTCGATGCCTTCCATGGATTCGCCGAACCCGGCGTCCTGGACGGCTTCGCGTGCCGCGGCGATGGCGAGTTGTGATGCGCGTGTGGCGCGCTTGGCCTGCTTGAACGGCATCCGCTCTGAGGCGATGAAGTTCTTGACCTCGCCCGCGATGCGGGTGGGCAATCCGGAGGGGTCGAACTGGGTGATGCGTGCGACGCCGCTGCGACCGTTCGTGAGGCCGGACCAGGTCTCCCGCCAGGTGTTGCCCAGGGGCGTGAGAGCGCCCAACCCGGTGATTACGACTCGGTCAATCATGACGATCATCTCCTCGACGGCGAATCTGACGCCGTCCTGCGCGGCGACCGTCGGTTGGCGGGAACCCTCTTTCGAGTGTAGTTACGGCCATATTCCCGGCGTGGTACGCGCGGGCGCCCGCACGGCCTCGGAGCCTCGGTCAGCCGGGCCGACTAAGCTCGATTGTCGTGACGGATGCACCCATAGGAATTTTCGATTCTGGCGTCGGCGGTTTGACCGTCGCTCGGGCGATCAAGGACCAGCTGCCCAACGAGTCGATTCTGTACATCGGAGACACGGCCAATTCGCCGTACGGGCCGAAGAAGATCGCCGACGTCCGCGGCTTCGCACTCAAGGTTCTCGACGACCTCGTGGCCCAGGACGTGAAGATGCTGGTAATTGCCTGCAACACCGCGTCGGCCGCTGTGCTCCGAGATGCGCGGGAGCGTTACAGCGTCCCGGTGGTCGAGGTCATCCAGCCCGCCGTGCGACGCGCGGTCGGCACGACCCGCAACAACAGGGTCGGTGTGATCGGCACGATCGGCACCGTGAATTCACGGGCATACGAGGACGCCTTCGCGGCAGCGACGAACATCAGGCTTTTCACCAGGGCCTGCCCCCGATTCGTCGAATTCGTCGAAGCCGGGGTCACGACCGGCGACGAGGTGCTCGCCGTCGCCGAGGAATACCTCGCCCCCCTGCGCGCTGCGGACATCGACACCCTCGTGCTGGGCTGCACGCACTACCCGTTCCTGCGCGGCGCGATCTCGTACGTGATGGGCGACGCCGTGTCGATCGTCTCGAGCGACACCGAAACCGCCAACGACGTCTACCGGATCCTCGTCGGGCAGGGCCTCGCCCGCACCGAGAAGGCACCTCCGAGTTACCGCTACGAGGCGACGGGCAACAGCGCCGATGACTTCCTCGACCTCGCCCATCGCCTGGCCGGCCCGGAGGTCTCGACCGTCGACCTGGTCGAGACCGGTGTCTTCAGTCTCAGCGAGCTCGTCGAGTTCGCAGCAACCCACCCTAATTCCGAGCACAATCACGCAGCGTCCCTCCTCCACCCGAGGGATGCCCGGCACACCAAGGAGACCTCATGACCGACATCGTGCGCGCAGACGGACGGGCCATCGACGAACTACGGCCGGTCACGATCGAACGCGGCTGGAGCGACCAGGCCGAAGGGTCCGCGCTCATCTCCTGCGGACGCACGAAGGTGCTCTGCACCGCGTCGTTCACCAACGGTGTCCCGCGCTGGATGAGCGGCAAGGGCAAGGGCTGGGTCACCGCGGAATACGCGATGCTCCCGCGTTCCACGAACGAGCGGATGGCCCGCGAGGCGGTCAAGGGCAAGATCGGCGGCCGAACGCACGAGATCAGCCGTCTTGTCGGCCGCAGCCTCCGAGCGGTCGTCGATATGAAGGCGCTCGGCGAGAACACCATCGTGATCGACTGCGATGTGCTCCAGGCCGACGGCGGCACCCGTACCGCCGCGATCACCGGAGCCTACGTCGCACTCTTCGACGCGCTCGAGTGGGGTCGGCAGCAGAAGTTCATCGGCCAGAAGGCGCAGCCCCTCACCGACAGCGTCGCCGCGATTTCCGTCGGCATCATCAAAGGCGTTCCCATGCTCGACCTCGCATATACCGAGGACTCGAGTGCCGAGACAGACATGAACGTCGTCGTCACCGGCCGGGGCTCCTTCGTCGAGGTGCAGGGCACGGCGGAGGGCGCCCCCTTCGATCGTGCGGAGCTGAACTCGCTGCTCGACCTCGCCCTCGCAGGGACCGTCACCCTGACCGAACTGCAGAACGCCGCCCTCGGGCGCTGACGGATGGGCGCTGACACCATGCGGCTCGTACTGGCCACCCACAACGCGCACAAGGTCGACGAGTTGCGCCGCATTCTCGCGCCGCAGCTCCCGGGGGTCGACGTGCTCGCGTACGACGGCCCTGAACCCGTCGAAGACGGAACGACCTTCGCCGAGAACGCCCTCATCAAGGCTCGTGCAGCCGCGGCACACACCGGCCTGCCCGCCATCGCGGACGACTCGGGTATCTGCGTCGACATCCTCGGCGGCGCGCCGGGCATCTTCTCCGCACGCTGGTCGGGCCCGGCCAGGGATTCCGGCGAGAACCTGCGCCTGCTGCTCTGGCAGCTCGGGGACGTGCCGGAGGAACACCGCACCGCGCATTTCACCTGCGTCGCCGCCCTGGCGCTGCCGGACGGCACCGAACGGGTCGTGACGGGGGAGTGGCCCGGCCGGATCCTGACCGAGGCCGCGGGGGCCGGCGGCTTCGGGTACGACCCGATCTTTCTCCCGGACGGTTATGCGATCTCGGCGGCGGAGCTGACGGCATCCGTCAAGAATCGCGACAGCCACCGGGCGCGCGCCTTCGACGGGCTCGTCCCCGTACTGCGGGAGCTGCTCGGCTGATCCGGCACCGGCACCGGTCTCGATACCGGCGGAGGCGCCGCTCAAGCCCTGATAACGGCTCTCATTCCCAACTGGGCGCTGAACTGGCGACGCGCCCCGGCACCGCCTAGCGTGGAGGCATGGGCCACGATCACGCGCACGGGCACGGGCAGGCATCCGCCACCAATCGCACCCGGTTGTCCTTCGCGATCGGGATCGTCGCCCTCGTGCTCCTCGTCGAGGTCGCAGGGGCCTGGCTGACCGGGTCGCTTGCCCTGCTCGCGGATGCCGGGCACATGTTCTCGGACCTGGCCGGCCTGATCATCGCCCTCATCGCCACCGTCGTGGCCGCCCGGCCGGCCACGGACCGGCAGACGTTCGGCTACCAGCGCGCCGAAGTGTTCGGCGCGCTCATCAATGGGCTGATCCTGCTCGGCGTCGCCGTGTCCGTCGTGATCGGCGCGGTTTCCCGGCTGCTCGGGCCCGGCGAGGGCCACGTTCAGGCCGGACCGATGCTCTGGGTCGCCGTGATCGGCCTCGTCGCGAACATCGGCGCGCTGCTCCTGCTGCGCCCTGCTGCCGGCTCCTCGATCAACATGCGTGGCGCCTACCTCGAGGTACTCGGAGACACTCTCGGCTCCGTCGCGGTCATCGTCGCGGCCGGGGTCATCCTCACTACCGGTTTCGAGCAGGCGGACTCGATTGCGTCCCTGCTGATCGCGGCCATGATCGTGCCCCGCAGCTTCACCCTGCTCAGAGACGTCGTACGGGTGCTCAGCGAATCGGTGCCCGTCGACACCGACGTCGCAGAGATCCGCAGGCACCTCATCGAAACGCCGGGGGTAGCAGCGGTGCACGACGTGCACGTCTGGGCGATCACGTCCGGCGCGCACGTGTTCAGTGCGCACGTCGTCGTCGAACCCGCCGTACTGCAGTCCGGCGGCTCAGGGGCGCTGCTCGACGCCCTCTCGGAGTGCCTCAGCACCCACTTCGATGTCGAGCACTCCACGTTCCAGCTCGAGCCGGCCGAGCATGCCGATCACGAGGACTTCCCGCACCGCTGACCCCGACCTCCCGCTTCCACGCTCCGCGCGCGCGCCTCAAAGACGTCCGTGCCTGTTCCGAATTCAGGAGTTGAGGCCCGGAACCGGGATCAACGCACTCCTGAAGCGGTTCAGCCGGGCTCAGCTCCTGAATTCGGAACGCAGCGCGCGCTGGAGTCCGCGATGGGGAGTGTTAGTCGTCGTGCTTGGGGTGGCCGGTGAAGACATCCGCGTCGAGGACGAGGCTGCCGGTGTCGGTCGTCGACGGCGCGGCCGCGGCGAGCGCCTTGGCCTTCTTCGCCTTGCGCGAGGACTGCACGTAGTGGAACGCGGTGGGGATGAGCGTGCCGAGCACGGCCGCGATCAGGATCAGGTCGATGTAGTGCGTGACGAAGTCGGCGACCGGCGGGATGTACCCCAGGAAGTACCCCCCGAAGGTGAGGCCGGCGCCCCAGATCATGGCGCCGACGAGGTTGTACAGGGAATACTTGCGGTAATTCATGTGGCCGACGCCCGCGGCGACGGGTGCGAACGTGCGCACGATCGGCACGAAGCGTGCGATGATCACGGCGAAGCCGCCGAAGCGTTCGAAGAAACCGTTGGTACGCTGCACGTTCTCGACGCTGAACAGTCCGGATTCCTTGCGTTCGAAGACGCGCGGGCCGAGCTTGTGACCGATCAGGTAGCCGACCTCGCCGCCGAGGAACGCCGCGAAGCCGATGGCGAGGGCGACCCACCAGATGTTGATGTGGATGACGCCCGCGAAGGTGAGGAGGCCGGTGATGACGAGGAGGGTGTCGCCGGGCAGCAGGAAGCCGACGAGAAGGCCGGTTTCGGCGAAGATGATCGCGCACACTCCGAGCAGGGCCCATGGACCGAACCCGTCGATGAGGTTTACCGGGTCAAGCCACGGGATGAGTCCGGCGTGGTTGAGAGCAGTGTTGAGCACGAAGATGACTCCAGTCGGTGGTGGCCATGGCGACCGCACGGTGATGAGCAGGGATGGTCTGTTACAGGCTAGCGCTAAAGGGAGGGTGGAACCCGTGAATTACCCGGCCGCGGGGTCGTCGGCCGGGGTATCGGCCGGGCCGTCTGGTCGGCCGCCGCCGGCCGCGTCCCGGCGGTTCTCGGCGCGGTCGGCGAGCCAGGTGCGGCCTCCGAAGAAGATGGATGCCGCGATGAAGACCCCGGCGATGACGTACGCGGCGCTCTTCACGCCGGGCAGGCTCGCCGCGAAGTATCCCGTCAGGGTGAGCCCGACGCCCCAGGCGAGTGCGCCGACGAGGTTACTGGAGAGGAACCGGTAGTAGTTCATCCGGCCGACCCCTGCGATGACGGGCACGAAGACGCGCGCCCAGGGCATGAACCGGGCGATCACGACCGACCACCAGCCGTACTTGCGGTAGAAGGCCTCGGTCTTCACGATGGCAGCGCGGGTGCGACGGCCACCG
The DNA here is from genome assembly GCF_004402675.1 of Cryobacterium sp. MDB2-A-1. NCBI lineage: Bacteria > Bacillati > Actinomycetota > Actinomycetes > Micrococcales > Microbacteriaceae > Cryobacterium > Cryobacterium sp. MDB2-A-1. Next base: position 9,571 of record NZ_SOFK01000034.1, on the reverse strand, counting down.
CGGCGATCGAGGTAGCCGCGGCCGAAATGCCTCCCGAGCAGGAATCCGACCTGGTCGCCGAGGAATGCGGCGATTCCGGTTCCGATCATCAGCACGACGATGTCCACGTTCGCCGCCGATGCCGCGACGAGCCCGGACCCGAACAGGAGCGAATCCCCGGTGATGAACGGGATGAAGACTCCGAGGAATACCGCGGTCCCGGCGAAGACGAGGGCCCAGACGAGCAGGTAGAACACGATGACGCCCGTGTTCGCGAGCACATCGGTCAGTTGGCCGTCGAGGGCCGATGTGCTCATCATGTGCGGGAGAGGGGACTTGAACCCCCACGCTCGAAAGCACAGGAACCTAAATCCTGCGTGTCTGCCAATTTCACCACTCCCGCTTGTGCCGTTCCAGTGTAGCCAGATCGTCTGGTCAGCCTGCCCCTCCGCGGCCCTGCAGGGCGTGGGTGAACGCCGCGGTTCGGGCACGGAGGGCGTCGACGACGGCGGCGACGGCGGGCTGGTGCAGGGACTCGGCGCGGAGCACCATCCAGTACGGCAGTTCCTCGTTGAACTTGTCCGGCAGGAGGCGCACGAGGTCCGGGTGCTGGTCGGCCATGAAACACGGCAGGAAACCGATCCCTGCTCCCGCCCTGGTCGCTTCGACGTGCACGAACACGTTGGTCGAACTCAGCGAGGGGCGCATCGACGGCACCTGCCGCCTGGGGGCATCGAGGTCGTCGACGAGCAGCATCGAATCGACGAAGTAGACGAGCGGATGCTCGGTGAGCTCTGCAACGCTCACGGGCGTGCCGTTCTCGGCCAGGTAGTCCCGCGACGCATACATGCCCAGGACATAGTGCCCGAGCAGGATCGCGTCGGCCCGGTGCACCTGAGGCTCTCCGACGACGACCTCGATATCGAGTCCCGACCGGTGCTGGAGCGCGCGCCGCGTCACCGTGACGATCTCGACCCGCAGGCCGGGATGCCGGCGCTGCAGCGCGGCGACCGCCGGCGTTGCGATGTACGCGCTGAAGCCATCCGTCGCCGAGAGCCGCACGACGCCGGAGAGCTGAGCGGCCTGCCCGGGAGGGCCGCCGAGCAGGGAGACGGCGGCCTCGACGTTTTCCGCGGCGTTGACCGCGCGGGAGCCGAGTTCCGTGAGCTCCCAGCCGCCGACCGTGCGGGACAGCACCCGGCCGTCGAGCGCCTTCTCGAGGGCTGCAATGCGGCGCGAGACCGTGGTGTGATTGAGGCCGAGGCTTTCCGCCGCGGTCACGAAACGGCCGCTGCGTGCGACCGCGAGCAGCACGAGAAGGTCGTCGGCGTTCGGCGGCAGGGTGGGGCGGGGTCCGGTCATATCTGCAATTATGCACACACGGAGTTCGGAAGTGGTCATGGCCGCAGAGCCGACGGGCGGCGATACTCGGTGGAGCCAGGGCGGCGACCCGCCCCCGGCATCCAGCGACAGTGTCAGCGAAGACACCGAAGGAGACAGACATGAGCGTCAACGAACGCATCACTGCCGACAGCCCCGGAGGCGCGGGATCCCGCGACAACCGGGAAGAAACCTCCGGCCTCAGGAAGATCGTGGCCGCCTCGATGGTCGGCACGGTCGTCGAATGGTACGAATTCTTCCTCTATGCGACCGCGGCGAGCCTCGTCTTCGGCAAGTTCTTCTTCCCGAACGCGGGCAGCGAACTCGACGGGATCATCGCCGCGTTCCTCACCTACGCGGTGGGCTTCATCGCCCGGCCGCTCGGAGGCATCGTCTTCGGCCAGATCGGCGATCGCCTGGGCCGCAAGCACACCCTGCAGGTCACGATCATCCTCGTCGGGGCCGCGACCTTCCTGATGGGCTGCCTGCCCGGCTACAACACGATCGGATACTGGGCGCCCGCGCTGCTCGTTGCACTCCGCTTCATCCAGGGCTTCGCCGTCGGCGGGGAATGGGGCGGCGCCGTGCTGCTCGTCGCGGAGCACAGCCCGGACAAGTCCCGCGGCTTCTGGGCGAGCTGGCCGCAGGCCGCCGTCCCGGTCGGCAACCTGCTCGCGACCCTCGTGCTGCTCACCATGTCGTGGATCCTGCCTGCGGAGCAATTCCTCGGCTGGGGCTGGCGGGTCGCCTTCTGGCTGTCCGCGATCATCGTGGTGATCGGCTACTACATCCGCACCCATGTCAGCGAAGCGCCGATCTTCCTCGAGGCCCGCGCCCAGGTCGAGGCCGAGAAGGCCATCAGCTACGGCGTGATGGAGGTCGTCCGCAAGTACCCGCGCGGCATCCTCGGTGCGATGGGGCTGCGGTTCGCCGAGAACATCCTCTACTACACGATCGTGAGCTTCTCGATCGTTTACCTCGTCACGGTGCACAAGTACAACACCAGCCAGTTGCTCCTGGCCCTGCTGATCGCCCACGTCGTGCACTTCCTCGTGATCCCGCAGGTCGGCAGGCTCTCCGACCGCTTCGGCCGCAAACCGATCTACCTCACCGGCGCGATTCTCGGGGCCAGCTGGGCGTTCTTCGCCTTCCCGATGTTCGACACCCTCAACCCGGTCGTCATCGTCGCCGCGATCACGATCGGGCTGTGCTTCCACGCCTTCATGTACGCCGGGCAGCCGGCGATCATGGCCGAGATGTTCCCGACCCGGATGCGGTACTCCGGCGTCTCCCTCGGCTACCAGGTCACGTCGATCCTCGCCGGCTCGCTCGCGCCCATCATCGCGACGGCGCTGCTCCAGCAGTACAAGTCCTGGCTGCCGGTCGCGTTCTACCTCGTGATCGCGTGTGCGATCACGGTCGTCGCCGTTGTGACGCTCAAGGAGACCAACGGCATCTCGCTCCGCGACGTCGACGCGGCGGATGCCGCCAGGCACGGCCTCGAACCGGCCCCGACGCTGCGTTGACCGTGGAACAGTCCCTCGCAGGGAGGCGCGCCCTCGTCACCGGGGGAGCGAGCGGCATCGGCGAGGCCGTCGTGCGCTCCCTCGCTGCCCGCGGAGCCCACGTCACGGTCGCCGACATCGACGCGGCGAGTGCTTCGGTGCTCGCCGCGGAGGTTCACGGTTCGACGTGGGTCGTCAACCTCGCCGACACTCCGGCCCTGACGGACGCCCGGCTCGCGGACGTGCTCGGCGACGTGGACATCCTCGTGAACAACGCGGGGATCCAGCGCATCAACCCGATCCCCGACTTCGACCCCGCCGACTTCCGGCTGATCCTCGCCCTCATGCTCGAGGCCCCGTTCCTGCTGATCCGGGCGGCGCTCCCTGGGATGTACAAACGCGGTTTCGGACGGGTGGTCAATGTCACCTCGGTGCACGGCATCCGTGCGTCGCCGTTCAAGGCCGCATACGTCTCGGCGAAGCACGGGCTCGAGGGGCTCTCGAAGGTGACCGCCCTCGAGGGCGGTGACCACGGTGTCACGAGCAACTGTGTGAGTCCCGGCTACGTGCGCACGCCGATGGTCGAGAAGCAGATCGCCGACCAGGCCGTCGTGCACGGCATCCCCGAGTCGGAGGTGCTCAGTCGGATCATGCTCACCGAGAGCGCGGTCAAGCGCCTCGTCGAACCGGCGGAGGTCGGCTCGCTCGTGGCGTGGCTCGCCTCGACGGACGCGGCGATGGTCACCGGCTCGAGCTACGGCATGGACGGCGGCTGGTCGGCCCGCTGATCCGACTGGCCCATTCCGGTGTGCGGCCCGGACGGCGGATGCCTGTGGATAACTTCAACGGGGATCCGGCCGTCCGGGCACACTGTGCGCATGAGCGAGGCCGTGCGCATCATCACCGAGCAGGTGCGCTCACGGGTGCGCCGTGACGGCGTCGACCTCGCCTCCGACGAGAACCTCGCCGAGCGATACGTGCGCGCCGAGCTCCAGCGCTACAGTGAGCGGGCGCTCGGTGGGGCGCATCCGCTCATCTCCGACGAGCATCAGGCGGCCAGGGAAGTCGTCGCTTCGCTGACCGGGTTCGGGGCGCTCCAGCCGCTCCTCGACGATCCGGAGATCGAGGAGATCTGGATCAATGGACCGTCCCTGGTGTTCGTCGCTCGGGACGGCGTACCCGAACTCACCGACATGGTCCTCACCGCACGGGAGGTGCGCGACCTCGTCGAGCGAATGCTGCAGGCCTCCGGCCGTCGTATCGACCTGAGTTCACCGTTCGTCGATGCCTCCCTGCCGGATGGTTCGCGGCTTCACGTCGTGATTCCCGACATCACGCGGGAGTGGTCGGTCAACATCCGGAAGTTCACCCGGCGCATCCGCGACCTGAACCAGCTCGTCGGCCTCGGCTCGCTCACCCAGCAGGCCTCGGAGTTCCTGCGGATGTGCGTGCTCGCCGGACAGAACATCCTCGTGTCGGGAGCCACCCAGACCGGGAAGACCACGATGCTGAACGCCCTGCTGTCGGCGACCCGGCGCAACGAACGGATCGTGACGGTCGAGGAGACCTTCGAACTCGACCTGTCCGCCCGCGACGTCGTGTCGATGCAGTGCCGGCAGCCGAGCCTCGAGGGCCGTGGCGAGATCACCCTGCGGCGACTGATCAAGGAGTCATTGCGGATGCGCCCCGACCGCCTCGTCGTCGGCGAGGTTCGAGAGGCCGAGAGCCTCGACCTCCTGATCGCCCTCAACAGCGGCCTGCCGGGGATGTGCTCCATCCACGCGAACAGTGCGAGGGACGCCCTCGCCAAGCTCTGCACGCTGCCGTTGCTCGCGGGGCGCAACATCGATTCCGCGTTCGTGCTGCCGACCGTCGCCGGGTGCATCGACATCGTCGTGCACTGCGAGATCGACCGGCACGGGCGCCGGCGGGTGACGGAGATCCTCGCGGTCAGCGGACGACTCGCCGGCACCGTGATCGAGGCGAGCCCGATCTTCCTCGCCGACCGGGGCGGGCTCACGCCGACGGGCGGCCAGCCCGGCAAGCTGGCCAAGTTCCGGGCGGTGGGGCTCGACCCCGCGATCGTGCTGCGGGCGGACCGCGCATGAGGCTCGCGCTGGGCTGCCTCCTCGGCGCCGGCCTGCTGCTCATGGCCGCGCCATTCCTCTGGCCGCGGCGCCGGGTGGCGGCGGGCGCCCAGGATTCACCGCCGAGCCCGCCTGACGGCGCAAGCGGCCGGCCCCACCCGCGCGGCCCTGCGACCCTGCGCGGGTCCCTCGCCCTTGCCGGCCTCGGCTCGCTGCCGCTCCCGGCGTTCACGGCGATTTCGCTGCTGCTGGGCCTGGCCTGCGCTGCCCTCGCCCAGGCGCTGATCGGAGTCAGGGCGCTCGCCCTTGTCGCCGGCCTTGTCGGCACCCTGGTGCCGACGACGATCGTGCTCTGGCGGGCCCGCGAGCGACGGCGCTCGCACCGTACGGTCTGGCCGGACGTCGTCGACCACCTGGTTTCGGGCGTGCGCTCCGGCCTCGCCCTGCCCGACAGCATCAGCACGCTCGCCGAATCCGGGCCGGTGCCGACGCGGGCCGCCTTCGCCGACTTCGCCCGCGACTACCGCGCGACCGGGAGTTTCGGTTACTCCGTCGACCGGCTCAAGGCCGGCCTTGCCGATCCGGTGGCCGACCGCATTCTGGAGACCCTGCGGATGGCCAGGGAGGTCGGGGGAAGTGACCTCACCCTCGTGCTCCGTGACCTCGCGGCCTGGCTGCGGCAGGATGCCGCGATTCGGGCGGAGGTGGAAGCCCGGCAGTCGTGGGTCGTCAACGCCGCAAGGCTCGGCGTCGCCGCACCCTGGATCGTGCTCCTGTTGTTGTCCTCCCGGCCGGAGGGAGCGGTCGCATACAACACCGGCAGCGGGGTTGCCGTGATCGTCTCCGGACTTGTGGTGTCGGTGATCGCATACCGCCTGATGGTCTTCATCGGCCGCCTGCCCGAGGAACGCCGGTGGTTCCGGTGAGCGCCCCGCTCGCGTGGGGTGTGTTCTTCGGCGCGGTGCTCGGTATCGGGCTCTGGTCGCTCGTGAGCGTCTTCCCCCGGCTCAGCCGGCCCCGGCTGGCCGACCGGTTGGCCCCGTACATCCTGGACGTGTCGCCGGAGGCCCGCGCGTTCGTCGGGCGCACCACCGTCGATCCGATCCCGGTGCTCGGCACCCTGTTCGTGCCGGTCTTCGGCCGGCTTCGACGCGGACTCGCGGCTCTCCTCGGCGGTTCCGACACCGTCGAACGGCGTCTCCGGCAATCGGGGTACCGGCGCAGCCTCGACGAGTTCCGCTCCCAGCAGCTCGTCTGCGCACTCCTGTCCCTGGCCGCCGGCCTCGTCGCGGTCGTGTTCGTCCCCGCCCTGCACGCCCTCCCGGTGCTGGCGGCTGCCGCGATCCCCGTGCTCGTCGGGCTCGGCGGTGCCTTGCTCTGGGATGGGCTCCTGCGCCGAGCCGCACACAGCCGACTCACGAGGATGCGTGCCGAGCTGCCGACCATTCTCGAGTTCCTCACCCTGTCCCTGTCGGCCGGGGAAGGCATCCTCGATGCATTGGCCAGGGTGTCCCGCACGAGCGCGGGGGAGCTGTCCCGCGAATTCGCCGGCGTCGTCGCCGAGGTGCACTCCGGGATCCCGCTCGTCGAGGCCCTCCAGTCACTCGCCAGGTCCCTGCAACTGACGGCGCTGACCCGCTTCGTCGACCAGGTCGGCGGTGCACTCGACCGCGGCACCCCGCTCGCCGAGGTGCTGCGCGCCCAGGCGCAGGACGCCCGCGAGGAGACCAAGCGCGAGCTCCTCGAGGTCGCGGGGAAGAAAGAGGTCGCGATGCTCGTTCCGCTTATACCGGGACTATGATGTGTTTTGCTTTAATCATCCTGATCAGGTATTTGTCTAATCTTACTGCTTCGCGAACTCGCCAAGCACGCCGTTTCGGTGGTCTCTCCTGTTCGGACTAGTCGGCTTTTGAGATGGCTCCTGCCGTCTCGTTGGCCGCAGTGGTCTGTCTTGGGTTCTCCGCTTTCCCTAGCGGGGTGTGGTGGGTTGGGGCATGATCCCGGTGTTTCGTTGAGACTCTTGGGAGGTTGTTGTGGTTGATCCGGTGACGTTGGGTGTGGTTGCTGCTGCTTTGGTGGTGAAGGCTGCGGAGAAGGTCGGGGAGAAGGCCGTTGATGGGGCGGCGAATGCGTTGGAGAAGATGGTGGTGTGGTTGCGTAAGCGTTTTGAGGGGGACAAAGATGCGGAGGCCGCGCTGAAGGGCGTGGAGGAGGTTCCAGATAGCCCCTCCCGTGCGGGTGCTCTGGCTACTGTGATCAACCAGCGTGCCGATGCTGATGAAGCTTTCAAGAGTGAGTTGGCGGCCTGGGTCAAGGAAACGAAGGCCGCGGGGGTGAAGACGGGTGATGTTTCGTTGATTGCTGATCACGCTACGGGTGTGGTGCAAAACGCGAACGTCAGTGACTCGACGATCACCGTGAGTTACGGGAACCTGCCTGAGACTGGGCGGCGGGGATCCTCGGATGACCGTCTCTGACGGGCTGGTGCCTGGGGGCCAGTGGGCTCAGGGTAATCAGAATGTGCAGATCAGCCGTGTTGTCGGGGCCACGATTCAGATCTCATTTAATGACCGGCGGTGGTTTGTGCCGGTGGAGTCCGCTGTCATCCCGGTCACCGCTAATGCATCGCCTGCGGAACTTATTCAGGCTAGTTCTGGGGTGATCCCGTATGTGGACCGTGCGGGACTGTTGGGCTCTTTGGTTGACTGGACTCGTAGCGATCTTCCGTTTGCGGTGTGTGTGTTGGGAGGGCGTGGTGGCACGGGTAAGAGCCGCCTGAGCGTTGAAGTGTGTGAGCGAGCCAGCGAGAATCATTGGTTGGCGGGGATGTTGCAGCATGATTTGGAAGCGGCCGAGCTCCAGGATTTGGCCGACACTCCCACGCATCGTCTGGTCGTGATTGACTCTGCTGAGAACCGGGTCGGGCAGTTGGAGAAAGTGCTCCCTGCGCTGCAACGCGCCGCCTCGAACGAGCACCGGGTTCGCGTGGTGTTGCTGGTTCGGACTGCGCCGCGGACAAGCGACGACTGGACTGAGTCGCTGCGGGCAACCGTGACCAATCGTCTCCGGGCGATCCTCAGCGAGACACGCGCCTTCGATCTGAACAAGGCGGAGCCGACGGCCGATGAGAGGCTGGCGTTGTTTCACGCCGCCGCCGAAGCGTTTTCAGGGTGGCCGGGGTCGCCGGCCGATCCGATGGAATCGACTGACCCGGATCTGACGGGGCGGGCTTTCGATAGTGCGCTGTTGATCGTAATCACCGCATACTTAATTGTTCAGGGCGGTGTCGGACCGGATTTCAGCCGTTCCACCCGGAGTCAACTGCTAGAAGGACTCCTGGAGTACGAGGCCATGTATTGGTCTGACAGGGCGCGCAACCTGGCCCCTTTGCCCGATCCCGTTTTGTTGCGTCGTGTTGTCGCTGTGGCGACTCTCGCGGGCGCGGGCGCGGGCGCTGGTGCCGGGTCTGACGCGGCGGCTGAGGACGAAGCCGCCAGGCTGCTGCGGAGCCTTCCCGAACTGTCGAACGCGCCCGACGAGCGGTGTCACCAGCTCGCCCGTTGGCTCCACAATCTTTATCGAGGTCCTCAGTGGTGGAATGCTTTGGAACCTGACCTGCTCGCCGAGCACCTGATCGGCACCACACTCAAGGACTTTCCCAGTACTGTGGCCGCAGCTCTCGACCGTTCCCGGCCGGAGAGTCTCGTTCAGCCTTTGATCGCCTGTGCCCGGACCGCGGCTATGGATGAGTCCTTCGCTGACGCGGCCCGCCCGATCCTCACAGGGAACCTCGAACGCCTCTGCAACGTCGCCGTCTCGCAAGCTGCCGGAACCTCTGACCTGGGCCTCCTGCTGAAGGGCGCGACGATCGCCAGCGCCTTAGATCAGGCCGTAACCATGATTCGCCCCAACCTCACAGCCCTACAGAACGCCCTCAACATCCTGCCGGCACGGAAGGACGTCATCCTCAACGGACTTGCCCTCACCCTCACCCAACAGCACGTGAATGCCCTCCGTGCCACGGCAGGTGACCCGGCCGCGTACGAGNACCCAACAGCACGTGAATGCCCTCCGTGCCACGGCAGGTGACCCGGCCGCGTACGAGCCCGGCCTTGCCGGGTACTTGAACAATCTGTCGCTCCTGCTGTCCGGGGTGGGGCGGCGGGAGGAGGCGGTGGTGCCGATCGTGGAGGCGGTGGAGATCTATCGCCGGTTGGCGGAGGTGAATCCGACCGCGTACGAGCCCGGCCTTGCCATGTCCTTGAACACTCTCTCGCTCCGGCTGTCCGGGGTGGGGCGGCGGGAGGAGGCGGTGGTGCCGATCGTGGAGGCGGTGGAGATCCGTCGCCGGTTGGCGGCGGTGAATCCGGCAGCGTACGAATCCGACCTTGCCATGTCCTTGAACACTCTCTCGAACCGGCTGTCCGGGGTGGGGCGGCGGGAGGAGGCGGTGGTGCCGATCGTGGAGGCGGTTGAGATCCGTCGCCGGTTGGCGAAGGTGAATCCGGCCGCGTACGAATCCGACCTTGCCGGTTCTATGCACACTCTCTCGAACCAGCTGTCCGGGGTGGGGCGGCGGGAGGAGGCGGTGGCGCCGATTGTGGAAGCTGTGGAGATCGG